>JAZRVP010000018.1:0-27138 GCA_045599245.1 Myxococcota bacterium
TTCTCTTACAATCAAATACGGCTATATCGAGGCACATCTTTTTCCACCACTAATCACTAACCACTAACCACTAACCTCTTTTCTAATCCCCCAACTGTACAGCCGTGACGCGGCACGGCTCTTTTCTCATACAATCACTAACCACTAACCACTAATCACTAATCACTAAACACTAATCACTAAACACTAATCACTAAACACTAACCTCTTTTCTAATCCCCCAACTGTACAGCCGTGACGCGGCACGGCTCTTTTCTCATACAATCACTAACCACTAAACACTAACCACTAATCACTAACCACTAACCACTAACCTATTTTCTAATCCCCCAACTGTACAGCCGTGACGCGGCACGGCTCTTTTCTCATACAATCACTAACCACTAACCACTAACCACTAACAACTAACAACTAACAACTAACAACTAACAACTAACAACTAACAACTAACAACCGATACCCAGGAGCGATACATGAAAATCATTAGCTATAACATCAACGGCCTGAATGCATTCGTCAACGCAGGCAAAATGGCAAGTCTTCTCATAGACCATCCAGCCGACATCTATTGTTTTCAAGAAACGAAGATGAACAAGGACGATAAAATTGCCGCGAAACTTGCAGAATGCCAAGAGAGCTCAATGACTGAACTCAAGCACGCCGCTTGCAGCAACACACTCAAGAACGGTTATGCCGGCGTCATGACGCTGTATCACAACTCATTGAATGTTCACGAAGTACGAGAAAATCAGCTGTCTGAATTGGAATCTATTTTTGAAGCCGATGCCTATAAATATATTCCTGGCCGAATCCTCTATCTCGATTTAGGCGATTATTATCTCGTCAATGTTTATGTACTAAATTCGGGAAACAAAGACGAACTTCGCAAACAATTCGATACGCATTTTTCTTCTCTGATTAAGCATCTTCAAGCGGTCAAACCAGTAGTCATAGTCGGAGATTTTAATGTCTGCAGCACGGAATACGATTATTGGGGCCGATATGAGAAATCTATCGATTCAGCCCCGGGACTGATGCAGTTTGAAATCGATGGTTTCTGGTCGTTGTACAAAGAGTGCGGTCTAGTGGATGCATTCAGACTTCATCACGGCAATGAACGCCGTTACTCATGGTACTCCCCGATGGGCAGTGCCGTTGCAAACGGCCGGGGGTGGCGCATCGATTATTGTCTCGTTTCTGAAGCATTAAAAGAACGAGTCGTATCCTGCGAAATCTTCGATAAATATCAGGCCCCCGATCATTCGCCAATCATGATTGAATTGGGATAAATCTAATATTTTTTTCCACACGCGAACTGGCATCATGATATAGCTCCCAAATACCCAAGGGGACGCTTTCAAGTTTGGAACTGCGTCCTGTTGAAAAAGCCAAGAAAAGTCTGAATAAAACGATATTTTTAGGCAGAATTGAAGAAAGCTGGGGGGGGGGGCCGAGGATTTTCGCCATCCTGTGAATGGCGAAAACCACAGAGCCCAGTAAGCAAATGAAATGACACCTTAATTTCCCCCTCGCCATTGTATGGAGAGGGGGAATGTCACGAAGTGACAAGGAGGTGAGGTGGCTCGGGAAACGAAGTGCATTTTATATTGCAAACTGAGGAAGGGCCCCAGCGAGGAATAGTGGGTAAAATATTGAGGTTTCCAAAGGACTCAGTCCTTTGGTGGGGGCTGGGACAAAGCCCCAGAAAAAACTGATAATTATTCAGAGGTTCCCTAGGAGACTGGGAAATATCCCTACTATAAAGGATGAGATATGGTATAAGGTGCATTGCAGTTCGTTTTCGAATTGCTTTTTTGTGAATTTTGGAGTGGAATAATGCCGTTTATTGAGAATATAATTCTTACCCCCCCCCGAATTTATGTAGAATATTCACCATTAACCACTAACATAGAATTTTCAGCGTTCAATACCACGAACTGTTTTGTGCAGGAGTTGAACGCATGAAAACGATCGACAACTGCACAGAGCTTCTCTGCCCCGAACTCAAAAAGGCGATTCACCCAGGATCCACCATTTCAATCGTCGCGGATTCGTTTTCTATTTTCGCCTATCACGAGCTCCAAAAACAGCTTGAACGCGCCTCAAGCATCCGTTTCATTTTTACTACGCCAACATTTGTAGAGGGCGATAAACACAAATCCGACAACTCAGGTCAATTTGCAATTTCGCGCTATGAGCGTTCCTTGTGTAACTCTGCATTCGAAATTCGCCCAAGAAACACGCTTACCCAACGTGAATTGGCTCGTAAATGCGTGGCGTGGATCGAGCAGCGCGTAAAATTCAAAGCCAATATCACAATGCAGCGCATGCTGCAGTTCATCCTCGTCGATGACACTGTTTTTACAGGCATCAACGGCTTCACATGCACCGATTTAGGCTCCGAACAAGGCGAGTGCATGTATTATGATATACGAATTGCAGAACGCTCCGAAGCCCCTCGACTATTTTCACTTTTTGAACAACTTTGGAATGACAATCATCGAATCATCGATGTAACCCCGACCGTCATTGAACGATTGACGCATATTTTCCGGAACAATGACCCGGATTTTATTTATTTTATTTCAATTTATCATATTTTTAATGAATTTATCAAAAGCCTCGACGGCGATTTTACGGCATCGGGAAGCAATAATTTTCAGAACAGCCGCATTTGGAATATGCTTTATGAATTCCAATCTCAGGCAGCTAAAATTATATTATATAATCTCGAAAAATACCATGGCACCATACTCGCCGATAGCGTCGGTTTAGGTAAAACATTCACTGCGTTAGCCGTTATTAAATATTATCTCGATAGCCGAAAATCCGTTCTCGTCCTTTGCCCCAAAAAGCTTTACGAAAACTGGAATATGTATCGCAGCCACTATCATAATAATCCTTTAATTGACGATTGTCTGTCGTACGATGTTCTTTACCATTCCGATTTATCGCGCACCAAAGGCTCCTCCAATGGCATCGACCTCGCTCAATTTAAGTGGGAAGACTACGATTTATTGGTTATTGATGAAAGCCACAACTTTAGAAATGGCGGCCAAAATATTAATGATGACGACGATTCAGAAGTTGAAAAACAGGACAATCGTTATGACCGCCTCATGAAAGAAGTCATCCGTAAGGGGCGCAAAACAAACGTCCTCATGCTCTCGGCTACGCCCGTCAACAATCGTTTTGCCGATCTCAAAAATCAATTAGCACTCGCTTACGAAGGACAATCGGAACAACTCAATCAAAAGCTCAATCTTCGTCATTCAATCGACGAAATCTTTAAGAATTCACAACGCGAATTCACCAAATGGTGCAAAAATCCGATTGACGAAAGGACGACGGATTCCCTCGTCAATGCACTCGATCCCGATTTCTTTAAACTCCTCGAAGCAGTCACTATCGCGCGCTCGCGAAAACACGTTGAAACCTACTATTCGCACGAAATCGGAAAGTTTCCTCAGCGATTAAAGCCCATTTCATTGCGAGCAAAACTCTCCAATGACAACGACGATATTTCGTATCATGCCGTTTATGATTTATTAGATCAGCTCAATCTACACGTTTATACGCCGTCGCTTTATATTCATCCGTCAAAACTTAGCAAATACGAAGCGCGTTTTGGACATAATAAAGGCATTACAATTCAAGGCCGAGAGCTCGGAATCCGAAAGCTCATGGCGACAAACCTGCTTAAACGCATCGAAAGCTGTGCCCACGCCTTTCGCCTCACGCTCGAACGCGTCTTATATAATATTAATAAAAAGCTTGAAGCAATTGCCGAGTATGAAACACGAAAAAATGGCTCCATTCGAGGGGTAGAAAACGAACAGATTGAAAAAGATATTTCAGAAGATGATGCCGAAATTATTACCATTTCAGTCGGTAAAAACTTCGAAATCGATTGTGCTGATATGGATTACATCAGTTGGCGCGATCACCTTCAAGCGGATGTCGAAGTCATTACTCAGCTTTTGGCATTCATTTCACCCATTACGTCCCAAACCGACGAAAAACTTCGGCTTCTTAAAGACGAAATTCGTGCAAAAATTGAGCATCCGTTCAATGCGCAAAATAAAAAAATCATTATATTTAGCGCCTTTGCCGATACCGCTGATTATTTATATGAGCATTTAGCGCCTTATGTAAAATCCGAATTTAATCTCAATTCTGCGAAGATCACGGGCAATGGCTGCGTCACAACGGCTTCGCCAAAAATCCGCGAACTTAACGAGATTCTATCGGACTTCTCACCGAGCTCGAAAGCACGCCACCTCATTCCGGGCGAGCACGCCGACATCGATTTGCTCATTGCCACAGACGTCATTTCAGAAGGTCAAAACCTTCAGGACTGCGACTATCTGGTCAATTTTGATATCCACTGGAACCCCGTCCGCATCATCCAGCGTTTTGGGCGAATCGACCGAATTGGCTCAACAAACGCTTCAATTCAGCTCGTCAATTTCTGGCCAGACCTCGAACTCGAAGATTACATTAAACTGGAAGAACGCGTGCGAACGCGCATGACGGGCATCGACATCGTCACGGGCAACGCTACCGAAAACCCGCTATCTCCCGCTGAAAAAGGCGATTTGGAATATCGCTGTCGCCAATTACAGCGCCTGCAAAAAGAGGTCGTCGACCTCGAAGAAATGAATCAGGGCGTGTCGATCATGGACCTGGGGCTCAACGAATTTCGCCTCGATCTCAACGGCTATCTCGAAAATCTCGATGCCGTGCGCAACATGCCGATGGGATTATGCGCCGCCGTTCAGCCCAACGCCGATTGCCCCGCAGGCGCGATTTTTGTACTTCGAAACACCAATAACGAAGTCAACATCGGTCAACAAAATCGCATCCACCCGTTCTACCTCGTCTACGTCGCAAATGACGGCTCAATTATTGACAATCATTTGTCACCGCGCCGCATCTTGTCCAAATTGCGCAAATCGTGCAAAGGCGTGCGCGCCCTCAAAAACGCCGACGCCACGCTCGACGATTTATCGCGCGTATCCGAGCTGCTTACCCGCGCGATTGAATCCATCGTCAACGTCAACAACGAGTCGAGCCTACAAACCTTCTTTCACGGACGCCAAATCGGCTTCCTCGATGAGCACAACGGCATGGACGATTTCGAACTCGTTTCGTTCATCGTCGTGGCGGAGGAGGGATAAATGTTAGGCCTTCCTCGAAGCACCGAAATCCATCGGGCACTCCCCAAAACTCAGCTATTCAGCACATTTGCGGAGTACTTCACCCCGGCACGCCGACGCCACTTCGACGCAAACGTCAGCCGCATCTCGTTCGTCAACGAGCTCTCATCGCACTCGCTCCGCCTCCCGGAAGGCGAAGCCGTCGCGTCCGCATTTGTCCTGCATATCCTCGTCAAATCGCGCACCATCGACAAAAACAATTTGTCGGCCCTCCCGCGCCTCATGCAGCAAAACCTGCTCATGGTTCTGGAATGTGACGGCCAATTCAAACTCGCCCTCTATCGCGACCGCCTATTTGAAACCGACTGGCAACCCGCAGAATCATTCCAACTTCCCGTCGTCGGCCTCAACACACAACTCGTTTGGGAAAACATCATTCGCGCCGTCGTCGCCATCCCCCTCGACGCGCCCGGCACACTCGATGAGCAAATCGCACTTCAACTGCGCCGAAACGACCTCAAACGCCAAATAGAAAAACTCGAACGCAAAGCGCGCACCGAAAAACAGCCACGCACCAAACTTGAACTCATCGCCGAGCTCCGCCAATTAAAGGAGGAACTCGATGCCACGTGATTTCTTTGGATTGGGGCTCCGCCTATTGCTCCGCAATACGGCTCCGCGGCGCGGCTATTGGCGTTGCCAATACGCCGCTTTGGCCGCCGCTTTTCGCAATGCTCAATACGCGGCGACTTTTATTCAAAAGCTCTATAACGGAGTTGTAAAATGAAAAAGTTTTATAAATTCCTATCCGTATTAAGTTCAACAATATGGTTAATTTCGATTTATTTAATTTCAAACCCAATTAGCACACAATTACCAACTTGTATTTTACAATTAATCATTTTTGTTATTACAATTGCTGTTTCTGGATTTGTTTGCTTTTTGTTAATAAAAATTTCAAATACATTTGAGGCAGATACTCTAAACAATGTTGCTTCAATTGAGCTTGCTGATACAAATTTTCTACCAACATATTTAGGTTATTTCTTTGTTGGTTTAAGCATCTGTGATTGGTGCGTGTTTGTTTGTGTATATATAATGATATTTGTATTTTTACTAAAATCTGGCTCCCAGCAATTTAATCCAATCTTCTTACTGTTTAATTATCATTTTTATAACATTAAAACATCTAATGGTGTAAATATATTCCTGATCGCAAAGGGAGATATTATACGAGATCCTAATATAAGGACATTTTTAACACTTCGTAGAGTTAACAATATTACGTACATCGACAAAGGAGAATAAATGATAAACATTCTTGCTCTGATAAATAAAAATAAAAGTCGTACTAATGACGAAATTAAAGCAATAACATCATATTCTAGTTATATTTATCCTAATCTAATAAATAATCAAGATGAAAGGTTTGTTGAATTTTCACCACAAACTATCCTTGATCATGATCAATGGTTTTACATTAAAGAGTTTTCGACTACACAATTTGCACCATCATATATAAAAGCATCTGTTATATCCACTAGTGAATATGACTTAATTACAAAAAATGATATTTCTAATATTAATTATATTATAATTATAGATAATAACGAAAGTACAATTTCATTTCAAAATGTTACAAAATCAAAATTAATTAAAAGAAAATCTTTGTTGTGGTTAGATAATGGATATCAATATTCGGAGCCTGACTCTATAATACAGCTTAATGAATTACCAGATGCTGTATATTCCATAACAGATGACTGTCTGTACTTTAGAAATATACTCACTATAAAGTCAATTTTCCCTGGAATTGACAGTCTTCTCAGAGAAGCGACAGATGATGAGTGTGAAAAAATATTTAAACTTGAAATCGTTAGTCAAAATTCCAAGTATAATCCTAAAAATGCATCAAATACCTTAAGAAGGATGATTCCAACAATTCTTGAAAAGATTAATCAGTATAGTGATGAAGACAAAAAGAAGCTTTTTAAATACATTAGAGAAAATGCAGATCTGAATATTGAACATAGAAAAGTAGTGATCAATAGTGCAAAAGAATTTAGGACTTTTGTTAATGCTCTAGATGAACGGTTTTATAAAACACAAGTAAAGCAAGAACGTAGGCTCGCAAATTCCATTATAAATCTGGATTCTAAATAAGGATACTCACACCATGCAAAAACTCACCATGCACACCAAAGATATCACCGCTCAAAACATCGACAAGCTCAAAGCACTGTTCCCGAATGCGGTGACAGAAATCAAAGACGAAGACGGCACCATTCGCGAAGCGATCGATTTTGACGTGCTGCGACAGGAATTGTCGCACGAGATCGTTGAAGGTCGTGAAGAACGCTACCAGTTTACATGGCCCGACAAGAAAAAGGCCATTCTCGAAGCGAACAGCCCTATTGCGGCAACACTGCGCCCAATTGTCGAAGACAGCGTCGGAAAAGATGGTACACTAGGCAAATTCGACTCCGAAAACCTCTACATCGAAGGCGACAACCTCGATGTCCTTAAACTCCTGCGCGAAACCTACCTCGGCCAAGTCAAGATGATCTACATCGATCCACCGTATAATACCGGAAACGACTTTATTTATAACGACGACTTTGCCGAAGACTCGGAAGACTTTTTAGATCGCGACGGCCAGTACGATGATCAAGGCAATCGCATGGTGCAAAACACCGACACCAACGGGCGCTTTCACACCGATTGGCTTAATATGATCTATCCTCGTCTTAAACTCGCCAAAGATTTATTGAGTGAAAATGGAGTTATATTTATCTCAATAGATTATAATGAAAATTATAATCTAAGAAAAATTACAGATGAGATTTTTGGTCAATGTTCATTTGTTGGAGAAATATATTGGGAATCTAAGACAAAATCACAAAATACAGAAACTTCATATAATAAATTGCAACCTAAATGTGAATTAATGCTTGTATATTCTTTGAATAGTAAGATACGCTTTAATCTTATTAGTAAAGGTAAAAAAGAGTATTTATTAAAAGATGAGCAAGGATATTATCGAGAATATCCACTTGAATTAATGAACGCAAAAGGTATTCGAGGTAGGAAAACTATGATTTATCCGATTTCAGATGAAGTAACTACAGTAGTTCCACCTCATGGAAAACAGTGGAAACTTGGTCAAAACCAAGTTGCCACTTTTCAAAACAGTGGAAACTTATTTATTAAGGATAATACCGTTATTATAAAAATGAGACCAGAGTTTGAAAAAAGCGATAACGAGAATCCGTTTTGGGGATTTTTTGATAAAACGATTGGAACTACAGAAAACGCAAAATCTATATTAAAAAAAGAATTAAATATAGTTGGATTTGATACTATAAAGCCTATTGAATTAATTAAGCGCATCACATTTCATGCAACTTCACCTGATTCTATCATCTTCGACTTTTTCTCTGGTTCAGCGACGACAGCGCATGCGGTGATGCAGCTCAACGCCGAAGATGGTGGTAAGCGCAAGTTTATTATGGTCCAATTGCCCGAAGTATGCGACGAAAAGAGCGAAGCAGCCAAAGCTGGGTACAAAAATATCTGTGAGATTGGCAAAGAGCGCATCCGTCGGGCGGGTAAGAAGATCAAAGCGGAATCACCGCTGACGACGGGCGACTTGGATATTGGGTTCCGCTGTTTGCGCATCGACAGCAGCAACATGAAGGACGTGTATTATCGCCCCAAAGACTTCACTCGCGATCTCATTGAACAAGCGCAAGGCAACATCAAACCCGATCGCTCGGGGGAAGATTTGTTATTCCAGGTCATGCTCGAATTGGGCATTTCGCTGTCTGCACCGATCGCCAAAAATACGGTTCAAGGCAAGACCGTGTTTGACGTCGACAACGGCGTGTTATTAGCCTGCTTCGACAGCAATCTTACCGAAGAGCTCATCACCGAAATCGCCAAAAAGAAGCCGTATTACTTCGTCATGGCCGACCGCGGTTATGCAAACGACTGCGTCGCCACGAACTTTGATCAAATTTTCGAAACCTACAGCCACGATACCATTCGCAGAGTGTTGTAAATCTTTGTTTTCTTCGTTTGCTAAAAGGAGTGAGTATGTTTAATTTTAAATTTTCAGGTGACATCAACGAACTTGTTGAAGTGACAAAGAATTTTCTCGACGAGCTGAAAGAAAATGCTCAGTATGGGGCTATGGATACGGCTATTAATGCAACATCAGGGCATCTAACTAAGCTTGAGCAAATTCAAAAATTCTTAAATGTTAAGGAATATCGTCTAGTTTTCATGGGGGAACCAGGAAAAGGTAAAACTACTGCAATCTGCAACTATCTGAATTTACTAAAGAATGAAAAAATTGGTGAGAAAACGCTAGATTCGGTTCCATTACTTTCTACAGGAAGTGGTCGTACGACTGTGGCTGAAGTTAGAATTAAGAAAACAACTGATGTCAGCAGATTATGTATTCAATATAAGCCAATTGATGAACAGCTGGAGTATATTCATCAATACTGTGAATATTACTGGAATATGGTAAGGGGAGAATCTGACAATCAGGATGATATCAACACTCAAGACGGGAGTGGGGTTCATCTTGAATATGATCGTGTCGTAAGAAATATGGCTGGGCTGGAGGCTCCCGTTTCTGAGAAGACTACAAATGAAAAGGTTAAAGTTAGTTGGGAGAAGCAATTTGAACATTTATCTCTATTTCCCACCTTAGATGCATTTTGTCAGTCTGTAATAGAAACAATCAATTTGAACAAAAGACAAACTGATGTAATAAATTACGATAAAAGTATTGAATTTGAAAACTGGTTAAGACGTACATTTAGCGATTTTAACAACGGAACTCGAGGTGACACTTCTATTGCAAGTTGTATTACAATAGAGATTAATCGTAATAATTTAGATGTTTATACGCCGGATTCAATTGAAGTTTCAGAGGTCATTGATACTATTGGTATTGATGGTGGAGCAAGAAAAGATCTGCATCAGCTTATGCGAAGTGAAGATACAATATGTATCTTCTGTGATGATTTAAAAGCACCACCATCAAAAAACTTTAAGCAATTACTCGGGGAAGCGTATCCAATTGAAGCTGGTTTTAAATATAATATATTAAAAACGTCATTATTGATTAAAAGTCCGATATCAGAACTCAGTCGTGTAAATGAATGTGATGAAGATCCTGATGAAGGTATGAGAATTAAGTCATCTGAGCTTGATCGAAAAATTAACAGCGATAGATTGCCATATTCTAATAATAACACGTTATTTATAGATTGTTGTGACCCCTATCGTGTTGAAAGTAATCGAGAGGTAGTCCGAGATCCGAAGACTAAAAAGCCTGCTTTTGACGAAAAAGGGAATAAAAGATATAAGACAAGTTCAAAAATCACAAATTATGATGAAGAACGCGCTTATGAAATTCGATTTGAAATCGATCAAAAGTTCCAAGGTATCATCGACTTTCTAAAATCAGAATTAAAACGTGATACTGATGAAATCAGGGAGAGTTTAATTTCAATACAAAGTAATCTTCCCGAGCTTGCTGATGAGATCGCAGCGAGGGAGTTTCAACGTATAAAAGAGGAAATATCCTCAAAAAAGTTCTATTGGATTAAAAATTTTGCCATTCGAACTGATTTAAGTAATATATTTTACCGTAGCAGAACATTTTCAGAGCTTCTTATTTCCTATTCAATATCAGAATTACATCATAGCACAATTAAAGCACTTAATCGGCGGTATGGTAATTTTAATCCTGATCTTTATAAAAGATTAAGTCAAGCAGCTGCCAATATTATCGCAGAAAAGTTTAAATATCTCCTCAAAGATGTGTGTGGAATTTTAAATACTGATAGTGCTATAATTACAGATGCAATTATTGGTATTAAGAGTTCAATCGTAGAACTTATGAATCAAATGATTAAAGAGTATGATGAGTCTATGTACAATTGGACTATAAATCAAAAATTTGCCCCACTAAATTCTAATAATTCATTTTGGGCAGAAGTAAATAACATCAAGGGTTCTGGCTACAAGGAGAGAGTAAAAAATAAATACATAGAATTTCTAAATGAATCCAATGATTTTTTAAATAAAACTCTTCAAGACCGCTGTAGAACCTTGATTGAATATATTGAAAAACAATTTACCATGTAATATCTCGTATGTGTAAGATATTTCGCTTTCTACCTTTATCGGCAAACGATGATTATGGGCAATCCATTTTCAAAATCGACGATGGTCGTATCTTGGTCTTATAGCGATAGGCCGAAGCGCGGTGCGTATTGACAAAAGCCAATAGCGCCGAACCACTGATAAACGTCCCCCAAAAGGAGTCCAAGTAATGGGATTTAAATATAAAATTCAGCAGTATCAAACAGACGCAGTCAACGCGCTTGTGAATGTTTTTGAAGGACAACCATACTTTGAACCGAGTTTGTATAAACGCGATTTAGGCGAACGCGTGATTGATCCTCAAAACTTATTTGCTGCGCAGGATGCTTTGAATGATGAACTCGAAGCGAACAGCTATAAAAACCACGAATTGAGCAGCGGCATGAATGATCAAGTCATTCTGGAGAATTTGCGCAAAATTCAGGGGGATCAAAACATGCCTCTGTCAGAGGCCCTCAGTAAGCTGCACGGGCGTTACGCGTTCGATGTCGAAATGGAAACCGGTACGGGCAAGACGTACGTTTATGTCAAAACGATTTTTGAGCTCAACAAACGCTATGGGTGGAGCAAATTTATCATCATTGTGCCATCAGTTGCGATTCGTGAAGGCGTACAAAAAAGTTTCGAAGATTTCGAATCGCATTTCATGGAATATTACGGCAAAAAGGCACGACATTTCATTTACGATAGCGATAACCTCACGCAGATCGATGATTTTGCAAAGGATGGCGGCATTCACGTCATGATCATTAATACGCAAGCCTTTGCTAAATCGTTCGATGAAGCGAAAGCCAAAAAAGAAGCGGAAAAAGAATTAAAAGACGGCAAAAAGAGTAAGGACAAATCTCTCCGCATTTATACCAAACGCGATGATTTTAATTCGCGTCGTCCGATTGATGTCATTGCAGCGAATAATCCGATCATCATTTTGGATGAACCACAAAAGATGGGTGGTGTAGCGACACAAAATGCACTCAAGAATTTTAATCCACTATTTTTTATCAATTATTCAGCCACACATAAGGTGCAACACAACCTGGTTTATGCCTTGGATGCGGTGGACGCGTATCGACAGAAACTCGTCAAGAAGATTCAGGTCAAAGGCTTTCAGATTTCGGGACTTCACGGTACAGAAGGCTATGTCTTTGCTGAAAAAATAGAACTCTCAACCAATAAGCCTCCGCAAGTTCGCATCGAATTAGAAGTAGCCCATAAATCGGGTATAAAGCGCGAGAGCCATTTGATGAAAGTTGGTGACGATCTATATGCAACCTCCAATGGAATGGAGCAATACAAAAATTATAAGATTCTATCAATTGACCCTATTGCAAATTGTATTGAAATTTCAACGACGAAAGATTTACGACGAGAATTGGCCATTGGTACGGCGACGAAAGATTTGTTAGAAGAAGATATTCGTCGCATTCAAATTCGTGAAACGTTACTGTCTCATTTTGAAAAAGAAGCTGTTTTATTTGAAAAAGGCATTAAGACCCTGTCGCTATTCTTCATCGATAAGGTTGAAAACTACAGAAAATATGATGAAGAAGGTAACGCTGTTTTGGGACGATACGGAGAGATTTTTGAAGAAGAATATCGTGCAATATATAACGAATATAGAACATTATTTACGCCAGAATATAATAAATATTTGAGTAAAATCGATGTGCATGAAACCCACAATGGTTATTTCAGTATCGACAAAGGTCGCATGGTGGATAGCAAAAGCGGTCAGGGGGCAGACAAAGGTCTTGCAACAGATATTTCTGCGTACGAATTGATATTAAAAAACAAACAACGCCTTTTGAGTTTTAATGAACCCACGCGCTTTATTTTTTCGCACTCAGCGCTTCGCGAAGGCTGGGATAACCCAAATATTTTCCAAATTTGTACGCTCAAAAATAGCGATAACGATGTGAGCCGTCGCCAGGAAGTTGGGCGAGGAATGCGTCTTTGCGTAAACACCAATTTGGAGCGCATGGATCTAGACGAGCTCGGCACATCGATTCATGAAATTAACCAACTCACTGTCGTAGCAAGCGAAAGTTACAAAGAATTCGTTAAAAACCTACAAAAAGAAATGTCAAACGACGGATTAAGAAAACGTAATGTCGTAATTGAAGAAAAAATATTTGTTGATAAAAAGGTTCGTGCAAATAATGACAATCTTGTAAAACTCGATGAGAAACAGGCTAAAGCGATTTATAAATATCTCGTAAAAAATGATTATATCGATGATGACAACCATATTTCACAAGCCTATAAAGACGATCGTGAGAATGGTGCGCTGGCGCCGATGCCCGAGGCGTTAGCAAGTATAGAACATGGAATTCACACGCTCATTCAATCTTTGTATGAAGAAACGTCGCGTGATGAAATGTTCGAAGACGGTATGCAGGCCAAATTTACCGAAAATAAACCGAATGAGCGGTTTTATAAAAAGGAATTCCAAACGCTTTGGCAGACAATTAATCATAAATATGCCTACACCGTTCAATTTGATTCAGATGAACTCATTCGCAATGCGGTCAACTCGATCAATGCAGAATTATCGGTAACTCCACTTCGTTATACTTTGGAGTATTCAACGCAAAAAGAAGAGATGGATGCGGATGATGTTCGTAATAATGGCATGTTTGAGGATACCAAAACGAAATCAAAAGAATTAAAATATGCAGAAGTCACGCATGTCCGTTACGATTTAATCGGTAAGATTGCCGAGCAGACGATTTTGACGCGCAAGAGTGTTTCTGCCATTTTACAGCGCATCAGTAACGAGAAATACGCAATGTTTGCGCAGAACCCAGAAAGCTTCATTAAGAAAGTGAGCGACATTATTGTTGAGCAAAAAGCGTCGATGTTTGTTGAACACTTGAGTAAGCCCTCTGAAAGCTTTAAATTGTCGTATCATGAAGTTGAAAACGCGAAACCTGAGAATGAGAACGATCCACTTCAGGCTAATATTTTCGCAATGGAACATTTGAATCTGCCAATTTCAAAGGCCTATAAAGCTCAAAAGGCAATTCAAGATTATATTTTTACCGACGGCAACGCCGGTGAAAACAGCGTTGAAGCTAAATTTGCGAAAGAACTCGATGGAGCGGAGGAGGTTAATATTTACGCCAAACTCCCGAAAGGGTTTTACATTCCAACGCCTGTTGGACGGTATTCACCAGACTGGGCAATCGTTTTTCACGAAGGCAAAGTTAAACACATCTATTTTGTCGCCGAAACCAAGGGTACGCTTTCAAGTTTGGAACTTCGTCCTGTTGAAAAAGCCAAAATCGATAGCGCAAAATTACTCTTTGCAAAGCTATCAAATGGCACTATCAAATATGACCACGTCACGAATTACAAAGAGTTATTGAATTTGGTCCAGTAACACAAACAGATGTATTTGAATTATTGACTAAATTATAACTGCAATTTTTCACACGAAGCCGTGTGACAACCACACGGCACAGGCTTTTGACATATAAGAACCTCTGAATAAGAGACATAATAATCGACTTTCGCGTCGTATCCCGAAGGGATAGACGCGAAAACGCGCGCCGTATGCCAATAGGCGCGCACCCAAACGTAGTTGCATGCAACGCGGCAACAACGCGGCAAAGCGTCGTATCCCGAAGGGATAGACGCGAAAACGCGCGCCGTATGCCAATAGGCGCGCCCAAAATAAATGCGCTATCCATTGACAAGACTTGCATGTAGGTGTAAAAGCCTTGCGCTTTTTAGGCACTTTTGCGGACCTTATCGGGGAAACTGGTACGTGAGAAATTGCAGCGCAAAGACTTCAGCTAAAAGATGCTCCCCCGAACTGTTTTTGTACGCTAATTTAGAGCGAGAAGTTTCAAGTTTGATGGCTCTCATTCAAAAGAGTGAGTGGTCATTTTTTTATTCATGTATGGCAATGGCTAACTCGCCATTGCATCCGTCGTACTGCTAAGGAGAAGGAAATGCAGGACAACACTAACGATACCGCATCGCGCGTGAACGCGATCATCGAGAGAATCGGCCGCAAACCGAATCTGCTCGTGCCCGTGCTCCAGGCTGCTCAGGCTGAATTCAAATATCTGCCTGAAGATGTCATGGCTCTCATCGCCGAAGGACTCGGCGTTTCCCCGGCAAAAGTTTATGGCGTTGCCACATTCTATGCCAATTTTGCGCTTGAACCCAAAGGCAAACACCTCATTCGCTGCTGCGATGGAACGGCCTGCCACGTCAAAGGTTCGATGGCCATTATGGATGCTCTCAAGAGCAAGCTCGGTCTCGAAGCCGGCCAGACCACGACCAAAGACGGCATGTTTTCATTTGAAGTCGTTTCGTGCCTGGGTGCCTGCGGTCTTGCCCCTGTCATGGTGCTTGATGAATGTGTCCACGGCCAGTCCACTGCCAAGAAAGCCACAGACGTCATTGACGCCTGCATCGCCGAGGAGAATAAATAATGACAAAAGCCGAAACGCTTGAACAGATCGTAGAATCCTATCGCAATCGCAGTGCAAAGATTGAACGCCGCGTGGTTGTCTGCGCAGGCACGGGCTGCATTGCAAACGGCAGCCTCAAAGTTCGTGACGCCATCATCGAACATGCCAAGAAAGCAGGACTCAATATCGTCGTCGAACTGACCGATGACATGCCAGTCACGGCCGGTGTTCAGTCGGTTTATATGTCGAAATCCGGCTGCCAGGGCTTCTGCCAGCAGGGACCGCTCGTCACAATCGAACCCGATGGCATTCTGTATTGCAAGGTAAAACCGGAAGATGCCGAAGAAATCGTCACTGAGACGCTCGTCAATAAAAAACCGGTTGAAAGACTTCTCTATCTCGATCCCGAATCGGGAAAACACTTCCTGGGTCAGGGCTCAATTCCTTTCTATACCCGTCAAAAACGTACAGTTTTGGCCGAATGCGGCGTCATTGATCCGCACGACATCGATGAATACATTTCTCGCGGCGGCTATATTCAGGCTCGCAAATGCTACCTTGAAATGACCCCGAAAGAAATCTGCGACATCATGCTTGCCTCCGGTCTTCGCGGACGTGGCGGCGGCGGTTTCCCGACCGGCCGCAAATGGCTTGCCGCTCTCGCAGAAAATGGCCCGAAAAAATACGTCATCTGCAACGCCGACGAAGGCGATCCGGGTGCATTCATGGATCGTTCCCTCATGGAAGGCGACCCGCACCGCGTCATTGAAGGCATGATGATTGCCGCTCGCGCCATCGGCGCCGATGAAGGCTATATGTATGTCCGCGCCGAATATCCTCTCGCCGTTGAACGCGTTCGCAAAGCTGTTGCCGATGCGACGGCCAAGAATATCCTCGGCGACCACATCTTCGGAACCGATCACAGCTTCAAAATCACCATCATGGAAGGCGCCGGTGCTTTCGTTTGCGGTGAAGAAACTGCCCTTATGATGTCCGTCGAAGGCGATCGCGGTATGCCTCGTCCGAAACCGCCTTTCCCTGCACAGAAAGGTCTCTATGGCAAACCGACCATCATCAACAACGTCGAAACGCTCGGCACGGTTCCCCTCGTCATTCGCGACGGCGCCGAAGGCTATCGCAAGATGGGTACAGAAACGAGCCCGGGCACCAAGACGTTTGCCCTGACCGGCCACGTTCAGAATACCGGTCTTATCGAAGTTCCGTTTGGCACGACGCTTCGTGAAATCGTTCTCGGCGTCGGCGAAGGCGTCATCGATGATGACAACAAACCGACTTCCGAATGCTTCAAATCCGTTCAGATCGGCGGCCCCTCCGGCGCCTGCCTGACCGAAGCCGACCTCGACCTTCCGCTCGATTTCGACAACCTCAAACGCGTTGGCGCAATGGTTGGTTCCGGCGGTCTCGTCGTCATGAACAAACAGACCTGTATGGTTCAGGTCGCTCGCTTCTTCATGCAGTTCACCCAGAATGAATCCTGCGGTAAATGCGTCCTGTGCCGTGAAGGTACAAAGCAGATGCTCAACCTCATGGATGACATCATCAACGGTGATGCTACCCCCGAAACCATCGACACCCTCGAAGCCCTCGCCGGTGCCATTCAGAAGGGATCCCTCTGCGCACTCGGCAAAACCGCTCCGAACCCCGTTCTCTCCGTTCTCAAGCATTTCCGCGCTGAGATGATGGAACACGTCGTCGACAAAAAATGCAAAACTCACAAATGCAAAGCCCTCAGCCCGCTTCAGATCGATCCGGCCAAGTGCAAAGGCTGCACAATGTGCGCTAAGAAATGCCCCGTCGGCGCTATTTCCGGTACGCTCAAACAGCCTCACCACATCGACGAAAACAAATGCATCAAATGCGGTGCCTGCAAAGCCAACTGCAAATTTGGCGCTATCGACTGATTGAAGGAGTTTTAGACTATGGAAAATACAAATACGATCATCATCGATGGCCGCAGCTATCCCATTAATGGCGAGAAGAATGTTCTTCAGCTCTGCCGCAACAACGGCATCGATATCCCCTCGCTGTGCTATCATCCGAGCCTGTCCGTTTTCGGTGCCTGCCGTCTGTGCCTCGTCGAATGCGACGGCCTCGGCATCATCTCCAGCTGCACGCTCGCTCCCAAAGACGGCATGGTCGTCCGCACAAATACTGACACCATCCGCAGCATGAGAAAAATGGCCCTTCAGCTCCTGCTCGCCGACCACGATGTCGACTGCACAAGCTGCCCGAAATCCGGAAAATGCCGTCTTCAGGAACTCGCCATTCGTTACAATATCCGCGAAAATCCTCTCAAAAAACTTCGCGCCAAATCCGAACGCGACTGCAGCAGCCCCTCGATCGTCCGCGATCCGAGCAAGTGCATCCTCTGCGGCAACTGCGTCCGTGCCTGCGCAGAATTCCAGGGCATCAGCGTCCTCGGCTTTGCAAAACGCGGCTATGACAGCAAAGTTCAGCCCGCTTTCGGCAAACCCCTCGGAACGGTCGACTGCGTCAACTGCGGCCAGTGCGCATCCGTATGTCCCGTCGGTGCCATCTATTCCCATTCCTACAATGAAGAAATCTGGAAAGATATCAACGATCCCAACAAGATCGTCATCGCCCAGATCGCTCCAGCCGTCCGCGTCGCCATCGGCGAAGAATTCGGCATGAAACCCGGCACAAACGCCATGGGCAAAATGGTCGCCGCCATGAAAATAATGGGCTTCGACGCCGTTTATGACACCGCTTTCTGCGCTGAATTCACGACCCTCGAAGAAGGTTCCGAAATCATCGACCGCGTCACGAAAAACGAAAATCTCCCGGTCTTCACCTCCTGCTGCCCCGCATGGGTCAAATACGCCGAAGAATACGAACACGATATTCTCCCGCATCTTTCCTCATGCAAATCCCCGCAGGAAATGGGTGCGGCCCTCTTCCGCAAAGTTCTCCCGGCCAAATTCGGCAAAGAAAACAAAGACATCGTCGTCGTTTCCATCATGCCGTGCACCGCGAAGAAATTCGAAGTCAACCGTGAAGAATTCTGCCACGATGGCATCAAGGATATCAACTACTCCGTCACAACGTCCGAACTCGCCGACATGATTAAAGAAGCCGGTATCGACTTCAATCGTCTCGACGATGTGGCCTGCGACGATCCGTTTGGTGTCGAAGCTGGCGCAGGCGTCATCTATGGCGTCACCGGTGGCGTTACCGAAGCCGTTCTCCGCTTTGCCGCTGAAAAACTTACTGGCGAAAAACCCGCTGATCTCAAATTCGAAGCCGTCCGTGGCAACGATGGTATCCGCGAAGCCTCCGTCACGGTTGCCGGCATTACCCTCAATCTCTGCCAGGTTTTCGGACTCAAGAACGTCAAGAAAGTCTGCGAAGATGTCCGCACGGGTGCAAAAAAATATCACGTCGTCGAAGTCATGGCCTGCCCCAATGGCTGCATCAACGGCGGTGGTCAGCCCTTTACGCTCCGTCCCGATGTCGTCGTTCCCGCTCGCGCCGCCGGCCTCTATGCCCACGATGCCGAACTCGATCACCGCACGCCTTCCGACGATCAGCCCCTCAAGGATCTATATGATCTCGTCCTCGGCGGAAAACCCAACAGCCACGAAGCGCATGAACTCCTTCACACGACGTATCATCCGCGTCCTAAATTCACGAAATAATATATAATTATATATATTATCGCGAACCTTGCACCGCAGTAACTGCGTAGCATGCTACGCAGCTACAACGGCGCTACGGCCTGCTAACGCCGCTATCCCGTTGGGATACGCGGCGTTTTCCGTTTTGGGGCTACGCCTTGAGCCGCAAAATTTTGCGGCTCTACGGTTTGCTAACGCCGCTATTCGCTTCACGAATACGCGGCGCAGGCGGGGGCTATCGCGTTTACCGGCCGCGATACGCCCCGCCCGATTATTCATTTATTGCAAAATAATATCATAATATGGCATTCAGAATTCTGGAAATCTCCAATCCCGCAGAAATTCATATTCGATCCGCACAGCTCCTTGTGACTCAGAATAATAATACTATTCACATTCCGATAGAGGATTTATATCAAATTACATTAATTGGCCCCAATATCAGGCTGTCATCAATGGATTTAACTATCCTTACTCAAAATAATATATCCATCAATGGTTGAAAGTTATAAACGCATTCTTTTGCATGAAACAACAGAATCCCTTATGCTGCCAACAATCCTTCCAATGGAGTTTTTGCCAGGAGTCACAGAATGAGAATTATCGTTATACTTGCCCCGACAAATCGTAGAGGAACGAAAACCGAATACACCCAATTGCGGAATTTCCTCAATAAAGACGGCTATTTACCCATAATTCCAGACGTTTATATGAGAATCACTCAAAACCGAAAAACAGCTGAAAAGCATTTCCGCAGAATCCGAGATTATGCCCCTAAAACGGGAACCGTCAGAATACTGCGATTGACCGAAAAACAATTTCAGTCCATAGAACTTCTCATCGGTGAAGAGGATGAACAGGAAAAACTTGTCGGCACAAACAGCATAGTTATGCTATGATCTTCAGTAAAACCTATTGGTTAAACGATAGGGCAAATTTGGAGTACGTTAAAACCTAAAAGCATCGGGGGAAAGGAGCGTGAGTTATGGGATGGCTTTATGGTGGTTGTACATTATCAGGTGTTCTGCTGATTATTGTTTTGTTGTTGCCGATCACGCTTCCTGCCAAAGTTTTGTTGCCAGAGCCTGTGCCTGAAATTGGGCAATCAGCCATTGAATTGGGGGACTTCTCGGGCGACGGATACACCTTGTCGAACATGACTGCTGAGTATGGAACGTGCTGGGACAAAAAAGACGTTTGTATCCGCCTTGCATATACGCTTCATTGTGAGAAAAAATATTGCCTGATCGATAATAACGGCATAAGGGACGATGCAATTAAGGTAAATGCAGAACGGCATAATGATAATGTTTGGCCGTTTGGATGGTTTAACAGGCATGAATCAGCCGATAATTATGAACTCAAACGCGGAGAATCCCATACCGAGATGGTTGTTTTCAAATTCGACAAACCTGAGCCGGGCGGTGTGACAATCACCGTGGACGGACAGACCATTTATCAGGATTGAGCAAAGACGCCTTCGGGCGTCTTTTTTTATGTTAAACGATAGGGCAAATTTGGAGTACGTTAAAACTAAGTGAGGTGGAAATATGACTCTTATTCAAAGAAGACATTATGAAGAAAAGCACACATGTTTTGAAATGGCTAATCTTAGAAAACAGGAGTCAGGACTACCGTATGACATTTGGTTAGATTCCGCAGGTTGTACACGAAATATACAGCATAATGTGATGAGAATAAAGGTTGGGGTAGGTGATGAATTTATACCGGTTATCATAACCTCTCAAAGAGATATAAGACCTTTGAGACCTTTTAGGATGGAAAATGAGATTATTTCATGGGTTTCTGATAATTACGATACGTTGTTTAAGCATTGGAACGGTGAATTGTCAGACAGGCAAGCTCTAAATCTACTGTCTATAGAATGAGAGAGGTAAGTTGCAAATTCACATTATTTGGGGACGAGATAGGCCAAAAGTTAAACGATAGGGCAAATTTGGAGTACGTTAAAACTGAGTTGGAGTGACGTGCTCTGGATAGTGGTGCTGTTTACAGAACGAAGTGTTTTTTATGTTACATTGTTGAGTGTCGGATATTCGGTGAACCGTTTGATTATAAGGAGTTTGAATATGGCATTCCTAAAGAGTAAAGCTAACCGCGACAGACGTTATGGGAAACAACGAAGCCATGAGAAATGTGCTTCTTGTGAACGTGTTAAAGAATCTAGTGTCACTTATGCGAGTCAGTCCGAGATTGACGCGTCCATTTCATTTCTCCTTAAAAAATATTCTGAGACCTTTAGGAGACTTGCTGAATGAAGACCATTCGACTTGAAGATGTTTATCGTTACCACGATGCTGTCATTGAGAGTACTGGCGGTGATGTCGGTATTCGTGATCGTGGTTTGGTTGAAAGTGCATACAACTCTGCATTTCAGGGTTTCGGAGAGACTGAATTCTACGTAACTGTTGAAGAAAAGGCTTCAAGACTCGGGTACGGTCTTGCAAAGAATCATGGGTTTATTGAGTTAAACGATAGGGCAAATTTGGAGTACGTTAAAACAGGGGATTACACACGATGTTCAACAAAACAACAAAGCTTTCGCCTGAAAACCTCACGTATGGTTTCGAGTTCGAGTTCATTGGCAATGCAAAACTGTCGGTACGTAAACGGTTCAAAACCTATATGGAACAGCATGGTATTCCATACGTCTTTACTGGGAAATACGGTGACAATCAGACGAGTGCATGGACACTCGGGGCTGACGGCTCTGTTGGTGGCGACGTTACTGGAAAGTTGTCGGATAACGGTCTTTTTGGATATGAAATGGTCAGCCCTATCCTCAGACAAAACGACTTTGGACAGCTTGAACTCGTGCTGTCAGGTATCCGAGAAATTCTTAACGGTTATGTGGATGGGACATGCGGCACACACGTTCATATCGGAAGCATCTTCAGTCAAGAGCAGATGCACGACGGGAATGCAGTTCCGTCTTTTTTCAATTCCATTGTTTGGCTTTATTCCAAACTCCAACCGTTTCTGTTCAATCATTTGGTGAAAGGAAATAGAGGGTATAATCCGTTCTGTGGCCGATATGTCGATGGCATGTACGAAAAAAATAAATACCTTGCTTTGACATCACGCGGTGTTCATGGAACTCTTGAATCACGACTTCATCATGGAACTCTTGATGCACATGAGATCATTCAATGGTCGGAGATTCACGCTAAGTTCATCACGCACTGCGTCAACAAGGGCACTCATATGCAACTGCTTACACTTCCGACGTACCATGAGAACGGTGAAATCAACAAGGAAACATTCCTTCCGTTTATGACGAATCTGCTTGTTCAGTTCGGATATGATGAAGAAACTGCGAAAAGCATCCTCGAACAACGTCTTAAGAACAACGAGGATGCGATAACAGTTAAACGATAGGGCAAATTTGGAGTACGTTAAAACTTAATGCCGAGGTATCTGCATGACCACGTATATTTCACGTTCACTTGTCGAACACGCTCGCGATTTGGATGTATCCCTGTCGAAAGCACCCACGGAATTTTATCGTTTCTCAAGTGTGTCAGACTCCATGTATGCGTTTACATTTCAGAAACCGGGTATCGGTTCCGTTCTTATGCAGTCACGTGTTCCCTGCACATACTTTACGTACAGCGGAATTGTCCCGTATCTGGATGTAATGGATGGCAATGAAAATTTTCCTGAAACAAAGGTATTCAGAGTTGTATGTGACCATGCCGCTTCGTGCAATGATACGGATCGTTTTGGTTTGAGTTTGGACGAACTTAAGAAACACGCATCTGATCAATCGGTTGACGAGCTCGACAAAGTTCAGTGTGTTTCCCCTGTGTTCCATAACATCCCGCTTGTCGGTTTCATGCACAGCATCCTTTCTTCTCTGTCGAAATCCGCTGACCGAAGCATTGTGTGGTTGTCTGAACACGGTGTTCGCTTTTATGGAATGTTTCACGGTCTTGAGGTTTCTTACGTTCAGGACAATGACGAGGTGTACACGCCATTCCCGAAAGTGAGTGTTTCATCGGTTTGTCGTGATTACGGATTCTACGTATCTATGGAAGATCACTGGCTCGTTTCCTGCGATAAAAGTGAAACACCAATGTGCATTTACACGGATAGGCGCGGTCTGCGCTCTGATAGACTCGGTTCGCCACGTAAAGAGTTCTTCGGAACTAATCTTTCATTCCTGTACGGTTTCACGATTCATGTGCCGAAAGCCATGAACAAAACTGCTAGTGGAGAGTTTGTTAAGTTTCCGAATACCATGAAACTGCTTCATGGTCTTGTCGATGGAAACCTTCAACTATGCTACTACGATGACAATGGTAATGTGATTGAAACCGTTATGTGTGATGCGCCGTTCGCAGACAATCTGTCGTTTGACATTGTCCCTATGGGGTCGTCCTACAACTCTGTAATCAACTTTTTCAGAAATGGGTTCGATGGTCTTGTTTATCTGTACCGTGATACGTGTGATGGGAAACGGTATATGTGCGTGCGCCTTGATGCGGTTTGTACACAAGACTTTGGGAATGGTTTTCGACGTATGTCGCCAGATAATAACAAACCTGTCGGCGTTCGTTTCTTTTCACGTCTGTATTAGCAAGTCATACGGTTTCGTCCCAAAAAGCCGCCTCGGTAGTTAAACGATAGGGCAAAATTGGAGTATGTTAAAACCGATAGCCCGAAAACGAAAGCGTATAGGCAAAGCCTATAGCCTCCGCCTTAAATATATCTTACTCAGCAGTGGTTATTGCTGAGTAAACACTTGCCATAACAATTTTCACCATATGTAGTATTGGATATGCACATACCCTCACACGTATTCCACATTATCCAGTGCCCATGATAAGTCCACACGCCATCCCCTTCGGGGGTTGCACAAGTTTGGCTGTGTTGCCGACCATCTGAAGTCGTTATGCATTGATGTCCGCCATGCCAGCGACTCGTCATACCACATTCTCCGCATGATTGACCATGTGTGTTCTCATTGCATAGCGTTTCATTGGGACACGGCGTCGGGTCG
Source organism: Myxococcota bacterium (assembly GCA_045599245.1). Classification (GTDB taxonomy): domain Bacteria; phylum Myxococcota_A; class Bradymonadia; order UBA4248; family UBA4248; genus UBA4248. The sequence goes on from JAZRVP010000018.1 coordinate 24,446, forward strand.
GACGAGATTACACCATCCTCACAGGTATAAATCTGCCCAATATGACCGTCGGGATACCCGTCCTTCAACACCATACCGTCGTTCCGACAAATTCTTCGGCCAACACAGCACTCACCACAATCGGTGCGTTCTGGATTACACGAATTGCCCTCATCGCACTCGATATATTTTTCATCCGTATACTGAATCCCGGCATCTGTCTGCGTAAAACCATGCATTTTACCGCCATCGCAGATATATAAATGACCGATAAGCAGTTCAGTACTCGTTCCCGGAGATTTAATATTTGTACATTGCTGCGTAGGCCGATTGAGACATTCACCGCAAGCGGTGGAAACGCCTTCCTCTTCTTTTAAACACGAAGCAGGGCGTCCATCCTCATCAGTACACGCATTCTTGACTTCCCACTGGCCCTGAACACAGACTTTGAGCGTTCCAGCGTTTGTTTCGACATCATCTTCGCAGCGCATATCGCCGTCCTTGCATTCACCGCACTCCTCAGCAGATTTGCAGCTGACGTCATTGGGACAAGCTTGCATTGTAGACCAGCGACCTTGATCACTGCATACCTGGTACGCCCCATTCAGGCATACGGACACTCCCGGAATACAATCGAAATTGGCACATTTCGTCTTATCTTCCGCATCACATACAACGCCACTGCCGCAGACTGTCTCACCGCACTTGCATTTTGATTCATCAACTTCCAAAACACCGCCGGTCTTATCACATTCGATTTGTAAAATATCACGATGAGCTTCCGTCGTTGGTTCGTCGCACCCCAACAACGAACTGTATAATGCCAAAAGCACAAAACCAAATTCATATAAATTACTGTATTTCATGACTGCAGCCTTACTGTCGAGTTGTAATCCTAATCATCGCGCGTTTTCAGCACAACGCGCAATACGATTTGCTATATAGCACGACGCTTGCTTTAACTCAAAAGACCAGTCAGGAGATGCAACACCTGTATAGGTCTCAGAAGCAGCGTATCAGCGCCAATAACCAGCGAGCGAAGCCGTATTACATCGCAGAACGGAATTCATATTCTGAGAAATACTTATAGACAGTACAATTTCTACACGCTTTTTTTGCTCACAAATTTTGCGAATTGCTAAACCACTTTGTTTGCAACGTTTTTTACACATTAGCTGTTACGTGCAACGCGGCTGCATAAAATCGCTCGCCTTGAACCGCAAAATTTTGCGGATCTGCGGCTCACGTTTCGGCGCTATTGCCTACGGCAATACGCGCCTCCTAATGCTGCTATGCCGATGGCATACGCAGCATTCACATATATTGGCTAAAAATTGCCGCCATTCCAGCCCCAGTTTTCGGTCGATGAATATTTGACGTAAATGCGGTTCGCCGACGTTCCAGTTTCTTTGCCCAGAACATCGCAGACGGCTGCCGTCAGTTTGTCGAAGGCCCGAGGATTGTCCTGCCCATAAACACTGACATCCACAAACGCCGTCGGTTCACTCTGATTGCCCTTAAAATATATGCATGCATCATCATGAATCATAACCATCAACCATGATTCCGATTTTCCCGGAATGAGCTCTATGGCTTTGCCAAGGCTCGCTTTAATGCTTGTTTTCTTGTCATCGGTGAGTTTCTGTGAAACGTGAACCTGAATACACGGCATATCAATTCTCCTGAATTTGGGCACATCATTGCGCCGCACCAATTATATGCGAACTTCTTCAATCCCTGTAAACCATTTTAAACGCCTCTGTCATCGGGATATATCGTCAATCCATTCACCATCGATAAGAAGCTGATACGGGCGAAATTGTGTCTTGTATTCCATTTTAGGACAGCCCTGTACTAAAGCCCCGGATAATAATAGGGAATGAGCATGTTTTCGCACAGTCGGATTTCGGCAATCATGGAAAATACGCCAATGGATCGACGGGCAAAATCGGGGTCGAAAAAATGATAGACACTCGAAAACGCATTCGGGAGAATATCGGCAATCGTGATCCCGGCAATACGGTTTTCAATTCTATACTGAATTTCGCATGTGGACTGATGCCTTGCAAAAATGTGCCTCATCGACACAAACGACTTACCTTCATCAGATTCAGGATGCTGTAAATCCATATATCTCTGATAAATGTCATATTTCTCTTTGGTCGGTTCCGGGGGCAGAAGATATATTTCAACGTCTGAATTTTTGTTAAAAATATGACGCTGTTTTTTGGATGGCCGAAACATCGTCGGATCAATGCGCATTGGGATACATTTATGGCAGTCTCTGCACTGGGGACGATAAAACAGATCACCGCTATGACGAAATCCTATCTCAATAAGTGGTCCGTGCAGTTCATTGGGCATCAAGGGACATCGGATGGCCAGAATCGTTTCATGCTGATCCTTAAAATAACCGCAGGAATCCAAATCCGCGATGGTCATCTTTTCTAGAAGTTCTTGAATGGAAATCATGACTATTACTGCTTAATACTGAATGATGGATGAAGTTTTCAGGTCTGAACATCGACAATCTTCAGAGCTGTAAAAGAATATGCCTAAAAGGAACAGTCGTTAATATTTGTAAGGAGTTTTCAAACAAATGTGAACGAAGCCTTGAACAAATCACAACGAAATTACTAGATTCTGAAGTTCTATACACTGATTCAACCGTTGTAACACTCAAAGGCGTACAGGCATATATCAGAAACCAAAGC
>JAZRVP010000019.1:0-24790 GCA_045599245.1 Myxococcota bacterium
ACTACGTCTTTCATCGCCTCTCAGCGCCAAGGCATCCACCGTGTGCCCTTTATAGCTTAATTTCCATCCCACTCCTTCGGAGTGCGATTGCTATTTAATAGACACTTGATGACATTTGAATATATCCACGTACCGACGTAGTATGCCACGTCGCTACAAATATATTTCCTTGTTTTTCTCTATCGCTTTCTTCTTTTCTGTTTTCAAACATCAACCGGTTCTTTTGGGAACCCGTCGAACGAGCGAGGCTTATACGCGCTTTTGCATCACCCGTCAAATTTTATTTTCAAAAAAAATGCGGCCGCGTTACAGCTCTGCCACTATTAATTCACCAATCTACTAAATATGGGCAGAACTCGAAAAAAAATAGTACCTGCCGCGTTCCGCACGGCTCTCAATGGTATCAGCCACCACCACAAAAATTGTCAGTGCTTTTATCGACCTCTACCATCGTCGATATTTTTCCATTGGCATCGCCCGAAACTTTATACTGAGAATCACAAGTATTCTCTAAACTTGCGTATGCTCTCGCTGTAAACGACGTCTCATGAGTATCCGTCGCCCTGCTTTCATAATCATAACAATAGTATGTAACAAGACCGTCCGCAGGATCAGCTCCCGTTGGACTCGCGATCTGCATCCCCATGCGTCTCCAAATTACCTTACTATCATCAAAGTTCGTCTTTTGCCCAATTGCAGGATTGCTACATGACACAGTCTCCCCAAAACTACAATTTTTGGGTCTTAGGACACTGTCGGTATCCTTCTCACATCCCGGATAGTAATACTTACTTTTATATATACCGCTTTTATCGTAGCTGTGTTCAAGATTATAGTACGACAGGGCCAAGTCTGCGATCGTTTTGAGTTTCTCTACGCCATCTGCTTTCTTAGCTTCCGACAAATACCCTCGCAATCCAGGTATCGCGATGGCTGCCAATAAGCCGATAATTGCCACAACAACCATCAATTCTATTAATGTAAATCCCTTATTTTTAGCCATTTCAACCTCCAAAAAAAAACACCTGTTTTTTAATCTATTTTATGTCCAAACGCAAAAAAATCGTATACGAAGCAGAGATGCCCCCACCCATCATGTCTCAAAAAATCAATTGGCTTAATATACCTAAAAACACAAAAAAAGCTGCGGCGTATCCTTCAGATAGCCGCAGCCCCAAGGGGCGTATGGCTTCGCCATAGCCCCGTTCAAAATATCGATTATTACCAGCGATTCCAGTGAATTCTCGCTTCATCGTATTTGTCTTTCGCCGGCGTGTTTCCCGACGGATGACCGACCGGAATCACACAGAACGGAATGAGATTTTCCGGAAGATCGATCACGCTGCGAACAGCGGCAACAGCGGCCGGATTCGGATATACACCCGTCCAAACGGCTGCAAGACCAAGTGCCTCAACAGCCAGAAGGATATTTTCCGTCACCGCTGCACAATCCTGCATCCAGAAATCCGTCATCGGCGAAGGCAGAGCCTTGCTCATATCGCCGCATACCACAATCCCGACCCCCGCTGTCTTCAGCATCTTGGCATACGGAAGTGAATCTGCAAGACGGTTCATCATATCGCGATCATCCACCGCAACAAACGCCCACGGCTGGCTGTTCATCGCCGACGGAGCTGCCATTCCCGCTTTCAAAATCTCTTTCGTCGACGCTCTATCCACGCCTTCACCTGTAAACGAACGAACACTTTTGCGACTTAATATCGCTTCAATCACTTTGTTTTCCATCACTCATTTCCTCCATATCCATCGTTTCCGGACGGATCAAAATTGCGTCCGCGATTTCTTCTTCTCATTTCTCGCGCCGCATTCTGTTCTATCTGCTCCGTTGCTCTTTCCATATTCGGATGCACACGTTCAAATCGATCACCGCTGGGACGCTCGCCGGCGGGACGCTCCCCCCCCATTCTCGCGCCACGATTTCGCGCCATGTTCGGCCTCTCTGCGCCTCGAGCTCTCATACTGCGCTCTGGACGCTCGCCTTCCGCAAATCTCGACGGTACTGCCACGCCATCTGACACCCCCTCAGGACGCCGTCTCTCAACAGGTTCCGGACGCGCCGTCAAACTCGGTTTGTCTTCCCTGGCATTATCGTCTTTCGACTTTTTATCCTTCTTCTCTGCCTTTGCCGTTTCATCGGCCTTGGCATCCGCCTTTTTATCATCACTCTTCTCTACCGCCGGAAGCTCAGGAAGCGGCTCCGGTATCGGTGTCCCGCATTCCGGTTTGAGTCTCTTCACGGGACCGTTCAGTTCCAGTTCAATCGATCCATCGTCGTGCTTCTCGCAAAGCTGATAGATAACCTTCATGTTGTTGTTCGTTACCCAGTCTTCCGATGGAAGGATCGTCGCACGAATGTTCAATTTCGGCGACGGATTTTTCGCCGTCTTGAGCATCACATCACCTGTCACATCGAGCTTGATATCCGGTCCGTCAGACTTCAGGCTGTGAATAATCAGTTTGTCGTCTTTGAGCTCGAGACTTGCCGTGATATTTCCAAATATTGTAAACGGCAGTTCAATATATGGAACGCCTCCAATGTTCAGCTTCACACGCTTGGGACACATGGCCGTCATGCCTGACGTAAAATCCACCTGCATTTCCGCCAGCGAACTCTTATTCAGAACCGCACGAAGATCAAACTCCAAATCCCCGTAAATCTGCATGTGCGTCAAGTTGGACAAAAGTGTGAACTCGTTCAGAGAAATCTTATTTCCCTTCGCCTTCACCTCCATCATCTTGTCCACGCCCTTCAGATCACCCGTTATCGTGCCATCCTGAATCTTGACCTCAAACTTCCCTTCGGGCTGCTTCTTGAGCAGCTTGGTCAGCTTCGGCTCGACAAATATTTCATCAATGATAAACGGCTGTGTATCCACATACGACGCACAGAAAAACATATCCTCATACGTATTTTCTTCCGTCGCAAACGTCTTGTCGAACGGCTCTACATTCCTTGGACGCATCTCAAATTTCTTTACGGTCACGTTCAGAAGCGGGCTTATCGAGATGTCATCAATCTCGACCGACTGCTCCTGTTTGAGCTGCTTTTCAAGGCTCTTTTCGGCAAAATGGCGTATCGATTTCGTCGGCAATGTCATAAATATCGCCCCGACAAAGACGACCACAAAGAGGATCCCAATCCCCACGATCAAAAGAAATTTACTTTTCATTGCCTTCCTTGATGCGATAGGAAATGAGCGATATCGATACCGTCATCTTCGTGTCCGGACCACTGTTATTGCTCGTTCTGTTCATGTTGATATGACGCATATATACCGGCGATTCCAGCTTCGATACCTGAATGATAAACTCCAGAAATTTGTTGTAATCAACATTCTTGAGTGTGACCTCGATTTCCTGTTCCTCAGCCGTTGAGTTGTCTATCTTCTTGGCATCTTTCGGCGTAACCGTCACGTCAAATCCCAGGTTCGACGCTATGCTCGTTATTTTATTGGCGATTTTGGCATCCGCATTTTGAAGCTTCTCTCGAATCGCATCCGCTCGCGCTTTATTCTCGAAATAACTCTTTTGATTTTCAGCAATATAATTCAGCGATTTACGATAATTTTCCGTCTCTTTTTTCATCGTCTCGATGTCCGCAAACATCGAATGAAATATCGTAAATATGATCATGCCGACAAGAACAAGCACGGCGCCGCCCATCAGCAGCTTCTCGCGCGGCTGCATCGCGGACACTTTCTCACTTATCGTGCCGCTCACATTTTCTAGAAATTCAGGCTTATTCACTGTCTGCTCCCATCGTGCAGTGCGTCGCATCTACGCGAAGCGTAAATGATGTCTTTTCCTTCACTTTCTGCGTCTTCGGCTCCGGTATGTCCTTCGGAAAGCACTCATACTGCTCCAGAAGCTGCATGAATCTCGGCAAACCTTCATCACCCGAGACTTCGCCCTTTATCGTCACTATCTTTCTTTGCATATCGATATCCAGCGAACTCAAATCCATCTCGACATCCGCCATGTTGTTGTTCACGTTATTCGATATCCATGCAAAATGCGTAAACGCCGTGCGAGCCGGTATGAAATCAAATTCTCCGCTGTTCGATATCTCTTTCTCTATCTTGTTGTAGTCCAGAAGCTTCTTGCCAAACGTGTTCATGCTTGCTTCTTCAAGGGCTGACTTCAGTTTGGCATGCTCTTCCTTGATGGCCTTCGAATCCGTCACGCCCATAAATATCACGGCAATAATCACTGCCAAAACACACGATGCAATCAGCCATTTATGATCCTGAATATACGCCAGACTGCCTTTATGGGCCAAATCACCTCGGCGAAGATTTAACTGACACTTCCCTTCAATAAACGCCGCCGCCGCTACTGCCGCTGACACACAGTCCACATCCAATGACAATTTCTGAGCATCATCCTTCATGATATTCGATACCGTCGGCAAACCCAGCACGCATTTGACTTCCAATACCGCCGAGAGCCATTTCGACAGTCCGCATAAGTCGGATCCCTCACCCGTCAAATAAATACATTCCGGCTCACATCGATTCTGCACCGCATACGTCCCTACCGTCTGACGTATCGCTGTCAGCAAAACCTCAAGTCCTCGCGCGCAACCACTCGCCAGTGCAACCGGATCAACCTGCCACGGCTCAATCCGACCCGCATTACAGTTGGTTGAATACGTCGAAGCCTCTCGTCCAGGCAGTGACAAAAATCCCGTCGCCTTGCGCATCTGACGTGCCTCTTCTTCCGGCATATTAAACGTCTGCGCCAGCACCTTGTCGATATCATTTGTCCCGACTTTCAACGCTCGCGTCAGATTAATCTTGTCGTCAGTGCATATCGATAACATCGACATATCCTGTCCAAGATCGATCACGACCCACACGCCGCCGGGCGGCTGTATCGCCGTGTTCATCGCATATCCAAACGCATCCGTCGACGGCAGCACCACATGCGGATCAATCTGCGCTCCCTTCAATCGTTCCAGAAGCGCTTTCAATCTATCCTTCGGATAATTGATGACATGAATATCGTATCCGCCTGTCGCTTCCTCACCCTCGCCGGCTGCCTTCGCCTCGACATATTCCCCGACTTCAAACGCCAGATGCGTGTTCTCGTCCATCTTCCAGATGTCCGTCAGCTGCTGCTTGAGAACCTCCTGGATTACCGCCGGATTGTTGAACGGCAGCATCCGATGCGCAGACAACGAACACGTCGGATCGATCGTCAACCCCATCGCGTCAATCTGAAGCTTCTTAAACTCCGACAACCGTCCCGAAAGCTCCGTCAGAGCCGCACTCAGACCATCGCTGTCTTCTTTCGATTCGATCGGTACACTGTCGATTTTGATCAGCCGTACCGCCTGCGTCACACTCATCACCTCACAGCACGCATAACGAACGCTGCCTGAGTTTATATCGATGCCGATTGTTATATGATTCATGGGCTATTTTCTTATGCTCTCGATGTGCCTGGGAACACGGCCTGCACCCCGTTCCCTCTCCACTCTTCTAACGCTTTCTTTAGTGTTCGCGCCAGTACAGATACTGGCCTCCCGTCGTGTTAAAATCTATTACGGTCGTCAACGTCCGTTTCGTGCCCGCATATTCTCCTACCGCTACCACCCGAAATACTCGCGGCGGCGCCGTCGTAATGCTCTGATATAATGTAGTTGTGTTAAATTTCAAGTTTGACAGGCCAAGACCCGCAGACGTCATCGTCAGTATCTTATCACCAAACATCAGATACGCCGTCGGAGAATACAACAAAAACTTCGGCAGCTGCTCCGAATCCTTGATCATCGCATCCAATACCTTACCAAATTCCGCAACATTGCGAAATGGAACAACCGTTCCGTTCGGTACAACTCCCTGCATGACCGACGTCTCGTTCTCGACAATGTACAAATACAGCAAATTCATCGGATTCGACACAAACTGCTGATACCCTTCCAATGCCATCGCCAATGCAAATATCTGCGTCCCTACCGTCTGATCCGAACACGCCCAGATCGCATTGTCTTTCTTCTCATCCGCCTCAACCGCATTGCATAACGTCGAATACAACACCTTCGCCGACGCCAGATTCACATTCACTTTCTCGACCGGATACACCGTCAGTGTCTCGCGAAACGCCTCCATCAAATCATCACCAAAGCCCGCCACTTCATACAGCTCATCCAGTGTCGTCAGCTTCGCATTCTTGACCTGATACTTTTTGCGCTGATCCACATACAGACTCGTCTCGTCTCCGCTCGACTCCTCCTTCTTGCAGATATCACTGATGTATGTCTTCTCACTGTCCGAATCCACCCAGTCGATCATCGCAGCAATCAGTTCCATTCGCGACAAATTGTCACTCTTCGCCGACCTCGTGTTGAACAAATCATCATACTCAGTACTCGCCATCATCATGCACAACTCGTAAAGATCCCCCTCCTTTACGCTCGTCGCAAATTTGTTGATGTTGATGCGACCCTCCTCTGGCGTCACCTTCACCGTGTAATCCCCCGATTCATCCCCCATCGCATCAACGCCCGCATCGTGCAGATTATAACTCGCTACCGTCATATCCGCATTCGGTACATCGACACTGATAATCCCCGTCTTGAACGGCGCCATCAGCAAATCCATGATCTGATAGAGCTGAAAATTAGACTTCTTCAGACGCTGCCCAAAAAACTCGTCCTGCTCCAGCTCGTACTGATACGTCAGAAGAAGACGCCCAAGATTCAACGCACTCTTCGCCTTGTAATACGCCTTCAAATCATCGCGTACATTCTCTGATATCGAAAAACTCACCTGGCTGTTCGTGAACCCGGTCAATACCGTTGCACTCATGACCGCGATAAACGTCAGGACGAGCAGCAGCGCCATCCCCTGATGACGCTTATGCCTGTCCGGAACCATCCTGCGATCGAGAAGGCTCCAGAAGCTCGCGCATACTCGCGATATTTGTTTCATTCGTCTTTCGCTCATCTCAAAAATCCAGTGCCTTCGTCAAATGTATCTGGGCCTGCGTCGTGACCAGCATCGGCTCTTCTCCCCCCAACGGATCCTCGATCTCGATCTCGATCTTCACACGGCTCGGCAAACGCCCCTCATAATCCGAATGTTCCGTATCCCACGAATCAACCCAGCCGTCACTCCCAACCGACAATTCCGCCTTCTCGTCATCCCAATACTGCAGTTTGAAACTCAGAACATGATCCAATAGCGGCAAAATCGTACCACCCTTCGTAAAATCATCGTTGATCGGAGCCTGCTCACGCCTGACTAAAAACGTGTCAAATTCCCCGTCCTCGTTGCGCATATCTTTCAAATAGTACGAAATTTCACTCTGATCCCCCACCTTTTCATTGCGAAACATACGAACATAACCCATGCTCGTAAAATCCACGCGCTCATCATCCCCTAAAAACCCCGTCTGATAACGGATTTCTGTCTGGCTGTCGTCATCCCCATGCTTCGTGATAAAGGCCGTCGACATATCCCTGACAATGCGATTGACGGCCTGTTCAACGCCATGAAGCCGGTCATTGATGTTCTGCATCGACTCCTGATGATTGGCCGCAACAACATACGATCCCCACGACGCCGCCATGACTCCCGCCAAAATGGCCACCGAAATCATCACTTCTATCAGCGTCATGCCCGTGCGATGAAAACGATGATGGACGGGGGGCACGGCCCCCCGCGCGGCTATCGCCTCACGGCAATACGCCGCTCCCCCCTCGGCGGCTATCGCCTTGCGGCAATACGCCGCCTTTGTACACATCCCGTCAGCCCGTTTCATTTTCATTTCGCGCTGCTCCCGCTCTTCGACCTGCTTATCCTGCCGTCACTCCTCTTCGTCCCGCTGTTGCCCTTCGTCGTTTTATTCGTCTGTACCGCTGCGCTGTCGCTCTCACCGCTCTCATCCGTCCCACTCCCGGATACCGCTGAACCGCTCACACCGGATGCCGCATCCACTTCCAGAACAACCACAAACTGCGATACCGTCAACGTCTGCTCCACACCCAGATAATCCCACGACGTCGTCAATGTAATGCGCCGTATGCGCTGCCCAAGCTGATTGATAATCGTCGGCAGAAAACTAACCATCATCGGCAAAAACTGCGTGATCGTCGTGTTGCCGCTCAGCGTTCCGCCTTCATCTCCCGTTCCGTAAATCTGGTTCGTGACACTCTCAACAAAATCATTCGACGCATCATCCGAAAGCTCGATCGACTGCACCTTCGCCGTCCACAAAATATCGCTGTACCCCTCTTCGCCGAAATCCCCATTATACTCCTCGACGTAATCCTCTTTCAGACCCTCTTCCGCAATCGTTCGCTGAACTTCGTATTCAATATCCTGCATCTTCGATCGCGTCAGCATCGTCACTACCGCCGTGTTGTTCGCATACCCCATCAGGCGCATCGACGTCGACTGCGTTCCCAAAAGTACCGCGATCGCCATCGACAAAATAAAAACGGCGATCATCAGCTCAAGCAATGTAAAGCCGGGACGTTTCAATCGTCTTCCTCCTCTTCAAAAAATGTCGAAGAGATTTCCATCTTCCCCGGCTGAACCGACGACTGACCAGTCAGCGGATTGACCGATATCGTGTACACGGCCCCCTCTTCCATCCCCGTGTCTTTGGCCACTTCATCCCCGAGAAAAATCACGCTCCTCTCCACAAATCCATTCGAAAAGAAGTTGATCGTCCCCACGTCATCCGTCTGAATTTCATCGTGATGAGACGTCATCAATCCGATGATATAAACCCCCTCCTTGAGCTGCGCATCTTCCCCGGAAATGAACATTCCATCCACAGGAGTGCGCGTCACAACGCCGAATTTTGTGTCTTCGGCATCCAGCGCATCCGCCTTGCTGTTGCGGTACGGATTTCTCGACTTCGCCGTTTTCATCGACGTGCCACGAAGCTCGTCATCACTCAGGCCGCCTGCCACATCCAGCTGCTCAACGGCAAACGTCCGCTCATTAAAATCAAGCTTCATCTGAAGCGTCACATTCGTCGTCGCCGCCATATTAAACGTATAGCGTATCGCTGAACTCATGCGAAGCGCCTCCCCCTGCACATCGGCTCGAAGCAAACCGCCTACACCGACCGTCGCCAGCGTCATCATCGCGGCAATAATCGCTACCACGATCATGATCTCAATGAGCGTCATACCGCTTCTGATATTCATTTGTGTTCGATTAAAACGTGTAACCAACATTCAGACTGAAACCACCCAATGGATCGCCTCGTCGGCGATTCAAGATAAATCCATAATCGATCACGATCGGCGGAATCGCATCACTGATCAGCCATCGAAGACCCAGACCTGCAGTATAACGCATTTGACTGGCAAATAGTTCCTCGGCAAAACCTCCCGCCGAATAATGCGTCGGCTGATACTTCGTCAACGCTCCCATATCCACAAACAATGCGCCATAAATCCCAACACTCTGCCAAATCGGATAGCGAAGTTCTGTCGTAAAATTAAACAATACCTCGCCGCCTCCGGCTTCATTCGTCGCTACATTCGGCGTCAAATCGTTCACCAAACGCGGCCCAAGCGCCTCATCATCATAGCCCCGCATATTCAGTCCGCCTAAAAAATAGCGATCCGTCAGCGGAAGCATCGATTTCTGCTTCAAAAAACTCACGCCAAATCGAAGATTAAACGCAAGCGTAAAATAGCTCAAAAACGTATAGATATAGGACGCATGCGCTTCCGGCTTGACGTAAAATCCCGCCGCATTCGAATACGCAAGCTTCACCTTGCCTTCCGCAAAAAATCCATATTTCGGCGTCAACGGATTGTCACGACCATCATAACTCGCTCGCGGCGTCAGCGACACCGTCAGATCTTCATTCGCCGATGAAAACGGACAGTCCTGAAAAAATGTCACCGGATAACACGCATGATAAAGCCCGATATCGTCGCTTACATCAATCCCAAATGACGACGTCCTCGACGATTCCAGCTCAAAGGCAAGCGCCATAAACCACGCTTTGCTCACATTCCACTGAAGCTCGACCAACCACCCGTATTCCTCTTTGTTCGCATCCGGAATGTAGCGCAAATCATAATATAACTGCGTCACAATGTTGAATCCGCTCGCCGGAATCACCGGAATAGACAGCGTCAAAAGCGTGAAGAAATTCTGGTTAAATTTCTGCGTAAATACAAACTGATTGCTCTCGTTCACAAACCGGGCTTCGGGCATGAGAAGAAATCTAAGATCCCACCCGGTCCCCAGAAGATTGGCTTCAACAAACTCCATCTCGCCCGTCAAGATCCAGTCGCCGCTCGTTCGCTGAACACCTAACGCAAAATCAAACCAGCGCCGTTCACCTTCTTCAAGACTGACGACAAGCGGCACCGGACGTTCGGCCGTCGACGTCGAATCTCCTGTCCCTTCTGTCACTGCGAGATCGTCATCCACACCAATCACGTTTAACGACGCCGATTTGTAGATCGTTCGCCGACGCAAAAGACCTCTCGAATCGATCACTTTGTTGATGTCAAACGTTTCCCCGTTTTTAAACGTAATGTCCTGATTGACGACCCAGTCACGAGTGACGTTATTGCCATGAACAAACACATCGCCAAACGAAAACTTCGGCCCCAGCGTCACTTCATACTCGACATCGACATCGGTTCCCGTGATGCCATTTTTCAGAACACACGGCGCTCCATCTTCTGCACCGTATTCCGTGTCATAATGCCGTTTGCATTTTTCCATCCTGCCGCTGCGCGTATCAAAATACGAACACATGGCTTCGAGATCATCCGGCATACAGGCCGACGAAAACTCTGCAATTTCACACGTTTCTTCACTCGCAATACTTCCGTCACTGGCATACGACGTACATCGAACCCGATCCGAAATCGTCGCATGACCGCGCGCTCGAAGCTGTTTGGTTATCACCGCTCGTTCCGTGCGAAATGCTGAATCGCTGAAGACATCTGTTTTCGGCTCATCGATCAAAACATCGAATTTGTCGTAGGCTTCGCGATCGGTATAGCGAATCTGTCGATGTGTGAGATGAGACTGCTCGCCCTCGTGAATGACAAACGTCAGACGAAGACGACCGCCTTTTTCGATCGGTTCAAGCGTCCAGTATGGAACATCCGCACTCAAATAACCGCGTTCTCGATAGGCATCGATAATGTTTGCGGCATCGTCCGCAATCATCGACCTTTGCGGATATGCACCGGAACCGAACGCCGAATATTCCGTACTGCTGATGAGCCCGAGAAGCTCCTCCCGAGTCATCGCCGCCGCGCCATCAAACTGTATCTCGCCGATTTCCGCCCGATTGCCCTCGTCTATCTTGAAAACGACTATATTTCCCGTCTCACCACGGCTGCTGATCATTTCTCCCGTAACTTTGACCCAGTAATAACCGGCTGAAATATAAGCCTGCTGCAAAGCCACGGCCGACGCCTGAACCTCGCTGTTATCCACATATCCCGAGCTTTCAAACGTCAGAGACTCCATCAATTCTTTCGACGAAAGTGCCTCATTGCCTTCAAACTGAACGTCCCAAAATACCGACTCTGTAATTTTTAGAAAGACATCGACGGTCTTCTTTTCGGGAACCTGGCGCGATACAAAATCGATTCTCGTCTGGTAATAGCCGGCCTTTCGATACTCTGCCACGACGGCTTCAACGGCATCTTCGATTTCAGCTTTTGTAATGCCGCCAAAAAAGCCGAAACCCGATCGAAACGAATCCTCAATTTCCGCATAAGTCTTGAGTTTATGGCCGTGAACATAGACCTTACCGAGTGCATAACTTTCGGCATCGGTAACATTCACATGGAGATCGACGAGATTTTCCCCCACTTCAACGGGCGTTATATCGACCCTGGCATCGAAATAGCCCTCTTTGTTATAGACACGGGTCAGGCTTTTGACCTGATCATCGATGGCCATTTCGATCAATTTTTCCTTTGAAATATCGTCGACTTCCATACCGCGAAGGATTGCGGTACGGGGATAAAGTGCACCGCCGGGGCGCAAAATCATTCGTTTTTTAATCTCTGATTTGTAAAGCGCGCCGCTTTTGTCGATGATTATTTTACGAATGCGGGTATGCGGCTGTGCATTAAACGTCACCGCAATGCGATCACCGTTAAACATCACAGACTGATGGATGTTTGAAAAATAGCCAGTTTTTCGCAGTCTTTCGATGGAAAGAGCGAGGTCTTTTCCATTGGTCAAATGGCCAAGCTCGAGGCCCGTGGATCGCAAAAGAGCTTCTCGATTGGCCTTATTTTCACAGAAATCAAACCCGTTGCACACGAGGATGAGGTCTTCAATACGAAACGTTCCGTGGACATCGACAGCCGGCGTTTTAACTTCTTTGCGCTCGTCCGATAATGAGCTCAAACCGGTGCCCAAAGATGCGTCATTTTCGGCTGTATCATCGGTCGATGCATCCGTTTCATCATCGCCGAACTCTTCTTTTTCGGCCGCAATGCGTTCTTCTTCGGCCGCATTTTGGGCAAGGATTTCCTCTTTTGTTCCACCGACGCTGCCACGGCTAAAGATGTGAGCTTCATCGCGAAAAGCGAAATCAAAGTAGGCGCCGCCGCTCAAATCCTCCTGTTCTGCTTCATCCTGACCAAAAACAGGATGCTCCATCGTGCAGATCGCAAGGCTTAATGCCAACATCACAGCACACAGGTTTCGATTTTTTCCATTGAAACAGCGCATCCGTCCTCACACGAGAAAAAAGCCCAAACTTCGCTAACTACCACATTTCCACACATAAAAAAACTGGGCGATTCGGGATTTGACGCGCCAGCCCGGAACTTTCCCCCCACCCGTCACCACGCCGACACAGCGTATGCGCACACACAAAAAAAAAACGCCGCGTATGCCTTTATGGCATAGCGGCGTTGACGCCACGTATGAAATAGTGGCGTTTACAAAAATTACAGCCCGGAAATGATTTGAAGCACAACCGCGACGATCAGCCCCAGCATCACGCCGACAGCGGTCAGACAGATAAGCGAAAGAGAACTCATTCGCTGCTCAATGACGGGCGCGGGCAACACGGGATGCGTAATCATGCGGGATTTAGCCGATGGAAGCAGGTCACTGACTTCTCTTGTCGGCGTGACAATCGTCTGCAGCGGCTGCTGAGCAGGCGTCGGCGTTTTCACCGCACCCGCCCCCTTTCCGGCATCAGGCACTCTGGGAGTCTCTGCACTGTTGGCACTTCGGCGAGCTGTGGCACCGCCTACGGCTGCATGAGTCGGATCGTCATCCCCCTTCGCTTCAGCATCGGGCTTCTTTTCCGTCTTGGAATCGTCATTCTTTTTGTCAGCAAATACGACTTCATCCTCATCGAAACCGACCTCACTGAACACGTCTTCGAGCCAGTTTTCATTGGCTTTTTGGGCGGTTTCATTGGTCACAACCTCGACAGCCTCGGAGATACCGGTCACGATACCGACAAGCATTTCAGCATCCCCCGGCGCGAGCATGCCGCCCAGTTCGTCTTCGAGATCGCGCTGAACATCTTCCGCAACCTTGTCACCGACGATACCGGTCCAGTCGTTTCCGTGAAGATCGTTGACAAGCCAGGCTAAATCGAAACGGTTAATCGGAATATTGAGTCCGGTCGCAACCGAAGACAAATCGAGGTAGAACTCTTCACAAGTCTGATAACGCGTGTCCGGATCCGAAGAAAGCGACTTGTTGACGATTTTCATCAATTCAACGGGAATGTCGTTTCGGAAATGGCGCAGATCGGGAATTTCGCAGGCACAGACAGCCCGGAACGTATCGATATCGGTATCGCGCTGGAAGAGGCGACGACCGGCCAGCATTTCCCAAAGGCAGATACCGATGGAAAAGATATCGCTTCGAGACGTAATTTTAGGCGGATTGCGTGTACTTTCCGGCGAGATATAGGCGAATTTGCCTTTAATCATGCCTTCGGGGGTACTGACGTCATTGGAACGAGCATCGGAAAGACCGAAGTCAGCAACCTTGACCTCGCCATGACGTCCAATGAGGATATTTGGGGGTGAAATATCGTTGTGTATCAATCCGAGCGGCTTGTTGTCCTGATCCGTCAAGGCATGGGCATACCCGAGACCGGCACAAACCTGCAGGGTAATATAAATGGCGACTCCAAGAGGAAATATCGTTCCGCTCTCGCGAAGGCGCTCCATGATCGTCTTTAAGTCATAACCTTCGACGTATTCCATGACGATAAAATACGTGCTTGCCGTCTGCCCGACGTCGTAAACGCGTACAATATTGTCATGTTCCAGTCGAAATGCCAGTCGGGCTTCATCCACGAACATCTTCTGAAACAGTTTGCTCTGTTTCTGAATCAATTCCGGAAGAATTCTCTTGATAGCGACCTTACGGCGCAAACCGCCGATAGAATTCATCCAGCCTAGGAAGACTTCTGCCATCCCGCCGCGTCCAAGCGTGCTGACTAGCTCAAATCGCTGTTCCTGTGCCATCATCTCCTCCGTTACTGTTATAAAAAAAACAGCACTGCTTTTTTTTCGCACACTTTTAAGCAAACCGCAAATGATGGAAGTAAAAATGGTGATTATCAATTGCCCGAGAACGCGTTAAAGAGAGCGGCGCCGATTTCCGTTTTTTTTCGGCAGTTTTTTCACAGGATTTTTTGGGTATGAAAATAGGCATTCTTTCAGACACACACGGCTACTTTCACCCCGCACTTCGCGAGGTCTTCGGCGATGTCGATTACATCCTTCACGCCGGTGATATTGGCCTCATGACCATTTTTAAACAGCTTAACGACATTGCACCAACCTTCGCCGTGAGAGGAAATATCGACGGCGAGGACTTTTTTGACTTCCCAAAGCTCGATCACAGGACCCTCAACGGCATCCGGTTCACAACCATTCACAACGCCGGCGACGTCATTCATCCCTCCTACGAAATGCACTCGCACATCCTTCGTGAACCCACCGACATCCTGATTTCAGGCCATTATCACGGTTACTGGGTCTCCAAAATCGACACCGAAAACGGTCCGGTTCTCTGGCTCAGTCCTGGTGCGGCCGGAAACGCAGGACATCACACCGAAAGAACGGCACTCAAACTCACGCTTCAAACGCCTCTGCCCGCCTCGGGAAGCCTCATCCAAAACGCTTCTCTCGAAAAAATTAACCTCGGGCCTCGTTCCTTTCTTCGATAATTTCTTATGAAAACCATTCTCATTACCGCAGGAATGCTCGTCTTGAGCAATATCTTCATGACCATCGCATGGTACGGTCATCTCAAAAATCTCGCCTCAAAACCCTGGATCATCGCGGCTCTCGTGAGCTGGGGAATCGCCCTTTTCGAATACCTTCTCCAAGTCCCCGCCAACCGCATCGGAAACACGGTCATGACAATTCCCCAGCTCAAAATCATGCAGGAAGCCATTGCCCTGACTGTCTTTATTCCCGTCTCAATCTTCGTGCTGAAAGAAAAAATCACTCTCGACTATATCCTCGCCATGATATGCATCCTCATGGCCGTCTTCTTTATCTTCCGCGCAAAACTGTTCGGTTAATCCTCACTCATATCCACAAAACAAGCCATGTTTAGTGTCTCCTACATCGCAGCTCTGACAGGAACTATCGGCCTCGGTGTCGTACAGTTCGCGATGTATTCACACATCAGTCGTTTTTATGGCCAGACGCTCACGCAGTGGATTGAACGAACACGAAACAAAAACGACGAATATTCTGCCGAAAAGCTAATTATTATCCGAAAACAATTCGAAATTCTCGCGCATGATATTTTGAAACACAGGTTTTTGGGGCTGACCTCTCTGGTCGAGGAAATCAAGGAAGCCACCGAAGGCGGCACCAAAATCCAGAAGCTTACCATTGAACAACAGACAGCCTTTCGAACAGAAATATTCCGTCTTGCCGGCCTGAAATTCAGTCCGGAGGAACGCCTCTGGAGCCGATGGCGCGAGTGTCTGACGGAAATCTATCGACAAGCGAGTTTTTATACGGCGGCGCCGCCGATCGATCCGATGTTTCGAGACAACATCAGGGCACTGCTCAGCCTTCGCCGCCTGCTCATGAGCTATGTCGATGAAGAAAAATCACCCACCGACCTTTTAAGACAGTTCCTGCATCTGCCCTTTGAACGGTGCGAGAATTTATATCCGATGGTTCTCCAAATCATCGACGGCTGCCGCATGATCGTTGAGCCGGAACTCATCGTAAAAAAAGCCGTCAACGCCGTTGCATCGCAAACGAGCCGAAAAGACCTCCTTTCCCATATCACGATCTATCCCGATATCCCGCAAAAACAGCTGTGTCCTGCGGCCACAGGGACGATCGTCATGTTTTTAACGCGCCTCATCGACAACGCCATTCAGTCGAGCAGCGATGCCGCCATTTCCGTCGAACTCTATACCGATGATTTCACCGGTTCGTCATCGCTCCTTTTTAAAGTCTATGACCGATCGGAAACGATCCCGAAACCGAATGAATACGGCATGGGAATCCGTGGCATCAAAAGCCGCATCGGTGCATTTTCCGGCGGTTTTCAATACGTTCTTGAAACGCGAGACGACTTCAGAAAAGCCGCCGTAATATCGTTTCCGGTCAACGAATACTGTGACATACCGGTCTCGAAACTGCCCAAATCGACTCTGTTTTTGATATCGTCCGCCTGCGTCATCACACTGGGCATGTTCGGAATATGTGTGGCCTACGTTCTGGGCGGCCCTCCGGTTGAATTTGCAGGCGAAGGCCAAAATATCACCGAGTTTTCAGTCAATGTCGGCGAGGAACTTCGCATCCCGTTGTGTTCCGGGGGACGAAATGTGCGAGTCGAAACACATCTGGTCAACGAAATCTGTCCCGAAGACAACTGTTCGTTCTCCGATGTCCTCGATCAGCTCGAACCTTGTGAACGACAAATCACCGACCCAAACTGCCCCAATGAAATCCGTTGGACGCCCAAATTTGAGGATGGACAACGACAAGGCAAAAACTACGAACTGACGGTCCACTGCATTTCAGACGGTCCTCCCGCCAGTGAAGACACGCGGCGCATTCGAGTCCTCGTCTCCAGACCAAACAGTGCCCCTCACATTCTGCTCGCTCAAATCGTCAATCAGACGCGAAACACGATCCACTACATCAAACCGGGTGAAACCATCCGAACAGGCGTCGCCGACGACATTCTTCTCAATGTCATGGCCTCCGATGACGACGCCGATGTTCTCACGTATAAACTGCACCAGCCGGACGGAAAAGTCCTCACATCGGCCGACGGTTCCTTTGCGCTAAAAGCTGACTGGAGCCTGTTTGCAACTTCGACATTCGAACTGTCGATTTCCGACAGCTTTGCTGAACCAGTCAAACTCCCCATCATTCTCGAAGCCGATGAATATCATCCCATCGAAATCCAGTCGGCCGGCATCTGGACCCCCGGCAACTCGACAAAACAGATTTGTGAAGGAAATGCCGAACTTCGCATCTGTCAGCTCAGTGACCGCCTCTCCAATGTCTTTGAACTCCAGGTCTGGTTTGATCCGCTTCAGCGGCAAATCAAACCGCATCTCGAGATCCTCCCGACCGGGAATCTCGGCTTTGAAATCCGCCCCATTGCCCCGCATCACGACAACGAAACGCGTCTCGGCGACCAGTGGGAAATTTTCACGCGAAATGCCCGTCAGTTACTCGGTGTTATTGAACTGACAAACATCGAAAAGACATCGACGCCCGGCCTTTTTCGCTTCACATTCAATCTTCTCACGACGCCAGTCACCGCAGAAATCAACAGTCTTGCGCTCAATTTTTCCTTCTCGGAACTGAACGGAAAAATCCCGCAGACGACGAGCATGTTTGTTTTCTCGCGCCAGGAATCCTATCATCAGCCTTTTACCTTCAGTTCGCGAAGAATCGAGCTGACAGAGGCCGAAAACGACGCCGATCTGCCCCTGGCTCAATCCGATCTGTGGATATATCCCTCGACGTCAGATCGATCGACCGGCCGCCCCTCCATTGGCCCAATCGTATGTCAGACTCCGGAATTTGCCGAAGCCATCATGCCGCCCGAAGTCCACGAACACCATAACGCATGGCGTTTCGTATTTCGACTCACCCCGGGCTGCATTCCGGGACTTGCTCCGGATATGCCGGCAAAAAACAGGCTCTGTGCCGCCGATATTTATTACGGAAACAACCAAAAACAGTCCGAAGCATTCTGGATATTCCTCAATCCACGTTCGTGTCAGCCTCGCATTGATACCCTCACACTGACATCAACGAACGAACAGCTCAAAGAAAATCAGTTCCGCTGGCGTTTCAAAATCACGGATCCTGACGGCGACCTGCAAACCAATGCGATCGATATCATGGGGCCGAAAACCTATTCCCTGTCGTCCGAAATCGACCCCAACTCCCTTGGAAGTTCATACACAGGCGACATCGCGCTCGACGGTTCGTGCTCAACAATTCAGCCAAAAGAAATCGTTCTTCGCGTCCGCGACAATGCCGGCCACGAGCTCCTCCAGTCACTCAATCCGGTCCTGACATGCCCGCCACTGGCCAAAACGGACACAGGCAATACGACCTATCACGTCGACGACGGTACGACTCTGACGATACCAATCCTGCATGACGACGACGTTCATCTTTCCCTGAACAGCCGCATCGGCCGCCTGAACGGCAATACATTTGAGTGGCAGACAAGCTGTGTGTATGGAAACGGCCCCCATATCGTCGAAATCAGAACGGAATCGCCAACGCGAACCGGACAGCCTCTCCAGCTCGAAATCCACGTCGAAAACTGTCTCCCCAAGTTCAATATCAGCATTGACGAAACGCCGTTCCATCCGACGTCACATCTGCGCCTCATCGCAGGAAAAACGCGCCGTCTGACCATCCAAAGCGATCGTGTTCTGAGCGACTGGGATGCCGTTCCCCGCACGAAATCAGCGATTCCGCATGTCATTCTCACTCGTGTTGAGGACGAAAACGCCTGGGCATTCGACCTGACCTGTGACGAGCCGAACTCACAGGACGATCTCGAAATCGAGCTTCGACCGCCCGGCAATTCAAATGTCAATCCGCCCGATCCGATTCGGCTTCAAATTCAATGCATTCAGCCATCCGACGACGAAGAGAAGAAAAAGGAATAGCGCGGTCTATGGCTTTGCCATACGCCCGACGCCTGCCGGCTATTTCGCGAACGCGAAATACGCCGTCAGAAAACGAAGAAAAGCGCGCCAGACGGCGCGCTTTAATACAAAAAAAGCGCGCCAGACGGCGCGCTCTGATGCGACATGGCACACGGGCCATGTCGAACTCTGTTAATCCTGGAAAACGCAGGCACCCTGGATACAGCTGAAACGCTTGCTGGGGGATGAGCAGTCGTCATTGGTTGAACAGGAGAGGGTACATTTGCCATTGTTGCAAATCATACCTTTTTCAGAGCAGTCAGAATCGGCACGGCAGGCAAGGCTCTGGTCACGGAAGCAAACGCCGGATTCGAGATCCGCTTTCGTGAGGTAGCAATAATAACCGGCATCACAACCGCGATCGGAATAGCAGTCAATCGTGCAGTAGTTGGCGCTGGTCTTGTCCGTGTTCGAATACTGAACGCAAACATTGAGTTCTTCACCATTTGAATTCGTGGAACCTTTGCAATCCGCATAGGTCTCGCATTCATTGAGGTTTTTCTTCGAGAGCGTGCAGGAGTGTGATTTCGTATCACATGTTGCATTTTCGCCCATGCAGTCTGCATCCTTTGAGCAGTAATTTGCATCGCAGGAGCCATTGTAAGGCAGGCACTGTTTGGAGCCGCTGTGACCGCCATCGATGGAACCGCAGTAGAAGCCGTTTGCGCAGTCATTGTCCGAGGAACAGGCTCTCGTACAAACCTGTGAATTGTCATCCAAAAGGACGCATTCGGAATTATTTTCTGCACAATCCGCCCAGGAGTTGCAAGCGCCGCACATGGCGACCGTGCCATTATTGCCGTTGTTGCCGGGACCGCCATTGCCGGGACCGCCATTGCCGGGACCACCGTTGCCAGGACCGCTGATCGGGCCCGTACCCATGCATTTACCGCCACGGCAAACCGAGCCTACACCGCAATCATAGTCGTTGTAGCATTGAGGCGGTTTTTCACACACCAAATAGTCATGGCAATGTTCCGCACAGTCGGTAAAGCAATAACTCTCATTCCAGCAATACTCTTCATCCCAGCAGGTATATTCATCCCAGCAAGAGAAAAGATCGCACATCGTCTCATAATCGCAAACCGGTCGCAATTCACAGACGGCTCTCGGCTCACACAAGTCAACGCAGTCATACGAACAGGCTGTATTGTAGCGTTCAATACAGTTGTCATCGACATAGCAAGCCTGCAACCCACAAGCGCAAAGAGCGGCAGCCAAAACGAGACCCAAATTCTTCTTCAGTGACTTTTTCATATGACTTCTCCTTGAAAAAAGTTGAACGTTTCCAGTCAGTTCTTTCAATTAAGGCTCAATTAAAAAAAACATAGGCATTTTCAATAGTTTGCAATTTATTCATGAAAATGCCGTAAATTTTTCGTCCCTTCGTCAGGGACAAAGGGAATATAGGGAAAATCATGCCAGAATTATTCGTTAGTTTCAAATTTATCGGTTTTCTTTTTGGAACGGAATCGTTTCAAGAAAGCGATGAAAAGAATCCACGCGACAGAAATCCAGCCCAGTAAATCGCCGATATAGCTGTAAATCGTACGGGTTTGAGGCATCATAGCCACAGATTGACGCAAAATTTCAGGTTCATAAATAGAAGTATTCTGAACCATGCGTCCATTGGGATCGACAAAAGCACTGACCCCGGTATTGGTAGAACGAATAAGCCATTTTCGATGTTCAACGGTACGCATCATAGCGAGTGCGAGATGAAGCATGGGTTCTGCCGTTTTTCCAAACCAGGCATCGTTCGTGACATTGAGAAGGACATGGGGACGCAATTTTGACAAATCTCGAACGTATCGAGGCAAAATATCCTCATAACAAATGATGGGACCAAGTTCGTAACCACGGAATGAGAGGGTTTTAATCTCGGTTCCTCTCGTCAGATTACCGGCTTCCGGAAGGACTTCATAAACCCAGGGGAATTTGTCGGCGTATGGAATGTATTCGCCGAACATGAGCAGATAATTTTTGTGGTAAGTTCCGAGGACACGACCGTCTTTTTCGATGAGATGTGCCGTATTAAAGAGCTGACGTTCGGAGCTGCTTGCGCGATAAAGTTTATCGAAATCGAGATTTTCGTCCGTCGGAACGCCGATACTGAGGGTTCCAAAGATGACGGCTGCATTGAAATCGCGAACGGGAGAGCTGATATCTTCAGGGCGAATCATCTGCAAAAGGTCATCGCGTCGGCTTGCGCGGATGGGTTCAGCACTAGGAAGATAATAGGTCAAATCATCGGGAACGATGCGAACGTATGGGCATCGCATGATGTTTGGTTTTTCTTCACTGCAAGGGAAACTGTACCCCGACACTTTGGAGGGATACATCGACTCACCGGAAAACAGTCCATTTCCTTCCGCAGCCGAAACCATGGCCTTTGTCAGGGAATAATGGATGGCCGGATTGCGGTGAAAATCGGGTCCAAACGCGCCGTCAATGACGGAATAAACGAGATGAGCTGTTGGCTGAAACCAGGGCGAATAAAGGGCATCCAGCTCGTGTTCAAGCGGATCCTGAGTTACTTTTCGACTTCCCCAAATGAGTCCCTGCTGATAACTCGATTCGGGCCAGACAATCAGATCGACGCCCATGTCAGAGAGTTCATGGGACATTGAATGATGCAGGAAGAGGTTATTTCTGAGTTTTTCGGGCGGTTCACTTTCCCAAATGCCGACATCAGCCTCGACCATGCCGACATTGAGATGGGGAGCTTCGGCCTCGAGAGCATCGATCTGAGCAATCCTTATCGGCGCATAAATAAAGCAAAATGCGATATATGCGAGTGCCGAGATGAGACATACTTTGTCATATTTGACGGATTTGTCACGGCGCCGCAAAACCCATGTTCTGGAAAGATCAAAGAGCAGCACATTGATGACGACGAGAAGGAACGTCACGCCGAGAACGCCGAAAATATCAGCCGTCTGAATAGCCGGAATGAAGTTGTACTGGCTGTTTGCGTAGTACCACGGGAAGAGCATCGGGAAAAGGAAATCGATGGCAACGAACAAGGCACAGGCGGTATACCAAATCGATCGCGTATTGAGTTTACGATTTCCCCAGGCCCAAAGTGCGAAGACGAGTCCCTGAACGATGCCGAGGCCGGAACACAGAAGCATCGAGAGCCACCCGTCCATGTGGCCGAAATCTTCGAGCAGAGAGCTAATCCAGTAAAAGCCACCGATATTTGTAATGGTTCCGGCAAGCCATCCGACAAAGAAAGCCTTTCTCTGAGAAAGGCCTTCGACAGCCCACATTTCAAGGGTGAGAGCGAAATACGCGAGATAAAACTGATTAAAATCGGGGAAAGCCAGGAAAACGCAGGTGCCGCCGAGACAAGCGAGAAGGATTCTGGCCCACCATGGCACCTTGACGGACGGCAAAGGCTCGTCACAGAAAAGGCGATCGGAAAGCCGAAGAAGACAGTCTTTAACCAGGCTACATTTACTCAAAATGTACCACCTCACGAAACAAAGGCCGCAAGAAACCTACGGCCTGAAGATTAGAAAATGCAATTCAGCTTCGTGTCGGCGTACAATTTTTCGGCTTCACGATGGAGATTTTTCTTCCAGAATTTACGGGTCAACTGCTGCTTTATGGGAGGCAGACGATCGATAAAGACGGAACCTTCGAGATGCGAAAACTCGTGCAGGATTGCGACAGCCCGGAGTTCACGAGCCTCTTCACGGAAGGTGTTTCCGTGAACATCCTGAGCTTCAATGATGACGTGGCCAAAGGTTTTAACATCGCGATAGAGGCCGGGCAGAGAAAGACAGCCTTCATTCCAGACACAAGGATCGTCTTTGAGGACAATTTTGGGATTGATATAGACCTTGAGCGTCGATTTTTCTTCAGGCGTACTCGTGTCGACGAGGAAGATCTGTTTGCTCAAACCAACCTGAGGAGCGGCAATCCCGACGCCATTTCCCTCGTACATGGTTTCGGCCATATCTTCAGTCAATTTAATGAGTTCGTCATTAAATTCGGTCACGGGCTCAGATTTTTGTAAAAGAACGGGATGAGGATAAATATATAAGTCGAGAATCATAAACCACCCTGCAGTCATCACCTCGATGAAAAATGAAAAAGCCCCAACAGGAAACAAGAGGCGTATGGCCTTATAATCAGAACAGTCAAATTTTTAAAGCAGAAATATGCACGGCGAAAAAGAACGCCCTCCCCCCCGGCTTTCCTCATTTTTGCCTTAATTTATTGTTTTATTCAGAGGTTCCTTATTGTTATGGACATATTTAAAGAGACCACATAGCGGCGGCATCCAGCCGCAATTTTTAGGGTAGCATTCCCCCCGGAGGCATGGTGCTTTGCGCCTTCCCCCCGGTTATGCAAAACATCGGCTTCCAGCCGATTAAATATTCACATTAACAATGACCACAACAATAAACAAACCGATGTAATAATATAATATTATATATTATATTATCTAAGCCAAATCCACATTGCCGGGCGAACGCCAACTTTCTCATCCTCAACAATGTAGCCATCCTCCAATACATTTCCATCAGCCCAAACGACAGTCCTCAGATACTTAAAAAGACCAGGCGAACGAAGCCACCAATAGGCATAACAATGCGTATCAGGGCATATTCCAGATTGAGACGCCGCAACAGCCGCTGCACCATTTATATTAGTAAATACCCCTTTTTTGAGAGCATAAGGTGTTGCTTCAGCCGGTTCTTTGCCATTGGCAGTGTCACCATCCTGCTCATAGTGACCGAAGATTATGTGATCGTCATGTGAGAGACTCTCCGTACAGATGCCTTCTTCTTTTAAATACAGCCTGTCATTGCATTCTGTGACGAGGCATTGACCATCGGTGCAGGTTCCGGACTTCCAGCCATAAACCGCTTCGGAACAATTGTAACCGTGACTGCCGCAATTTTCTGTCGTATCGACTTCACACCCACTGCCGTACACATGTTCGTATTCTTTGCAGATCAATGGCTCGGGCAACAATTCCAGACAGACGCAATTCACTTCATCGAGCGTTTTGTTTTCTGAACGGCAGATTTCTTCCGTGAGGCTACAGGCTGGATCGGGAGTTTTGCTCACACAGACACAGGTTTCTGCATTGAGCGTTTTATTTTCTAAACGGCAGATTTCTTCCGTAAGGCTACACGCAGGAGCCGTTTTTTTCCTAACACAAACACAGTTTTCTAAATCGAGCGTTTTGTTAGCATTTTGACAAATAGCTTCCGTGATGCCGCAAGTTATGGAACCACTGCTGTCCTCGCAAGCAGTCGTTCCCACAGAAGCAAGTAAGATGAATAAAGCCAAAAGTCTGCAATCTGCTTTCATCATTTTCTCCCTTTGGAAAGTCTGAACAAAGAATTTTTCTGGGTCTTTTCCCCTGTCCTCAGTTCGCAATATGAAATGAACTTCGTTTCCCGAGCCTGTTGGTCGAGGCGTTGTGCACAACGCCTCGACTGGCCGTTCATTTCATTTGCTCACTGGGCTCTGCGATGCCAGCCGTCCACCGGACGCCTGCCTTCTCGGCCCCCCCGGCTCTCATCAATTTCTGCCTAAAAATTGCGAAATACGCCATATTCAATAGATATATGAATAACGTTAC
>JAZRVP010000020.1:0-36207 GCA_045599245.1 Myxococcota bacterium
CAAAAGGCTTATACTATCTAAAAATATTGAGGATTCCAAAGGACTCAGTCCTTTGGTGGGGGGCCGAGGATGCACCCGGGAGCTGCTGCATGAGGTCGCCCAAACTCAGTCCTTTGGTGGGGGGCCGAGGATTTTCGCCATCCAGTGAATGGCGAAAACCACAGAGCCCAGTGAGCAAATGAAATGAACGAATTGGAGAGCCGACAGGCTCGGGAAACGAAGTTCATTTTATATTGCGAACTGAGGACAGGGGCAAAGCCCCAGCGGGGTTCGGGGCAGAGCCCCGGTTGAATAGTAACAAAAATGCAAATTTGGGAGGTAGTGTTGTGTTTGGAATCAAAAAAAAGCATCCGTGCGTATTGGCTTGTCCAATAGCATGGATGGCCGTGCGTATTGGCGAAGCCGATAGCGCGGCGCCGGTAAAGTTTGAAGAAGGGGAGTCTGCCGGGCGTTGGTATTAGAACAGGGACACGGCTTGACCTGAAAGATGAATACGGGCTATACTTTTGCGGGTTATTTTTTGTTTTTTGACAGGGGATACTTTATGAAGCGAATAATTTGTGCTGTGTCGATGCTTGCGTTTCTGTTGATTGGTGCGGGTTGCAAGCTGGGGCCGGAGCAGAATTCGGGGACGGACCAGGATCGAATCGGGGCGATAGAGTTCCATATAAACGATCTGGTATTGGACCATGTTTCTTGCATCGACGGGGACAAAACGGACTGGAAGTATTTTTCGGTGCCGGAAGATTCGCGAGTGACCGTGACGTTTGCGTTTGACGAGCCGCAGGCAGGCGGGACGATCGTCATACGGGAGTCGACGGGCATAGAGATGCATCGGATCAGGTTTGTGGCGGGCAGCCGGATGAGTCAGGAGTTTCATGCGCTTCCTGGCATGTACTATGTCGAGATATTCTGTGAGGCGTATCAGTCGGAGTACACGATAGAGGTGACATCGTCGTATTGACCGGGGAAGATTGCAGGGGAAAAGTGGACTCAAGTCGCGACGGGGAGTGAGAAATGACGACACGTCTTAGCTGTGCAGCGAAAACAGATGTTGGCCTGAAGCGGTCGAACAATGAGGACAATCTTGTATTGGTTCCGAGCCATGGTCTTTATGTTCTGGCGGACGGAATGGGAGGACATGCGTCAGGGCAGGTAGCCTCGACGATGTGTGTGACGCACGTAGCGCAGTTTATCTGTGAGACGGCAAAACAGCCGGGGTTTGAGTTTCCGTACAAGCCGAATCCGTCCCTGAGCTATGAGGCGAATCTTCTGTCCAATGCGATCAAGTTTGCGAATGAGCGCGTTTTTATTCAGTCGTGCAAGGATCGCTCGATGGAGGGGATGGGAACGACGGTGACGGCGATACTGAATGCGCCGCACGGTCTGGTTCTGGCGCATGTGGGGGATTCACGCATTTATCGAGTCAGGCACGGGCAGATCGTGCAGATGAGTCGAGATCATTCGCTGATGAACCATTTGATTGATATCGGGGAACTCAAGCCGGAGGATGCGGCAGGGTTTGCGAACAAGAACGTTATTCTACGTGCGATTGGTCTCAAGGACTATGTGGATGTCGAGATCCATGAGGTAGCCAGGGAGCAGGGCGATATTTATATGATGTGCTCTGACGGTCTGAGCGATATCGTGTCGGATGCGAAGATATGTCAGGCGATCAATCAGGCGCCTAATCTGCAGGAGGCGTGCAATTCATTGATTTCTCTGGCGCTTCAGGCAGGCGGTAAGGATAACGTGACGGTTGTGTGCGTGAGTGTGGATGTTGAAGACGGTCTTCCGTCAATGTCTCAGGCGTCGGTGTCACGTCCCGGAGGACCGGCGATGACATCGCCGGCAGGCCATGCCGGAGGCGTTGTGCCGCAGCCCGTCAAGATTCAGTCGCCGGTGTCACAGCCGATGGTGCAGCCGGTGTCGCAGCCGATGAAAACGATGCAGTCGGTGCAGCCGGTTCCTGTTTCCGGCCAGCCGGTGCTTGTTCCAGTGTCTCCAGCAGGGATGAACAGCGGCAATTTTGCGCGCCTAGCAGGGTATGGGGTCGGTGCTTCGTCAAATCCTATGCCGGTCAGTTCGATGCAGTCGGCCGGTCTTTCGCCGATGGCTTCCGTAATGTCTGGTTCGGCAGAGCCGGAGAACACGACGCAGCCGTCGGTTGTAACGAGAATGCATTCAGTTCGCGAGATTGTTGAGCGAATTCCGGTTCAGCATTCCGTGATGCCCAAACCGATTGGGAGTGCAGGTCGAACCAGCAGCGGGAGTATGCCTGCGGCGCCATCCGGAGGCAGGCTTAAGACGGTCAGAAGCGAGTCTGAGCATGAAGCATCGAACCATTCTGGAGAATTTGAGGCAGAAGAGGAGGCCCAGATGAAGCCGACGGTTCCCATGATGGCGGGAATGATTGAGGCTGTTGCCTCCGAGTCTGTCGGCCGGGAGAAACCGCTTCGCGAGGTTGGGTCTCTGAGCAAGGAAGACAAGGCGTGTCTTCCGACGTCGGGGCTTCTGTTTATGGAACCGCCGTCGGCACCTGAAGCCGAGGAAAGTCAGAATGACGGATTTGCAGAGGACGACGGATGCCGCACTATGATTGAATGTCCGATTATCACGGAACAGATTCTGGAAAAAGAAACGAGCGATAAATCGGATACAACAGGCGAAACAGGTTCAAATCTGAACAATGGAATATATCGGGTTCAGAGTGTGATTCCGTCAGAGACGCAGGAAACACGTCTGTTTTCAAAGCAGGAAGCGCTGCGAGCTGCACGAGGCGAGGACTGCTCCGAGCTGGTGGAAGCGGCTCTGGATGAAGCACCGCGTCAGGCGGAGCCTGTTCACAAGGGGTATGTGGCGCCGCGCGAGGCAATTGTGCCGCCTAAGGATGACTACGACGAGGACAGCATAGAGATTGGTACCAACAGAACGGTCGTCGATTTCGATGATGATGAGGACGACGATGATGTGACGCGCCAGTTCAGGCGTCCGTCGTATGACGAATTTGATAAGTGGTAGGCCATGATGGTGAAGAGAACAGTTTTCCTGTTTCTGGCCTGTATTATTTTGTTGGCCGGCTGTCGTGAACGAAAGCCGGTCTCTGAAATGAGCGACGAAGAAAAAGTTGCCCTTGAAGTATCCGTTAATGGACATTTGACGGATGAAGAAAAAAATCGCCAGAAAGAGAGTCGGCAGGCGATCCTTGACAGAACGGCGCAGACCAAGGCGAGTGAGCAGGAACTCAGCCGCGCAATGAAAAACGCGCAGGATGTCTTGGATGCATCCGGATTTGCTGCCCTTGAAGAGGCCCAGTCGCTGTGGCTTCGCCAGGGGCGGGGGACAGATATCAATCGCATCGTCAAATCGGGGGTTGCACCGGGAGATGCATTTTCGCAGGCAAACCGGGAGAGAGCAGCCTGGATTGATGTGCGCGTGTCATGGCGTATGCTGATGGATATGCCGGGAGAATATGGCGGATTTTATCGTTCTGGTGACGGGCGGAGTCTTGAAATCTATGAAATGGGTGAGCGTCGACTCAATGCGGTGGTCCGATCGGGAGCAGAATTTGTGTTTACTGCCGAAGGCGTAGCAGCGGATGGCGTGGCCGAGCTTTTGTGCAGCAATGATCGGAATGCGGCTGTCAGAGTGGTTCGGCAGAGTGCAGATGTCATGACGATCGAACTTGGAAGCACATTTTCGGGCTCGGGAATGTCCGGTGCCGGGATGCTTGTCGAAGGCAGATTTGAACGGATAAAGCCGGGGGAATGGGATGTCTTTTCGCCTTGAATTCAGTGAGATACATCGGGAACTCAGAGCATCGGTTCGTGGTTGGGGCGAAGCGTATGTGAAGCCCGGGGCGGCGTTACGCGATGAAACCTCGTCTTTTGACGAGGCACTGTATTACCGCTTGGATTCTGAGCTGGGGATAATGAACATATCCCTGCCGGAGAGTGTGGGAGGGTGCGGTCTTGATGTCGCGGCAACCATTCTGTGCATTGAGGCCTTGAGTGAGTTTGATCCCGGATTTGCGATGAGTTACCTGTCTCAGGAGCTTCTGTTTTCGCATCAGCTTTACTGGTCGTGGTTCAATTCGGGCAGAGAGATGCCCCGTTGGCATGCTGATATATTAAAAAGGAAGCGTCTTTCTGGCATGGCCATGACGGAGCCCGAAGCGGGGACGGATGTTCTTGGCATGAGAACGACTGCCGTGCACGAAGACGGCTGTTTTGTTTTGAACGGCGTGAAGCAGTGGATAACGAATGGCCCGAATGGTGAAGCTTTTCTCGTCTATGCGAGAACGGGTGAGGGGCGTCGCGACATCAGTCTGTTTCTCGTAACATCGGATACCGAGGGACTGACCCGGACCAGCTGTGAAAAAAAAATGGGGATGAGGTCGAGTCCAACGGGGATACTGACATTTCAGAATTGTCGAATACCGGAAGATTCACTGGTCGGTGAGCTTCACGAGGGACTTCGTCCGATGATAAGAAATCTGGCTGTGGAGAGACTTGGACTTGCTGCAGAGTCCTGCGGAATAGCACGGGCGTGTTTTGATGTGATGCGAGCCTATGCATCGGAGCGTCATGCATTCGGGCATGCGATCAGTGAGTTCGGGCAGATACAGGAGAAGATAGCAGGGGGATATGCGGCGGTTCATGCTATGCGGGCATTTTTATATGATTCGCTTCATTCTCTGCTGGGAAATGAGAAAGAAAGTACGGTTTTGGCGGACGGCGTGAAGCTGTTTTGCGCACGAACAGCAGAGGCTTTGAGCCGTGATGCGATTCAGGTTCTTGGTGCAAACGGCTATAGCTCAGCGTACCCTGTGGAAAGGCTGCATCGTGATGCGGTTCTATTAAGTATAGGCGGAGGTACGAATGAGGCGTTGGAGAAGAATATTACGCGTCAGCTGATGCGTTGAGTTTGTGCGGGAGAGTATCGGAAGATGGATTCTGAACAGACACAGGCGGTATTGGCGCTTCTGACGGGATATGCAAGTCATGAGCTGAAGCTCTGGCTGGAGTCTCAAAAGGGGCTGGAAGCGTTCGGCGTTCCAGGGGACGATCCGCAGTGGGGGTTAGAATCTTTTGACATTCAGTCGGTAAAAAAACTGAGTGAGGCAGCCTGTGCAGTGCCGGTGCGTCCATGTGTGACGCCGTCTCCGGCAGAACGGGGACCGGCTAAACAGGTATCGGCATCTCGTGGGCGCGAATCTTCTCCGGCAGGCTCGTGCTTTTCATCTTTTATGTCACTTCGCCAGACGCATTCGTCAGACGAACCGAAAACAGTGCAGGATAAGGAAGCGCAGTTGTCGGTTCTCAAGGCGCGAGCGCAGGCGTGTACTCGATGTCCGCTTGGAACGCAGAGACGGGGCGTATTGTGGGGAACGGGACCGGCGGATGCAAGCATCATGTTTGTCGCTGCAGGGGGTAATCCGGCAGAGCTTGACATGGGGCGGATGATGCCGGGAGCGGACGGTGAGCTTCTGGAAAGAATCATTGCGGCCATGTCGAAACTGACCCAGGAAGCGAGTATTGAGCGTATTTATATGACAAACGTGATAAAGTGTTCGCACAATCCGGGAAAACTGAGGGAGACGAGTGCGTCGCGTTGTCTTGGATGGCTCAGAGAGGAAGTTCGAACTGTTCATCCGAAAGTCATCGTGGTGTGGGGGGCTTTTGCGTATCATGCGATGGTTGGAGGTCGGGATCCAATCAGTGTCGTGCGTGGAACTGTATTTCAGTTTGAGGGGGTTCCGGCGATAGTGACGCATCATCCGCATGAAGTCAGCACCAACGTGAAATTGAAAGGGTTTATTTGGAAAGACGTTCAGCAGGCAGTCGAACTGCTCAAGCAGAGAGCCTGACAGAGAACAAACGACGGAATAAAATAGCCAGGAAACGGCAGGAAAAAGAAAGAGGTGAGGAATATGCCTTTTTTTGCGATAGATCATCGAGTGACAGAAACAAAATCGCACGAGATATATAAGAAAATAACGACGATAGGCACGGGATCGGATTGCGATATCGTGTGTACGGAGGACGGGATCGAGCGCATTCATGCGATCATATACTGCGAAGGAAGTCAGTGTGAAATTGAACCGGGATGCCGTAGTGCGGAAGTGTATATCAACGGCAAGCGTATCAAGAAACGAACCCTCTTCACGGCCTCTGATGCTCTCTCTCTTGGCGGCCTCAACGCATTCCTCTCGCCAGTTGAGGTGAAGACTTCAAAGAACCGTGACGAGTCTGAGAGTTATGTTCGTGCTGCATTTGAAAAGCTTCAGACACTGGCCGAAGATTTGTCGCGGGAATACAGCGTGGATACGCTTCTGACACATGTCATGGATGATGTGATCGAGCTCGTGAGCGCAGATCGTGGTTTTTTGCTTTTGATTCGCGATGGAAAGATTCAAAGCCATGTGTCGAGAAATTTCAATCAGGAGACAATTGACGACGACCTGTTTTCGGATTCTATCGTCCATCACGTGATTGAGACGCGCCAGCCCATCATTGTTCACAATGCGTTGAACGATGATCTTTTCAACACGTCACAGAGCGTCATCAATATGAGATTTTGCAGTGTGATGTGTACGCCGCTGATGGATCGTGGGGCCGTGATAGGGCTTATCTATGTTGGAAATGACAGCATAGCGAGTCGTTTCTGTCAGCATCATCTCGAGGCGCTTCGGGTTTTTGCCTCTCAGATATCGTTGATTTTATCCAATGCGATATTGGTTGACGATTTGACGTTTGAAAATCGAAATCTGGCGTCAAAGCTGGATGAACTGAGATTTGGAAATATCATAGGCGACTGTCTGCCCATGCGAGAAGTGTTCAATACGGTTCGCCGTGTGGCATCGACGGATGTGACGGTTTTGATTGAAGGGGAGACTGGAACGGGCAAGGAACTGATAGCACAGGAGCTTCATCGCCAGTCATGTCGAGCCAAGGGGCCGTTTGTCGTGATCAATTGCGGTGCGATTCCGGAGAATCTGCTCGAGAGTGAACTTTTTGGGCATGTTAAGGGCGCATTTACGGGGGCAATTCAGACGAAGGGAGGCAAATTTCAGCTGGCAAATCATGGAACGCTGTTTCTGGATGAAATTGGCGAGATGCCGCAGGACTTGCAGGTAAAATTATTGCGGGTTCTTCAGGAAAAGTGTGTCGTAAAAGTGGGTAGCAACACGGTCGAGCCTGTAGATATCCGCATTGTTGCAGCGACGAACAAGGATTTGGAGCAGGAAGTTTCGGAAGGTCGTTTCAGAGAGGATTTGTTCTATCGATTGAACGTGATCACGCTTCATTTGCCGCCGCTGTGTGAGCGCGGAGAGGATGTTCTTTTGATTGCGCGAGGATTTTTGGAGAAGTATGCAAAAGAGTTTAACATGGCTCCAAAAAATTTGTCGCAGGATGCGATGATAGCGATACGCCGGTATCGTTGGCCGGGCAATGTCAGACAGCTTGAGAACAGGATAAAGAAGGCGCTGATACTGTCGAATCGACCGCAGATCATGCCCGATGATTTGGATTTGATTCCGGAGGTTCTCAAGCCGGTGATGAGTCTGGCGGATGCGAAGGATGATTTTCAGAGGCGCTATATCAATGAGGTGCTGGAACTGAACAACGGCAATCGTTCAAAGACGGCGCGAGATTTGGGCGTGGATCCGCGAACGATATTTAGACACCTGGAGAAGCAGAACGAAAAATGAACCGTTGTCAAAAGATATGCCTGATGGTGATTTTTGCCGTCAGTGCGAGCATTCTGGGGTGTTTGTATGTTGCACCGATAGAGGAGGAACCGCCTGCCAAAGACGAGCTGCCGTATATTCATGCGGTAAGTCCCGGCCTTGGGGTGATAGAAATCGATCTGTCCTGGGGGGAAAAGAAGACGTTTTCGCTCTCGTCGTACGGGGATGAGAACGAGGAGCAGGAACTGTATCATCGGATAGTGATGGATTTCAGGGCAGGCGGTGCGACAGGGAGTTCGATCTATGCGTCGCATCCGTTGAGCATTCTTCCCGATCAAAGAGATAGTGTGAGCTATCAGTTTGATCCATGTGCGATGACCTCGGGATATGGCGGGTCCATATCGGATGGCAAGACGATGGATATGTATATTTTGCTCTCGGATGAGCCGTTTATCCATGACAGTCAGTCGTTTGTCGGGACGGATTTTTTGCTTCCGTTCAAGACGCAGACCGATCGCGGGGCAGTATATGAGCAGTGGACTGTGGTGTTTAAAGGCAATTGCAGTTAGTCAGAGTGTCAAAAGGTGGTTACTGCTCAGCAGGGGCTCTGCCCCTGACCCCGCCGGGGCTCTGCCCCGACCCCCGCTTAAGGGCTGAGCCCTTAAGAAACCTCAATAATTTTAGGTGGTATAAGCCTTTTGAGCTGCCTTACAATTGTTCCTCGCCGGGGCCCCACCGCCCGGCTCTCATCATTTTCTGCCTAATAAGTGCGAAATACTCTGCTCGTATTTCATGTCGATTTGTGAACTACCCCTGCCTGAGCAGTAACAAAAGGTGGGATAATAATGGTGTTGTGTCTTGGCATGAATATTTCATTTGTTATATAAGGCTATGGTGAGAATTTATATGAAGGTGTAAGTGGAAAGAAAGACTGATACAAGTATTGATGTTTGTTTAAAAAGTGTTTGTGGAAAAAAGCGAAATCGTTTATGAGCAAATGGATTTACTGCGAAGAAAATTTCACGGTGGTTGAATTTTTGTTTGTAAATGCAGACTCAGTTTTGAGGACATGCAGAACGAATAATTGGAGGGAGTATGAAGAGGATTGCATTTGTCGTTGCAGTATTAAGCCTGTTTGTTGCGCCTTCCGTATATGCGCAAGAAGAACAAGTGCAGCAAAATGCAGAAAATATGGTTAGCGAAGCCGAGAACGGGGTCGCCCTTCTGGAATCGATAATACAGGATGGTCAGCAGAAACTGGCTGAAGCACGAGCAGCCGACGACGTTCAGAGAATAGACTGTTTGAACTCTCGTCTTGTCAATGCGAAAGGCTTTTTAAGCGTTGTTCAAAATGGTGAGGCAAATTTGAAAGATGCTGTATCGCGCAACGATGTGGAAGCACAGCAGCATCATTACAAGCTGGTTCAGCTGGCAGTCAGCAAGGGCAATGAGGTTGCGGCACGTATGAATGAATGCGTGACAGGCGTCGTTGGACTGACGGGAACAACGGTTCAGGAAACTGTGAGAAGCTGCAAGGTTGAGCCATGTTTGGCCGGTGAGCAGTATTATGAACCAAGCAAAACCGCAGAAGGCGGTGGCAGAATGACGTCGTCGGAAGAATCAGAAAATGATCTTGATGTCGATGCATCCGCATTTTTGTGAGAACTCATGGAGGGAACAGTCACTGTTGTTGAGGGTGACTGGTGCATTCAATGATAAAGAGAA
Source organism: Myxococcota bacterium (assembly GCA_045599245.1). GTDB lineage: Bacteria > Myxococcota_A > Bradymonadia > UBA4248 > UBA4248 > UBA4248. The sequence continues at coordinate 9,419 of JAZRVP010000020.1, forward strand.
TTTCTTGGACAAGTATCGCGGTATTTTTGCTTTTTACGCTGGGAATTTCCAGCGCAGAGGCGAAGCCGAAAGAACCTGAGGCCAAAGGCATTCAGGCGGGGAGCTTTGTGATTCACCCGGGTGGGGATCTCCGCGTTGGCTATGAAACCCGTGATACAATGGGAAAGGATGACGGCTACGTTGATATTGGGGCACATCTTAAAACCCGTTTTGTCGATGATACGTATAATGCCTGGAACAACAGTCTGAGCATTGCATGGCATCAATTCTGGGGTGTTGGAGACGCAGATCCCAATGGCGGTCTTGTTGTCAATGTGCTTTCCGAAGCCGATCTTTTTAAGAAAAGTTTTTTCCGTCTGGCTCCGACTATTAATTACGCGTATGTCAATGAGCCTGAAGACGACTATCTTCGCCGCGATTATGAAAATCACACGCTTCGCGCCGGTGTAGGCATGTATCTGCAGCCGAGCGGCGGCGCCGTGTTTTCCCAGCGCATAGGCTATAAATATACAGGTAAATTTTATACAGAACGAAGCGACGTTTCCCATAACGAACACCGCATTGATGCCGTGACGCGCTGGAATTTCCTGCCGCAGAGCAGTATGGCGCTTAACATCGATTTTCGTTACATCTCTTATTTTGAAGATGAACGCATCGTGGCTGCGGCTATATCTGATGAGGAAAAACAGAACAGTTCCTCCATGCCGCTTCGCATAAAGTACAGTCTTCAAGGCCTTTTGCTTGCTCGCCTTTCCTATATCCTCGGCCTGGGTTACGGTTATGAACACTACGACAATGGGCTGACGGAACACATGTTCGTAATGAATGCACGCCTTCGCTATGATTTCACCACGAATGCAGGCGTTTTCCTCGAATATAAGAAAGATTTCGATAACGTGGTCTACGGCGACTTTTACAAGCTCAATAACGTGACTTTGGGCTTTCAGGGAATGTGGTTTGATCACCTTCAGACCGATGCTGAAGTCGGTTTTGGAGCTTTCGATTTCCAGTATAAATCCAAAGCCGCTCGAAAAGATTATCTCGTGACAGCTGACGTCGGCGTGTTTTATCATTTCATCCCGGGGACAAAACTTGGTCTCCAGTATCGCCTGCGTTACAACAACAGCGATGCGGACAGTTCGAGCTATGTCAAAAATATGATTACGTTGAATTTTTCGTATGAATATTGATTTGAAGGGGATTTTGTATGCAGAGAACGGTCGTAAGATGCCATTTTTGTGTGGCCGTTATTCTGCTTAGCTGCTTGTTTTGGGGCTGCGGCGCGACTGTGTCGAATGACTGGCAGGAACGCCTGAGCACGTGCCCGACGAGCGTTGAACTGGGCAAATTTATGCCATGGGACCGGCTCGAAATCCGCGTCCTCGGTCAGGATGAACTGAGCGGTGAGTTTGTCGTGTCGCCGACCGGGACGATATCATATCCGATGCTGGGCGAGATAAAAGTGGAAGGACGACGCTGCGACGAGATCGAGGGAATCATTCGCGACGGCCTTCAGGCCGAGTATTTACGCGATCCATCGGTTGTCTGCATCAATCGTGAGGTGTCGAAAACTGCCGTGACCGTGGATGGACAGGTCCAGAAACCCGGGATTGTCGAGTTCCGTCCCGGGCTGATGCTTACAGATGTCATCGCACAGTCCGGAGGCCCTTCTCAAAGAGCCCAGATAAGTGCCGTGGTTATCGTCCGGAAAACAGATAATGCTTCAGAATCGGTATCGGTGCCGTATCAGGATATTTTGCTTGGAAAGGCTCCCAATGTGTGCATGCATCCTGCCGATCTCGTCTATGTACCGCAAAGTGTATTCTGATTATGCCAAACGAAGTCAGTGAAAATAAGCCGACGGAAGGCGCCGTATTTCCAATTCGCGACTATTTGGACATCATCTGGAGACGACGATGGGGCGTCCTGATCGCGATGGTTCTGACCGGATGTCTCGGCACTGTCTATACGCTTCGTCAGCCGAAGATTTATGAGGCCGTGACGGCTGTTATCATCAATCCGGAGCCGCCGACAATCAATCCGGTCGATCAGTCGGCCGCCGAACAGTGGTTTATTCGCGATACGTATTATGACACCCAGCTCAAAGTCATGCAGTCACGCAATGTCGCGAAACGCGTCATCGATGATCTCGGGCTTGACGGAAATCTCGAATTTCTTGGCCTGGATGCGATAACGGACAAGACGCTTCTGGAAAATCGCCTCAAATCGAGCGATCCCGTCGCCCGGCTTCTTTCCATGCTTCGCATCGAGTCGATTAACGGCACGCGAATGGTCAATATCCGCGTGAAAAATCGAAATCCGGAACTCGCTGCGGTGCTTGCCAATGCCATGGCAGCCGCCTATTCGAAACAGAATGCCGAACATCGGTTTGTAACACTGAACAGCACATACGATTTCATCGATCGGCAGTACAAGGATAACGAAACGAAGCTTGCCCAGGCGCGTGATGATCTGAATGCGTTCAAAGAGAACCACAAGATCCTGTATTCGAATCCGATTGAACAGCAGAAGATAACCAGTCAGCGCCTTCAGACGCTCAATGACAAGCGCGTGGAAATCGAGACGGAGCGGCAGCATGCGGGCTACGTTCTCGATGAACTCAAAAAGATCCCCGTGACGCTTGAGAACGTCCGTGCATACGGCATCGTGGCCGGAAATACGACCCTTGAGACGGACGCCTCCCGGTGTGCGGAGCTTGAACGCGAGGAAAAACGCCTCCTCGTGACTTACCTCGAGAAGTCCCCGCAGGTGACCTCGCTCAGGTCGCAGATTGAGACCTGTCAGGGAGAGGTCGTCGGGCGGATGAAGAATATACAGCGCGGTCTTGATGCGCGCTATCAGGCGCTCTCACGGCTCAACGGCGAGCTCGACGGACAGATAAAAAAGATCCAGCAGGAAGCCCTGGAACTCGATCAGCTTCGCCTTCTGTACGAGCAGTATGAAAGTCAGAAACAGGAGCAGGAGCGTCTTTTTGAGGAGTCCCAGCGCAAGCTCAACGACGTCAGCCTGAACCGTCTTCTCGAGGCGAACAATATTCGTATCCTCGACACGGCGATTGCTCCGAAGGCCCCCGTCAGTCCCAACCTCCTGATCAATGCGGCAATAACACTTTTGGCGGCTCTCATCATGGGGCTTTTGGTGGGCTTTCTTCTGGAACTTCTCGACATCACGGTTCGATCGCAGGCGGATGTGGAGGAAAAGGCCCGTCTTCCGTTCCTTGGCGTTGTGCCGAAATACCCGAAACAGCATCAGTTTGCAGGCCGCAAGGCCTATCGTTTTGTGATCGAACTGCCGCATTCTCCTGTTTCGGAGTGCATCAGGACGATTCGTACGACGATTTCATATCTTCTCAAGGACAATCAGTCGCATGTTCTGCTCGTCACGTCAGGACAGCCGCTTGACGGCAAGACGATGACGTCGATAAATCTTGCAGTGACGGCGGCCCAGGCCGGACAGCGCGTCGTGATAGTCGAGGCGGACCTTCGCCGTCCGAACGTGTACAAGGCGTTTAATGTGAAGCCGGAATTCGGCATGAGTGCTGTGATTCGTGGTGAGAAGACTTTGAATGACGTTCTGATCGATACGGAGATTGACGGTCTGAACTTCCTTCCCTGCGGGCAGATACCGACAAATCCTGCCGAGCTGTTCCAGACGCAGGGTTTTGAAACGCTTCTTGCCGAGCTTCGTCAGAGGTTCGACCTGGTCGTAATCGACTCTCCGCCGGTAACGGTTGTGACGGATGCCTTAATCATTGCGCAGCATGTTCACGGCGTGATCGTAATTGCAAGAGCGAACAAGACGCCGCTGCCGCTTCTCATTCGTACCCGCGAGCTTCTCGAGAGCGTCAATGCGCCGATACTCGGGACGGTTCTCAATGATATGACGTCGAGTTCGCATGGGTATTATGGCGGATATTATTACTACCATAAGTCCTACAAGAAAGAAGACGGCGATCATTGATTATCAAATTTGCGGGCCGTGCTATTCGCCGATGGCGAATACGCGCGGCGTGTGTTCGCGCTATTGCCGGCCGAAAATAAAGCTGTCCGCCGCATAAATGACGGAGCTTCGTGTGTGCATTTGGATGAATGCCGGGAGGAACTGTGTACAGTCACGGGGAGCGGCGGCGCAGGAAAGAGTCGGCCGGCAATACGCGCTCACAAAATAAAAGGGATGGCGCGGCGTATCGCATAGCGATAGACGCGCCGGCGGCGCGTATCCGTCAGGATAGCGCCGCCACACAAAAAATGAATTAGGGACCCTCTGATTAAAGATTATTTACTTTATTTTCTGGGGTTCTGCCCCCGCAATATGAAATGAACTTCGCTTCCCGGGCCTGTCGGCTCTCCAGCTCATTAATTTCATTTGCTCACTGGGCTCTGCGATGCCAGCCGTCCACCGGACGCCTGTCTTCTCGGCCCCCCCCCGGCTTTCCTCATTTGATGCCTAATTATTGTTTTATTCACAGTTTCCTTAGAACTCATCTGGGGCTTTGCTCCCGAATTCTGCTCATTAGTAGATGAGTGAATTAATAGTGGCTTGAGCAGTAACAAAAAGATGGATTAAGGATTGATGAAAATTTGCAGTTGCCATTTAAATACGAAATATTGCTGTATAATTTTTAAGAATGAATGTATTTTATATGTAATATTTACGAATAATTAAAATTATTTAGTTTATGTTTTGGCTAAGAGAGCAGAAGCGGGAGAGGGGGGCAGGACGCGATAAAAGAATGTAGCACAATGTGAAACATCGGCGACTTGATAAGGTTGTTATTTAAAATATGGTATGATATAAGCGGTGCCCTATTGGCGCCTCCAAAAAAATTCAGCGGTGCATAGTCAATACTGGAGAATGAAAATGAAGAGAGGTTTTTTTCGCTTGATGATCGGGGCCATGGCGGCCGCATTTGCGATGACTGCGACGGCAGCAGTGGCTCAGGATGTATCATTTGAAGAGAAGAAGCAGGCGACGATTTCGGCTGCAAATGCTCCGAAGAAAGTCGAACGCAAGACGCTCGAACAGGAAGAAGGCAGTGGTCCGAAAGTAAGTTTTGAAACGGACGAAATGGCGGCGGAAGCGGCAGCGGCAGAGAAGATCGAACTTCAGCAGGCGGCCATCAAGAAGCTGCAGCTGCGAATTAAGAATACGGATGAAGACGATCCGGCGAAACCGGAGCTGATGGAACGTCTTGGCGATATGCTTTGGCAGAAAGCCAAATTCTATGAACTGCGCGCGTATGACAGTTTGAATGCGGCCAATCAGGCCGAGGCGGATGGCAATTCGGCAAAAGCGGCGGAATTCAAGAAAAAGCAGGAAGAGGATGTCAAGACGGGGCGAGCGGCCCGTGATGAGATGCTCAAGCTCTACAAGGACATCATTAAATACCATGCGGATTTCCCGTCGATCGACAAGATTCGCTACTATATGGCGTTTAACCTTGCGGAAATGGGGTATGCCGGTGAAGCGTACGAGCAGTACAGCGGCATTGTCAGAGAACATTCGAATTCGAAGTATCTTCCTGAAGCCTTCCTTGGGATGGCGGAATATACGTTCACGATTGAAGAAGACATGCCGACGGCCTTGCAGCAGTACCAGAAAGTTGTTCAGATTGATCCGAACAGCTCGGCGGCAGGGTTTGCCATGTACAAGATGGGCTGGTGCTATTTCAATCTTGGCGAGCCGAAGAAAGCCCTGGCGCAGTTTGAGAAGGTTATCAGGGATGCGGACAAATCGGGGCGTCGTTCGGATATGCGCAAGGAGGCACTCAAAGACCTCGTCAAAGCGTACAGCATGTGGGATGATGCGAAGCCGGCGAATGCGCGCAAGTATTTCAAGAGCTTTGCTGCGGACGAAGCGGAAGTTGACAGCATGATGGAACGGCTTGCCCGTCTGTATCAGGAAAACGGCAAGATCGATGAGTCCAATTTTGTGTACAACAGCCTGATTGCGGCCAATCCGAAGAAATTCAAGATCGTCAACTATCAGCATGAGATTATGCTCAACGTGGAAACGATGAGCGATCCGACGCGTCTTGCAGAGGAAATTCAGCGAACGGTTTTGATTTTCGTCAAAGCACGTGACGAGAAGTATGAAGGCGCGACGGAAGCGGCAGTCAAAGAAGAAAACGACAAGCTGCAGCAGTATGCTTCTGATACCGGTAAATGGTATCACATGACGTATCAGAACACGAAGAACCCGCTGTACTACTCCTTGGCATTTGAAATTTACAAGACGTATCTGGACAATTTCCCGAATGCAACGGACAACTACGAAGTCATGTACTATTATTCAGACATGGCTTATTTCCGCAAAAACTATGCGGAAGCCGCGAAGGGTTATGAACGCGTTCTCGACTTGAACGACAAGGGAATGATACCCAAAAACGAAGATACGGATGCGATGCTCAAAGACTCGGCGCACGGTGCCGTCCTCGCATACGATCTGTTGATGGGCGAGAACAATACGGATAAAGAGGCCTGCCCGGACATTCCTGTGACGCCGGAGGCGGCGGAAGGCGAAGAACAGACGTATCCGGAGTATCCGGTTGCGGAATGTCGTCTGAAATTCATCGAAGCCAGCAAGCGTTATGCTAAGATCGATACGTCGGCAGAATTTGCCGTGAACTCGAAGTACAAAGCGGCGGAAATTTACTTCAACTACAACCACTTCGAAGAGTCGAGACCGCTGTTCCTCGAACTGACAAAAGAAGCTCCGGGGACAGAAGTTGCGGTTTATTCCGCGAACTACCTTCTCGAAACATACCGTCTGACGAAACAGTATGAAAACATGAGAAGTGCGATTGCCGAACTCAAGAGCAACAGCGCCTTTATGTCAAACACGACGCAGTTTATGCCTCAGTTCAAAGAGGTTATGAACACGTATGAAGAAGCCCTCGACTACAAAGTCTGTGAAGAGAAAGAGGCGAAGAAGGAATGGGAAAGCGCGGCTCGCTGCTACGAAGAATATGCCGTCCAGCACAAAGGCAGCGAAGATGCAGCGAAGGCCCGATGGAATGCGTCCATTGCATGGGAACAGAACATGGATGTCGGTCGAGCTATCGAGGCGCGAGTTGCCCTCCTTACGAGCAACGATGCGGACGAACACACGAAGGCTCTCGCACCTCGTGCAATGTACGCAATCGCACTCAACTACCACAGCCTCGCCGTTTATTCGGAAGCTGCGCGTTTCTATGAAATGTTCGTGCGTCAGTTCCCGGATGACAAGGAGGCCTGTGTACCCGTTGGCGCGGCTCCTTCAAAAGATCCATGCGCGAAAGATGCCCTTTCGAACGCGGCAGCATTCCGTTCCGGTCTGGGTGAGTATGAAAAAGCCGTCGAGAACTATGACCTTTATGCGAAGATGTTCCCGAAAGACAAGAACCAGATGGCAGCCCTTAAATTCGCCACGGGCCGTATTTATTATGACCAGAAGAAATACGATTCGGCGATTGACCGTTTCAATGACTTCATGAAGAACTATGCGAAGTTTGGAACGCCGGGCCTGAAGGTTTCTGCTCATACGTACCTTGGCAAATGCTACTGGGCCAAGAAGAATCAGAAAGAAGCATTGAAGCATTTTGAAAATGCTGAAAATCTTTATGGATCGAAAGAGGTTCAGGGCTGGATTGGTTCAGCTTCAGAAGGGGATGCAAGCATTGCGCGTAACGCAGCGGCAGAAGCCCGTTTCATGAGAGGTGAAACGCTGTTCAAAGAAGTTTTGGATGTCAAGCTTTATGACAGCAGCGTTCCTGCGAAGAAAGTTGACTCGTTCCTGCAGCAGCAGCTGTTGAAGAAAGCTGAGAAGCTTCAGGCAGCAGCGCCTGTTTACAATGATGTTATTACGAAGTTCAATGCGCCGAAATGGGGTCTCGCCGCAATGACGCGAGTCGGTATGATGTACGACGACGTTTCGCAGCAAATCGAAAAAGCCCCGGTACCGCCTGGGTTGAATGAAGACGTTGAACTTGCTTACGTCGAACTTCTGTTAGACTTCTCCGGCAAATTTGAAGATCAGGCCATCGGTTTCTATGAAGCGGCAGTCAAGAAGGCAGCGGCGACAGGGTGGTTCAGCCAGTACACGAGCGATGCCCAGCGTCGTTTGTTCGACCTTCGCCCGATGGAATATCAGTCGGCCTCCGAAGTCAAAGCCACGCCGAACAAGATGGTGTCGAAGTATCACAATGGCGCGTTGTACACGAACATTGAAGAACTTCGAGGCCATGTCAAGAAAGACGTCCGTACGGTGGTTGATGGTGCCGTGAGCGATGCTCAGGCAGCCGCTGTATCGGGTGGTGAAGGCAACTAGCCGCAGGGCAGGCCATCCGGCCTGCTCCTTATGATTTCTCAATAATTGATTATAAATACGAGGATATAAAGCTATGTTAAAACGCACAGTGCTTCGTTTTGGCTGCATTGCGGCTGCGTGCCTTTCCATGTCAATGTTTTTGGGGTGCGGCGGAACCACGTCCAACAGCGGTTCGGGCGCCAAATCAGCGACGAGTGGATCGGGATCAACAGTTGATGCATCAGGCAATCGTGCAGTCGTAAAAGAATCTGCCATTAACAAATTTATTGAAGGCACAAAGATGGCGAAATCAAATCCGCAGGGTGCCATTGATGCCTTTAAATCGGCTGCAAAAGAAGAAAGCAACTTTGCAGAAGCCTGGTACAACATCGGTCTTCTCGAACAGCGCCAGGGTAATCTCAAAGAAGCTTTGGAAAATTATGACAAAGCCATCAGTATGCGTCCCGATATGCCCGGTCCTTATACGAACAAGGCCAAGATGCTGATTGATGAAGGCAAAACCGACGAGGCTGAAGCCATCCTTCTCAAAGTCGTCGATGAGAAAACAGGTATTGCGCCTTTCAATGTTGAAGCTAACCTGAACCTCGGTATGCTTTATCGTCAGAAAGGTGAAGCCATCCTTGAAAAAGAACGCGGCGGTGTTGAGCCTCGTTTCTCCATGGAAGGTTCCGAAAACAAAGGCGAAATAAAGAACAAAGAAGCCTATGATATGTTCGCCAAATCCGTCGTCTATGTACGACGTGCACTGGCTGGTGACTCAAATAATATTTATTGCTATGAAAACCTCAGCGCAATTTACTATTTGATGAACAGCCTTGAAGTCGCCCGCCTCGTTTGCGAGCAGGCAACAATTAAGTATGGCGAATACAACGAAAGCCTCAAAAAACAGCTGGATGCCGGCAAAATTACACAGGATGAATATGATTTGAAGGCTTATACGCCGAAAGATTTGTCCGCGATTTTCAATACATCCGGTCTGATTTATCTCGCCGAAGGCGAGGTTTCCATGGGTAACGCCGAATTCAAGAAAGCCGTTGAAGCCGATCCAACCAATATTCAGGCTATGCTCAACGTCGCCGGTATCGCCGTCAACGTTCAGGACTATCCGCTTGCTTATGACCTTTATAATAAGGTTCTCGCCCTTGAGCCGAACAATGTTGAGGCCTATCTTTCCAAAGGCGTTGCCGCTCGTGGACTCAAGAATCTTGATGAAGCCGAAAAGATTTATCGCGACATCATTAAATCCCATCCCGATTATCCACAGGCTCAGTTCAACCTGATCGTTCTGTTCCAGGAATATTATCTTAAAGTCGATGAAGCACGCCAGATGTGGGTCGATTTCATCGCTGATGCCAATGCAAACAAGATTATTCCCGGCCGTGTTCAGGAAGCTAAAGAACGTATCAAACAGATCGATGATATGAAAGAAGCTCAGAAGAAAGCTGATGCTGAAGCCGCCCTGATCCAGAAGAAGATGGAGGAAATGGAACGTATGCAGAAAGAGCTCGAAGCTCAGGAAGCTGCTGAAGCAGCCGCCAATGGCGAAGCTGCACCGGCTGATGCCGCACCTGCACCGGAAGCACAATAATCGTTTCCCTTCTTTTTTAAAGGCTGTCCTTTATGGACGGCCTTTTTTTTGTAGATTTGTTTTGATTTGAATGGCAAAAGACAAATGCGTTCTGGAATTTGAATTCCAGACGTTTTCGTTTTTTTTTCTCTGATTTGGAGAGGTTTATGAATGAAGAAATTCGAAACGTGATGGATGAAGCTCAGGGCGAACGTACGGGCATGACTGAAGAAATGCTCGTCGCTTCTGTAATTGATCATCTTCGCTATTCGTTTGCAAAAAATAAGAGAACGGCAACGCCGGATGATATTTATCTGGCCATGTCTCTTGCAATTCGTGATCGCTTGATTCATCGTTGGATGAAGACGATGAAACGCTACTATCAGACCGATGCTAAACGCGTGTATTATTTATCAGCGGAATATCTTCTCGGCCGTTCCATGAGAAATAACCTCATGAACATGGGCATTTACGAGACTGCCGATCGTCTGATGTCGCAGTTTGGGGTTGATTTGTCTGAAATCGAATCGCGCGAACCCGATCCGGGACTCGGAAATGGCGGCCTTGGACGTCTTGCCGCGTGTTTTCTCGATTCTCTTGCGACTCTTGGTTATCCCGCTCTCGGTTATGGCATTCGCTATGAATTCGGTATTTTCCGCCAGTCCTTCAAGGACGGCTGGCAGGTCGAAAGCCGTGATCCTTGGCTCGAAAGAATGAATCCCTGGGAGATCTCCCGTCCTGACCGCGCCGCAACCGTACAGTTTGGCGGTCATGTCGAACGACGTCTCGATGAACATGGAAACTTGCAGTGTGACTGGATTGATACCGTCAAAGTTCGTGGCGTGCCTTATGATATGCCGATCGCAGGTTATGGAACCGAAACCGTGAACTCCCTGCGCCTCTGGTCCGCTCAGGCTACCAATGACTTCAATCTCGGTATCTTTAATGCCGGTGACTTCAGAAAAGCCGTTGAAGACAAGGTTATCAGTGAGACCATTTCAAAAGTTCTCTATCCGGCTGACAATAATCCCGAAGGCCGTGAACTTCGTCTCAAACAGCAGTATTTCTTTGTTGCATGCTCCATTCACGATATCGTTCGTCGTTACAAGAAGACGCATAGTGACTTTAAACAGTTCGCAGACAAAGTCGCCATTCAGCTCAATGACACACATCCTGCTATCGCCGTTGCCGAACTCATGCGCGTCCTTGTCGATATCGAAAAATTGAAATGGGATGAAGCCTGGAACATTACTGAACGCGTGTTTGGCTATACCAACCATACACTTCTCCCGGAAGCACTCGAAAAATGGCCTCTCCCCATGTTCGAAAAGCTTCTTCCGCGTCACCTCGAAATCATTTACGAGATCAATCGCCGCTTCCTGCTTCGCGTTCATATCGCATTCCCCGGCGATTATGAGATGCAGCGCCGCGTTTCCATCATCGATGAAACCGGTGACAAGTTCGTTCGTATGGCAAATCTCGCTGTGATCGGGTCTCATTCCATCAACGGCGTTGCGGCCATTCACTCAGAACTCGTCAAGACGGATCTCTTCCCCGATTTCGTCAAACTCTTCCCGGAACGCTTCAACAACAAAACAAACGGCGTCACGCCAAGACGCTGGATGCTTTCGGCTAACCCCGAGCTTTCGGCTCTCATTACCGAAAAAATCGGCAACGGATGGGTTAAGAATTGTGAAGAACTAAAGAAACTCGTGGACTTTGCCGATGATCCTGATTTCCTCGATAAAATCAGCGAAATCAAGATGCACAATAAGCTGAGTTTTGCGAAGAAATATCTGCCGTTTGACGTTTCAGGCGACATGATCTTCGATGTTCAGGTCAAACGTATTCATGAATACAAACGCCAGCTTCTGAACGTTTTGCACGTGATTCATCTCTATCGCGAACTCAAACAGAATCCGGCTTCAAAACATGTTCCCCGTCTCGTCGTCTTTGCCGGAAAAGCTGCACCCGGATATGCCGCTGCCAAGCTCCATATCAAGCTCATCAATGATGTCGCCCGGATTATCAATGACGATCCGACCATCAAGAATAAGCTTCGCGTCTATATGTGCCCGAATTACTGCGTTTCACTGGCAGAAGATGTCATTCCTGCAGCCGATCTTTCGGAGCAGATTTCAACCGCCGGCAAAGAAGCCTCCGGTACCGGCAACATGAAGTTTGCTCTCAATGGCGCATTGACCATCGGGACCCTCGATGGTGCAAACGTCGAAATTCGTGAACTCGTCGGCGAAGAGAATTTCTTCCTCTTTGGTTTGACTGAAACAGAAGTCAAGACGCTTAAAGCTGAAAATTACGATCCGCAGGCCTTTATCGCAGAAAGCGAAAATCTCAAGGCCGTTCTCGATATGCTCGAATCCGGTTTCTTCTGTCCGGACGAACGCAGCCGTTATCAGGGAATCGTCAATTGGCTCCGTACGAGCGATCCTTACATGCTTTGTGCCGACTTTGACAGCTATATTGCTCGTCAGCTGGATGTCGAGAAAGCATTCCTCGATAAGCGTGCCTGGGCTAAGAAAGCCGTTCTCAATATTGCGAACATGGGCTTCTTCTCGTCCGATCGTACCATTCGTCAGTATGCGGAAGATATTTGGGGCATTGAGTCGATCGAAGTGTAATGTATGAGCGGCTTCGATGTACGCCGCTCGTTTCGGGCTATTCGGCGCTGCCGAATACGCCCTTTTTCCTCGCTGTCCCTGCGGGATACGCGAGGTTTTTTTGTTTTTGAGTCCGTAAACAAATACGTTGAATAACCTGAATAAGTTTCCTCCACCTGCTTTCGTCATTTTCTGCCTAAAATGCCGTTTTATCCTGAGACTCACTGAAAATAATGTGTAATTTAATTGAATATAATTTGAGCGAATAAATTTATTTAATAAAAATTATATTTACTATTAATGTTTGAATAGTAAATTGCATATTACCAAAATCAAATATGTATGAATAAAATCGGCGGCTTTTCATTCTGTCACTTCGTGACGTTTTTACTCCCCATTTTGGTGTGTGGGAATAAGGTTCCTTCCCAACCATCGAGCACTTTTGATTGAAACGATTGAACAGAGTATGGAAATGAGTGGGAAGTCTGGGCAAGCTGTGCCTGCCGGAAGGGGAGTGTGATGCGGAATGTCAGCTCAGAATTGGCGGTTGAATTTGACTGGGGGTAAATGTGGGATATTCGGCTACAAATGCTTTTTTTTGAATTTGATTAAGAAAAAAAAACATGGATTATTGATTTTGATAAAATAAGACGGTATCAAATTAAATTGGGTTCAGACGTTTTCCTCGTTTTCCCCAGTTTAAGAGCCAGTTCTTTTGTATTTTTTTAGCAAATACAACATTATTGTTGCAAAAGAATGGCATGAATGTGCTAGATAGCATATTCGAAGATTGAGTCCGAAACTTGGATTTCGTCTGCTTGACGAATACTGTAATAAAGGTAGTTGTATGGGTCTTTTGGCGATTGCTTTAGCGCCGGTTATATTATTGGCTGTATATGTTTATCAACGAGATAAGTGTTCAAAGGAACCACCATCGATGTTGGTAAAATCGTTCCTTTTGGGGGGAATTGGAACAATAATTTTGACGCTCATTTTTGCTGAAATGGTATCCTCTGATGCGACGGTCAGTGAAGTTGGATGGATACAATATTTGTTTAATGAGGCATTTCTTGAAGCTGCTATTCCTGAAGAATTGTTTAAATTTTTGTTGTTGTATTTAATTGTATGGAATAGCCGTCATTTTGATGAATATTTTGATGGGATTATATATGCGACTTTTGTTTCTCTCGGTTTTGCATGTTTTGAGAATATATTATATGTTTTTGAAGAAGGTGTCGGAACGGGCATCATGCGCGCGATTACAGCTGTTCCGGGACACTTCTTTTTTGCGGTCGTCATGGGGTATTATTTCTCGATAGCAAAATTTGTTCAATCGAGAAGCCGTGCTGTCAATTTGACAAAAGCTGTGCTTTATCCCATCATACTGCACGGTGTTTATGACAGTATTTGTTTCTGGATGGCAGATATGAGCGGTTCTGAAGATGATGAGTACAACGGCCTGATTCTTCTTGCTTTGCTCATGTTTATCGTTTTCCTTGTCTGGCTGTGGAAAAACGGAATTAAGCGCATTCATGACTTGATGGAAAAGGATAAAGAACTCATCGCTGCGAATACACGTCTTGTGAATGATGCCGTGAAATCATCGTGACATTTAGACCAGGATCAAAGGAAGGGCTGAGGCTGATTCGTGACGTTCTCCTTCTCCGTTATGGCGAAGGAGAAATGTCGGTCATCTGTCCAGAGGACGCTATTCAGCTTTGGTTGAATTCTTATCTTCGGCTTTGTTCTCGTCTTCAGTTTTGTTTTCGTCACCGGTTTTGTTTTCGTCACCGGTTTTGTTGGGATTGACTGGTAGATTGGCTTGATTATCATCTTCCTGAATGCCGAAATAGCTAGGGGGACCATATACAGAGACGGGAGGTTCCTCCTTCTTGTCGCATCCAGTGAATGCCGTGAGGGATGTTAGGATACCTGAGATAATACCCAGACATTTGCTGAATAGTTTCATATTTTTCCGTTAAATGGATTTAGTGAAGCTCTGATTGAAGGATATTGACTAATTATGAATCGTCTCTTTCACCCAGTCTGAGAATCCTCTGATTAGTGCTTCCTGCCCACTGATAATCAAAGCTTTTGAGATCTTCTTTGAATTCGCCGTCGACAATGACATCAATGAGTGGGAGTACGGGTTTGATTTCGTCAAACTGTTTTAATTCTTCGAATGTATATCCGGTATAAAGCCACACCGTTTTATTTGGTAATTTCTGTTTGATTTCTTTTATGAGGTTGGCAACAACCGTTCTGTTGCTTTCAAAGAGGGGATCTCCGCCGCTCAGTGTAATGCCCTCAATATATTTTTCTGACAGTGCATCGAGCAATTCTTTTTTTGCAGTTTCATCAAATGGCACTCCGCCGTGACAATCCCAGGTATATGCATTTTGGCATCCCTTGCATTTATGAGAGCAACCTGCCACCCACAAAACAACTCTGATGCCTTCCCCATTGAGAAGATCACACTTTGTAATTTGAAAATAGTTCATTTCAGCTACCGAATATTATGCGTCCTTATAAAGGCGGTTGTTAATAAAGAGTTAAGAAACCTTTGAATAAAGATGTAAACTTGTTTTTTCTGGGGCTTTGCCCCAGATCCCACCAAAGGACTCAGTCCTTTGGGATCCTCAATATTTTTAAATGGTATTAGCCTTTGGAGCTGCCTGACCATTATTCCTTGCTGGAACTCTACCTCCAGCTTTCTTCAAATTCAGCCTTATTAATGAGTTTTGTTCAGAGGTTCCTTAACCGTTACATCGATATTCGTTCCGACAGTTCAACGAGTCTTTCATCAGAATACATTGAACGGCCACGAATTCTTGTGTATCCGAGATATCCGTTCATTCGTTCGATTCTAACGATATCTTCAGAACCGCATTTGGGGCACTTGTCCATATCAATGAACTGCGTTCCGCAGTCTGAACAGTAATCCAGCTGAAGATTGACGCCCTCATAAAAGCCGAGGTCCATTGCACGTCTGACAAGGGCTTTAATCGCTTTGATATTGTACTGGAGCGGATAACGGCAGTATTGAATATTTCCTCCCGTGCACAAATGATACATCGGTGCTTCTATGTCCTGCTTTTGAATCGGTGAGATTTCGTCTCTAACGCAGCAATGAAATGAATTTGTCGTGTATTCATGGTCTGAAACATCTTTTATGATGCCGTATTTGGCTCTGAACTGTTTAATTTGTCGATGAACGAGCGATTCGCCGGGGGTTCCGTACAGTGCGTAGGCAATACCATCAATTTTTTTGTATTTTGCAATATATTCATTCATATATTTTAAGACACTGATTGCGAATGAATTGTCTTCTGCGATGGATTTGCCTGTCTGAAGAACACTGGCTTCATTCAGTGCAATTACACCAAAACTGATGGTCATCGGCTTTAAAAACTCTTTTCCGATTTCCTGGTCCGGATTCAGGTGGCCGTTTAAGAATCCGCCCTGGCAAAAGCCCAGAGGATTTGTTCCTGCTTTTTTATGCGACAGATACTCGACTGTGCGTTTGTGAATTTCTCTGGTCATGTCGAGATAGTAGTGAAGGACTTCGAAAAAGTCTTTCTTCTCTTCTTTGGCTTTTGCAACGATCATGGGGAAATGCAATGTAATTGCGCCCATATTAAACCGGCCGTTGAAAACGGGATAATCGTTTTCATCTTTGGGTTCGAAGCCGCCGTTTACAAACCATGGAGAGAGCTGTGCTCTGCAACCCATGCGAGAGATGGGGACTTTATATTTTTTATAGATATCGCACTGATAGCCTTTGCCTGTGAGTGAAACAAAGTCCGGATACATGGTTTTGCTTGAGCAGTCGATGGCTTCGTCAAACAGCCATTCAAACTCTTTTCCTTCGCCATGCATTTCTTCATCATAAAAGAATGAGAGTTTGGGAAACAAAACGGGATGCTTGAAGCCTTCCTTTCCTTGCCCCCCTTTTCTGACTTTCATAAAGGTCGAGCTGATGAGTGTTTCAAATCGATTGGTTCCAAGGCCAAAAGTCACGGCTGTAAACGGATAATCACCGCGAGATGAGGCTACGGAATTGAACTTCATTTCCAGTCCCTGAACCCCCTGAACCGCTTCTCGGACGACTTTTTCCCAGGCATACTCGTCCGCTTTGGCATTCAATGTGTCGTTATCTATATTGCTTTTGACCAGTACGGCACACTGTTTAAACTCTTTGCAATATCTATTATATGATTTCTTTGCGTAATAACCCAATAATTTGTCAACTTCCGGGATGGTAAAGCCGCCGTATTGGGAGGAGGCTGCATTCATGGCCACATCGGCAATCAAATCAAACGCGACGTCAAGCGTCTTCGGTTCTGAATAATCCAGATTGCCCATGAAAAATCCTTCTTTCAGGACGTTTTCCATGTCAAACAGGCAGCAATTGATGGAATCAAAACGGCATCCTTTGTCGTGAATGTAGATATATCCATCCGAAACGGCACTTCGCTCTTCATCATTTAGAAAGAATTTGTCATATAATAATGCATTTAACTCATTGTAAATAATCGCTTTCTGTGTCGTAACCAATGAGCTGTCCGCATTGGCATTGCTTCGATCGGATTCATTCGCTAACGATATTCTTTTGTTATAAACTCTGTCGATGATGAATGAAAATTCTTTCTTGTAATTGCGATATTCCCTGTACGAATTCGCAACTTTGGCATTCACCTTGTCCAGTGCGCATTCAACTAAATTGTGGACTTCTTTAACGCTTATATCGGTCTGACTGCTGTCAATGATATCTTTGACTGTATTTACAACATATTTTTTATCATTATCACTCAATACAACGCAGCATCGCCGTGCACTTTTTTGAATGGCATTGATTATCTTTAAATCATCAAACTGTTGAAGGTTGCCATTTCTCTTGATTATCATTGACATGTTGTGACCTCCATTCGCATAAGAATACCTATAGGTGTACATTGCACCTATAAACATTTATTTCCTATCATATCGCTCGATAGGTGTAGGTGCTTATACCACAGCGTCGGCAATTGATCGACAAGTTTTCCGCTTTGACTCCTTCTTATACCAGCTCATCGCTTGAAATAATGCGGTATTTCGCTCATTTTATTCTGATTCGAAAAGCTCGCATTTCTCTCCTTCCATGCCTGGCATGTTTGCTTCAGGAGGTGGCAATCGTCGTATACCTGAAAATTTGGCGATTTATTTTTCCTTGGCTCTCATCCAAAAACTTCCGGTCTGATGCTTTGACTTCGCAATACATGGGTTACGGGGAAAAGTCTCAATTATCGCATCCCGTGGTAATTCGCATTGAATTCTATTTGAGAAATAGCTATTAGCCACGTGATGCGGATTTGGCATCTTTTGCGGTTGTTTGAGGAAGAGTGCGGTATATTATATCCAATATGCTGTTCTCAGGTAATGTTTGGAGGTTATATGAAAAAGTTTTTGTTTTTTGTTGCGTCTATACTTTTTCTCAGTGGATGCTCTAATTCTGATACAGATGCCGTGTGTCAGAGTGGATGCTCTAATTCTGATACAGATGCCGTGTGTACGAATGGCATGAAACACGGTGAAATTGTGGAATGCATTGATTGTTTCTATGAGGAGCAATGTGTTGTCGTCAATGGTGAACCTGTTCTCAAGGCAAAGTGTGATAAGCCGGGTGAGCATATTTCACCTCTGTATGGTGAGGCCGGCTTTTCAAAAATGGAAAAATACGAATGCGTGAAAGATGATGATTCACATTTATATCGAACAAATCAAACGGAAGCCAAATGCGATGATGGCAAATCGTATTGTGAAAAAAATGACAAAAATGAAGTCTGTATATTTTTAGATGGCAAGCTCGTTTACAAATCAGCATGTCCTGATGATGCTGACAAATTGAATGATTGCAAACGCGATGACTGCTTCGAATGTTACTATCATGAATAGTGCGTTTGTATGCGCGAATGGGGCATAGATGCATCTCGTAAAAAAACGCCGCGTATTCCGCAGGGATAGCGGCGTTCATGCGCGGCGTATTGCTGAGCCGTTGTGCGCAACGGCTCAGCAATAGCGCGCCCCACATCAGATTTTCATACCGCGCTGTGCATAAATGGCGCGAAGGACGGATTCCGGTGTGGCCGGCCAATGGATCTGCGGATCTTTCTTCGCATCGTCACCGCAAGCAATGACGGCCTGTTCCAGAGCCTGAACCAAAGCAAGAGCGAGTACGAACGGCGGTTCGCCGACGGCTTTGGAACCGTGAACGGCTTCTGCTGTTGCATTTTCGAGAAGTGAGATGCGGAAATGTTCGGGATCGGGAATCGTGCCGTAAGTCGGGACTTTGTACGTCGCCGGAGAATGCGTCTTGAGGGAACCGTCGGCACCCCAGACGAGCTCTTCGCTGCTCAGCCAGCCGTAACCCTGAGCAAAAGCGCCCTCGACCTGCCCGCGATCGATGCTCGGAATAATTGCATCACCGACGTCGTGAATGGCTTCGACATCGACGAGTTTGTATTCACCGGTCAGCGTATTGAGTTCGATTTCGAGCACGCAGACGCCGTACGAATAATAGGCAAACGGCTTGCCGCGACCTTTTTCGACATCGTAATAGATGTCGGGCGTCGCATAGTAACCGGCAGCAGAAAGCTGAACGCGATCGGCATAAGCCCAGTTGATAACTTTTTCGATTTCGATGGGGTCTTTGCCCGGAGCGAGGCAGCGGCCGTCGTCGAAGAGGATTTTTTCGACATCGGCATCGGCAATACCGAGGTGATTTGCGGCGACTTTGCGAAGACGTGCCGTAATCTGTTCGCAGGCGTTTTTGACGGCTGCGCCGTTGAGGTCGGTGCCGCTGGATGCCGCCGTTGCGGATGTATTGGGCACCTTGTCGGTACGCGTGTTCATCAGGCGAATGCGTTCGGGTTTGATGCCGAGGTTATGGGATGCAATCGCGATCATCTTGGTATGAAGGCCCTGGCCCATTTCCGAACCGCCGTGGTTGATGGCGACGGAACCATCGGTATAGACGAGGACGAGCGATCCGGCCTGATTGAGCATTGTGTTCGTGAAAGAAATGCCGAATTTGACCGGCATAAAGCCGATACCGCGTTTGACGAAACGGCTCTGGGCATTGAATTTGTCGATTTCGGCCTTGCGTTCCCAATAGCGAGAGGATTTGATGATTTTATCGGTCATCATCGGGACGCGGAAGTTTTTGAGCGGTGTTTCATACTGCATCATGTCTCGCGGGGCATCGCCGTAGTAGTTTTTGATGCGGATTTCGAGCGGATCCATGCCGAGTTTTCGAGCGGCGCGGTTGAGAATGGTCTCAGTGACCATGAAGCCCTGCGGGCCGCCGAAGCCACGGAATGCTGTGTTGGAAGGAAGATTCGTTTTGGCCGTATAGCCTTCAAAATGAAGGGCTTTGATGTAATAGCAGCCGTCGAGGTGATACAGACAGCGGTCGAGGATGCACATCGAGAGATCCTGTGCCCAGCCGGAGTTTGCATAAGCCTTGACATAGAGGCCGATCATTGTGCCGTCGTTTTTGAAAGCGGCTTTATATTTGGAATAGAACGGATGGCGTTTGCCGGACCAGCTCATATCGTCATCGCGGTTGAGCCAGACGCGGACGGGACGTCGTGTGACCCATGCACCGAGTGCGGCAAGTCCGCCATATTGTGCGCCCTGAGTTTCCTTTCCGCCGAAGCCTCCGCCCATGCGCGGCATGATGCAGACAACGCGGGACGCGTCGATGCCGAGGATTTCTGCGGCTTTTCCCTGAACACCGGTCGGACACTGGCAGGAGGAATAAATGACGACGTCGTTGTCTTCATTGACTTCAGCCTGGGCGCAGTGTGTTTCGAGATACCAGTGTTCCTGTCCCGGTGATTCGATTTCGCCTTCGAGGATGAAATCGGCATCTTTCCAGGCTTCTTCGAGGTCGCCGCGAGCGATGATGTGGCACCCGGGAAGCATTGAATTCTTTTCGACGGCTTCGCGGATGTCGATAATGGCAGGAAGCGAATCGATGTCGACTTTGACTTTTGCGGCGCCTTCTTCGCAGGCTTCATAATTTTCGCCGAGAACGAGGGCGATATTCTGGCCGATGCAGTTGACTTCGCGAGAAGCGAGAAGTTCTTCGTCGTGGGCCCATGAAGAGGAGTCGTTGACGCCGGGGATGTCTTTGGCGGTAACGACGGCGACAACACCGGGGACTTTCAAGGCTTCCGTCGTATCGATATTTTTAATAATGCCGTGAGCCACCGGTGAAACGACGATTTTCGACACGAGGCAATGCGGCGCAAGCGGCATATCATTGACGAACTGAGCACGTCCGGTCACATGTTTCCATGCGCTTTCGTGAACGGCATTTTCATGAAGCGGGCTAGTACGATTGGGATCTTTCATGATTTACTGCTCCAGCTGAATGGTGGATGTGGGACGATAAAGTCTTGCAGGAACGCGGTTTTCGAGCGTTTCCTGATAGAAGCCGCGAAGAATGTTGCAGGCGACGGTCTGACGATACCAGGCGCTTGCACGGAAATCGCTGATCGGCGTGAAATCTTCGGCAATTTTCTGTGCTGCGATTTCGACGTTTTCTTCGTTCCATTCCTTGCCGATAAGGGCGGCTTCAGCGAGTTTTGCGCGGGCACCGGCAATGGCGGCAACGCCGCCGAAGGAAAGGCGGGCTACCGTGACGATATTTTTGTCATCGGTTTCGACATAGCACGTACCGGAAACGGAACTGATGTCCATTTCGAGACGTTTGGAAACTTTATAGGATGCACAGCGGGCATTCTTTGGAATGGGCGGAACATCGAACGCCATAATTATTTCATCGGACTCGAGGGCGGTCTTGCGATAGCCAAGAATGAATTCGGACATCGGAATCGAGCGAACGCCGCGAGAGGAAACGAGGCGAACGGAGGCGTTGAGAGCCATCAGAACGGGGGCAAAATCGCCGACGGGGGAGGCGCCGCCGACGGAACCGCCGACCGTCGCAATCTGCTTGATCTGATGCGATGCAAAATAACGAAGAATGCGGCCAAACGGCACGTATTCATCCTGACAAACGGCTTCGAGGTTGGCAAGACGAGCCATCGCGCCGATGTGAAGTCCCTTGTCGTCCATGGTGATGTCGCGCAGTTCCGGGACATTGACGAGGCTCATGAACGTATCGCATTTGCGGATGCGATGATTGACCATTACGGAGATGTCGCTGGATCCGGAAACGAGCATCGCTTCGCGGTGCGAGGATTTGAAATCACAGGCTTCATCCAGGGTTGCTGGCACATAAAAACGAACGCCGTCACATTCGTAATCGAGCGTATCGATGGCCATATCGGCTTCGTGAAGTTTTGCATCAAATTCGTCCCTGCCCGTGCCGGCAACTTCATGGACACATTCCATGATCGGACGATACCCCGTGCAGCGGCAGATATTGCCGGCCATCTGTTCCGTGAACTGCCACGGCTGTTTCATGTCATGGCGGTACGTGGCCTCAAAAAGGCTCATGGCAACGCCCGGCGTGCAGTAGCCGCACTGCGACGCATAATGATTCATGATCGAGTCCTGGACGATGTGGTTCTTGCCATTCTTTGCAAGGCCTTCAATCGTATAGAATTTCTTGCCATGCATCATCGGCAGAAGCAGAAGACACGAGTTGATGGCGCGATAGCGCGGCTCCGGCTTGGCCGAGGCGTCCTTGAACACGACCGTACATGCGCCGCAGTCGCCCTCGTTGCATCCTTCCTTCGTACCGGTCAGATGCAGCACATCTCTCAGATAATGAAGCAGAGACATCGTCGGCGGAACGCCTTCGATCTCGTACTGCACGTCGTTAATCATGCATCGGATCTTGTTCATTTCCTTCCTCTTTTGAAGCACAGAAGCACTCGCTTTGCGCATCGTTGATGAATTACCGCTTTGCGGCATGACTTTTCTGCTCTGTAATGGCAGACAGAACACCGCAATTTATAACGAATTTCGCCTCGTGAAAATTCAAAACGCCATGATGATACGTGAATTTTAGCTGCTCAATGTAAGTGTTTATGCGCCTTTGGTGCATCTTGAGACTTTGTGACCGGCGTTTGTATCTCATTGCGGGGCACGGCTATGGGCCTTTGGCCCATACGCCATGCATCGTGCGTCTATGCGGCGTTGCCTCATACGCCGCACGGGCCGGGGCTATCGGCTTCGCCCATACGCCCCTGCCTGACATCAGGGTCAGACAGGAACATTGCCGCCAATGAATTATTTATAGCTCTTGAGCAGATCGACGAGGAAATCGGCAACCATTGGAATGGTTGCCATTTCAGCTCTTTCCTGCGGGGAGTGAGGGGAAACCACGGTGGGGCCGAACGATACCATCTGCATGCCCGCAATTTTGGAACCGATAATACCGCATTCAAGGCCGGCATGAATGATGTCAACTTTGGGCTCATGACCAAAACGTTTGGCATAGAGAGCGACACATCGTTTGAGCAGGTCTGAATCCATTTCGGGTTTCCAGCTTGGGTATCCTTCATTGGACCTTGCCTCGCCGCCGGCCAGACGCAGGCAGGCTTCGATGCGGGACGTGATGGCATCGAGTTTTGAGGCAACGCTCGATCTCTGGCTTGAGAGGATGTGAAGCGTGCCGTCTTCAATTTTGACGGATGCAAGATTTGCAGAAGTCTCGACGAGGCCGGCAATGTCCTGGCTCATGGCTGCAACGCCGTGCGGGAAACAAATCAGAACATCGGCGATTTTGCGAAGAGAGGCGCTGTCATAAGCCGTACCGGAGGCATCGGATACTTTGGCACTTGCTTTGGCGCCGGGATCGGCTTTGGCATATTCGGAGGCAAAGATTTTGGACATTTCGTCGACTTTGGACACGATTTTATCGGCGTCTTCGGCGGGAACTGCTACGGTCAGAACGGCATCTCTCGGAATGGCATTATGAGCAGAACCGGCTTTCATATCGATGAGCTGAGCGGCCGGACTGATGCTGAGAATCTGGTAAATAATGCGCGTCATGAGTTTGATGGCGCTGGCGCGGCCGAGGTGAATTTCACACCCGGAATGGCCGCCAAGAAGACCGGAAACATGAATTGAAACGGCTTTGGATGACGCTGCAATCGCGGCTTTGGTCAGTTTGAGGGTCGATTTCGTTTCGCGGCCGCCTGCACATCCAACCGTAAAAATGCCTTCGTCTTCGCTGTCCAGATTGAGAAGAATGCGGCCTTTGATCTGGCCTGCAACAAGGGCGTTTGCGCCCGTCATACCCGTTTCTTCATCACTTGTGACGAGGATTTCAAGGGCCGGATGTTCGACTGTCGGGTCTTCTGCCATGGCCAGAGCCATCGCAACCCCAAGTCCGTCGTCTGCTCCAAGCGTCGTCTCGTTGGCATGCATCCAGCCATTTTCGATGATGACTTCGATCGGATCCGTGTCAAAATTATGCTTCGAAGTAGGCGTCTTTTCACAAACCATGTCCATGTGGCCCTGAAGCACCAGAATCGGGCTCTTCTCGTAGCCTGCCGTCGCTGGTACGCGAATGATGACGTTGTTTGCGCCGTCGCGTTCGACTTCAAAGCCGTCGCTTTTTGCTCTTTCAACCAGCCATGCCGCGACTTTTTCTTCGTGTTTGGACTGGCGGGGGACCTGGGCTATCGCTTTGAAAATGTCTACTACGCGTTCACTAAGCTGCATTTCGTTTCTCCTTTTCCTGTGTGTCATGTCTCTTTTTGAGACGTATTCCGTATTTATAATGCGTTTTCATTTCTGTTGCGAGATGGAAACGGTCAACTTTCTGTCTGTATGTTACTGTTCATCTGCGGTAAATTCACAAATCTACTGAAATATGAGCAGAATTGGGTGAAACTCTAATTACTACGCTTTTTTTAAGGCAGAAATTGATGAGAGCCGGGGAATGGGACCCCGGCGGGGAATAATGGTTAGGCAGCCCAAAAGGTTTAAACTGCCTAAAATATTGAGGATTCCAAAGGGCTGAGCCCTTTGGCGGGGTTCGGGGCAGAGCCCCGAGTGAAGAGTAACGTCTGCATCGCGTTCTCCTCAAAATTTGCACTGAAACTGTTTGTTTGTGCGGGTGGGGCTCATCGTGAAGTCGGGGGCGTGCGATGAATTCAGGCCAAAAACAAAAAAAAAGCGCGGCGTATGTCAATAGCCGCGCTTGTGAGGCCGTATGCGCTTTGCGCATAGGCCGAACCGCCTGCGGTCCTTTGGGCCGCAGGCAGCCTGTAGAAATTAATAACCTTTCATCCACTTCTTGAGGCCGAAAGCGACGATAAAGAGCAGGAATGCTGCGCCAAATGACGAACCAATCAGGAACAGGAAGAGGGGAACATCATAGGCTTTGAGCATGGCTTCGAGGTTGCCGGCAAAGAAGTTTGCGATGGCCGAGGACAGAAGCCACACACCCATCATGAGGGATACCATGCGGGCGGGGCTCAGTTTCGTCACGAGGGAGAGGCCGATTGGGCTCAGGCAGAGTTCGCCGCAGGTGTGAATGAAGTAAACGCCCACGAGGAAGAGCATGCTTGCTTTGGCCGTAATGACGCCTGTGACGGCATCGCGAACGACCGTCGACTGACCCGCGTACAGCAGAACAAATCCGAGGCCGAGAAGACACAGGGCAATGACCATCTTGTAAATGACGCTGAAACGGAACTTGGAGTTGTCGATTTTGTACCACATGCTGGAGAAGATCGGTGCAAGAAGGACGATAAAGATGGGGTTGATGGACTGGAAGTAGGAGGCCGGGACTTCAAAGTTGAAGAGCATTCGGTCGGTTTCTTCTTCGGCAAAGAGCGTCATTGTGCCGCCGGCCTGTTCAAAACCGAGCCAGAAGAAAATGACGAACATGCAGATGAGGAGAATGGCTGCGACGGCTTTCATGTCGGCAATGGCGATTTTTTTCGTCTCAGCTTTGATGTCAGCTTCCGTCATATTGGCGATTCTTGTCATTTCGGCGAGTTTGTCGTCATCGACATTGGCTGTTTTGGCATCGGCATTGGCATCGGGGGCATCTGTCTTTTCTTCTGAATCAGCGGCAGTCGCGTCTTTTTTGTCAGCCGTGCTGTCTTTTTCGGCGAGATACTGTTTGGCTTCGTCAATTTTCTTGAGAAGTTCTTTATCGCCGCCTTTGTAGGCCAGGCCAAAGAGACCGGTAATGCAGGCTACGACGATGACGATTCCGGCGATGCTTTTTGCGGCGTCAGGAATTTTGTCGGAAGCGGAATTGATATAAGGAAGAGCGGCCACGCAGATGAAGGCGAGTGCGGCTGTTGCGGCGGTAATCCAGGTGATGTCGATGATGTCACGTTTGCTGAGGGAGGCGTTTTCAGCGACTTTTCTTTCGGGCGGGAATCCGGCTTTTCCGAATTTTTTTCGACCGAGATAGAAGATGACCAGGCCAAGGAACATGCCGACGGCAGCGGCAGCGAAGCCGTAATTGTAGCCGAAAGTTTCACCAAGTGTTCCGCAGATGAGCGGAGAGAAGAAGGCACCGACGTTAATGCCCATATAGAAGATGGTGAATGCGCCGTCTCTTCTGGGGTCGTTTGCTTCGTAAAGTTCGCCGACGATGGTGGATGCATTTGGCTTGAAGAAGCCGTTTCCGAGGATGAGCAGGGTAAGTCCGAGATAGAGGAAATTGAGGTTTGAGGCGGAGGAGAGCATGAGTGCTAATTCGCCGAGCATCATGACGAGACCGCCGATGAAGATGGATTTTCTGGCGCCGAGGTAGCGGTCTGCGAGCATGCCGCCGATGAGCGGCGTGAGGTAAACCAGAGAGGTGTAGATAGCGTAAATGGACAATGCGTCGGAACGTTCAAAGCCAAGGCCGGGATTGGCGGCGGTGGTTGCGGCTGTCAGATAGAGGACGAGAATGGCCCTCATGCCGTAATAACTGAAACGTTCCATGGCTTCGGTTCCAAACAGGAACTTCAGACCGGCTGGATGTTTTTTCTTGGGAGCTTCAGCCGCTCCCGCAACGGAATCAGACAAAATAAATCTCCTTTTTATTTAGCGTATGAAGATACGCGGTGTTAAACTACATATCCCCTAATTACCTATATATAGGAAAAAGAGACAATGATGCAATGAATTAGCAATGAATAATGGGTTACAGCTCAGCCAGGGTTAATTCATATATCTATGTGAAATGAGCTGAAATTGGCGAAAATAGAATTATATCGCATTTATTAGGCAGAAAATGATGAGAGTCGGGGATGGGGCCCCGGCGAGGAACAAGGGATAGGCAGCCCAAAAGGCTTATACTATCT
>JAZRVP010000021.1:0-30311 GCA_045599245.1 Myxococcota bacterium
AATCCGCAATATTTTAGGTTGGTATTAGCATTTGGGGCTGCCTTACAATTGTTCCCCCGCCGGGGCCCCACCGCCCGGCTCTCTGCATTTTCTGCCTTATAATTGCGAAATAATCCGTTTTTCACCAATCTCTGCTCATATTTCAGAAGATTTGTGAATTAATCCTGCCTGAGCTGTAACTCTGTTCATTGTTAATTGCAAATAATCCTTGTCCCTTGGCATATCATAGGTGTAGTTTAGGCCGTCATTTTTTGAGGGCTTTATGGGACGCCCCTCTCCCTTGTGACAATAACTTTCAGGCCGTCCCTTCTGTGAGGTTTTATGTCAGGTCATAATAAATGGAGTACTATTAAGCATAAAAAAGCTAAAACCGATGCCGCTCGTTCTCAATCCTGGACAAAAGTTGTCCGCGAGCTCATCGTTGCTGCTCAAGGCGGTACTGATCCCGAATTCAACTCGGCTCTCAGACTTGCCATTCAGAAAGCAAAAGCCTGCAATATGCCGAAAGACAACATCGAACGCGCTATTAAACGCGGTTCCGGTGAAGGCGAAACCGTTCATTATGATCAGAACGTTTATGAAGGTTACGGCGCAGGCGGCGTCGCTATCCTCATCGATACACTTACCGATAATAAAAATCGTACCGTCGCCAATATCCGTTCCATGTTCTCCAAAAATGGCGGTCAAATGGGCGAAGCCGGCTCCGTCGCCTGGCAGTTCAAAACGCTCGGTCAAATCACCCTCGAAGGCGAAAACGATCCTGATGAAGTCATGATGGCCGCTCTCGATGCCGGCGCTGATGACGTCAATGAAGACGGTGTCATTATTACTGCCCCCAGCAGCGTCGCCGCCGTCGCTAAGAAACTTGAAGAAGCCGGTTACAAAATCGAAAACTTCGAAATCACAAAAGTCGCCCAGAATCTCATTAAAGTCGACGAAAAAGCTGCCGCTTCCATCATGAAACTTTGCGGTATCTTCGAAGATGACGATGACGTTCAGAACGTTTACACAAACGCCGACATCTCCGACGAAATCATGGAAAAACTCGATCTCTAATCGCCGTCTTTCCTTCCGCTTTTGCCTGCCTTCGGGCAGGCTTTTTTTTTCTTTTTCTGGGGGGCATGGCTATCGGCCTGCGGCCAATACGCCATGCCGCGCGGCCTATGCCTGCAGCATACGTCCGCACTTTTTCCCATTAACGCCCCCTCCCTGTTCAACAGTTACACTCTATCCCCTTCCTCTCACACCATACCCTCGCGCTCTTTTGTTCTCGTTCGTGCTTCGCACGCATTTCAATAATTGCTACATCTAAATTATGACTCGAATTCTCGGCATTGACCCCGGCTCTCGATACATGGGCTACGGCGTCATTGAACTCAACGGTTCTAAACTCAAATACATTGACGCAAACAGACTCGTCCTCGGCGACGCCCCATTCACCGAAAGACTCCTAAAAATCGATACCTTCTTAAATGAATATCTCGAAAAAATGCAGCCAGATGAAGCCGCTTTTGAAGGCATATTTCACCAGAAATTCGCCGATGCCGCCATTAAACTCGGTCATGCCAGAGGCGTCGCCATCGTCGCTTGCGCACGCTTTGGTATGCCTCTGTTCGAGTATTCCCCTACCGACGTCAAACAAAGTATTACATCTTTCGGACACGCGGAAAAAACTCAAGTCGCACAAATGGTCCGAATACTTCTCGGCGTTCAAAATCAATGGCCTGTCGATGCCTCTGACGCACTGGCCATCGCCATTTGCCACGCAAATCGACGATAAAAAAAGCACCCTTTTGGGGTGCTTTTCATATTCCT
The DNA here is from genome assembly GCA_045599245.1 of Myxococcota bacterium. Classification (GTDB taxonomy): domain Bacteria; phylum Myxococcota_A; class Bradymonadia; order UBA4248; family UBA4248; genus UBA4248. The sequence continues at coordinate 1,816 of JAZRVP010000021.1, forward strand.
TCGGTTACATCTCCAAACAGGAGACTGCCTGACTTTTACATCGCAGGAATCGCGTTCATATCGACAACCTGAACTTCTGCTGTCGCATAGTTCGTCATCGTCATATTCTTGTTCCCATCAACGGCAATTTCACCAAGAACAACGCCATCGTGTTCAACGATCATGCGATTGTCCGAAACCGCAGTGAACTTCAGGGATTCACCGTTCTCTCCCATTGCCGTTACAGTGCCATCCTCATTGGGAATATAGGTCACGTTGCTTCCGATCGGGTTATGGCCCATAAAGAATTCAATCATGTTAATGATCAACCAGTCTGCAAATATGAAAAGCTCGTAGGCCGGAAGAATCGTAAAGCACCACATAACCAGGGTCTGTACGAAAACATTCGAATGAACGTCTTTATTGAAATTATAGAGAAGACGCGTCGCACCGAAACTACCAAAGCAGCCATTGAGCATGGCCCCAAGAGCGAGTGAGCAAATTGCAACTTTAAACCAACGTTTCATGTATTTCTCCTTTAGTTCCCATCGCAGCTTCTTCATATCTGCGAAAAACAAAAATTAATTACACGTTTCAAAAGCCGTTTTCAAGTTGTGGCAAAACTTTACTTCATCAGTCAATTACTGCTCAGCCAGGGGCAATTCACTTTATCGCGCTCTTAACATCCCCAATACTTCGACATGACGCGTTTGCGGCATCATATCAAATGCTTCTATTTTTTCTAAAACATACGCCGATGACAAACGCAAAACATCACCAGCAAACGTCTCCGGATTGCAGCTCATATAAATGACCACACCCGGCTTAAGTTCCAATAGATGCCCTATCACATTCTCACACAACCCTTTGCGAGGAGGATCAACGAGAACGACATCGGGATGCGGCCAATCAGGCCACGTCTTCTCCAAATCCATGACCTCAAAATGCGACTCAAATTCATCATTCTGTGACGAAAGGCGGGCCGCCTGAATGGCACTTGCACTATATTCCGCACCATACAGCGCCCGTAACGGTGACACCGTTCGGCCAAACGCCCCAACCCCACAATACAAATCCCATACAATCCCCGGACGATACGAAAGCCACACGCACGCTCGACCATAAATCACGGCCGCAATTCCGCTATTTAACTGCGTAAATCCTGAGGCTGAATACAATGACACGATGCTCCCATGGGCCTCCGATATCCTCGACAACCCATACATGGTCTTCGACTCACTCACCCGCAATGCATTGTGTTCCGAGTCATTCAACGAATAACTTATCCCTCGAACCGGTGAAAATTCACTCAGAGCTTTCGCAAAATCATCCACCCACGCCGGTTTGCTTCCACTCGCACTCCGACACACCAAATCAATGAGCACTTCTCCGTTTTCATTGGCAAAAAACGACACATATCGAAGGGCTCCCCCCGGTTGTGACGCCGCCTTATATGCCGGTATTCTCATGCGATTCGCCGTCTCACATAAATAAGACATCATCTGATTCAACGGCGATCTCAAAATCGTACAATACTTCGTCTCGACGACTTCGTGAGACCTCGCTTTGTACGACCCCAGTATCAGGCGCCCGCGCCTCTCGCTCACGACCAAATCCGTCCGATTCCGATAATGAACCACATCTTTGGACGGCGTATAGTCAATATGACGGATATAATTGATGCCCCGCGAATGCAGTGCTTTGAGAACCAATTCCGACTTCAGTTCATTCTGCATCTCGGACGAAATATGCATTAAAGGACAACCGCTGCACGAACCGGATGACGGCCACGAACTGCTGCAAACAGCCTTCACTCGCGACGGCGATGCCTTTAAAAGCCCGTCACACCGCCCCCATGCCTTCGCACAATGCGGACTCTTGTGCTCGATATGATAACGGACTCGCTCTCCTTTCATGACACCGGGAATGATCACGCTCACGCCTGACTCTTCAACAACGATCCCGTTAAACTCCTCATCGTATTCCGATATGATCCCTTCCAACGCTCTCTCCATCAATACTCGCTAAAATCGTCTCCCGTCTCATACCGCTTCATTACTCGACCCGCTGCCGACGCCTCCATGACTCCAGCATTGTACAAAATTTCGCTGTCCAGAAGAACGCCCTGAGTCGCCGCCGTAAAGGCCGCCGTCAATACCGCATTCTTTATCTCACCACCGCTCATCTCCAATTCCGAGAGCCACTCGTAATCTATCGGTTCTGCCGTCAATATCTCTGGTGGACACATATATCGCCACAGACGTTCCCGTTCCGGCTGCTTCGGCATCGGAAAATAAATCTTGTACGTGATTCGTCTTTCAAAGGCCGGATCAATCGCATTCTTCAAGTTCGTCGTCAAAATACTTACGCCCTCATATCGCTCCACAAGCTGCAACAGCACGTTTACACTCATGTTCGAGTATCGATCGTTCGATTTTGACACATTTGACGTTCGTTTCGTGAACAGTGAATCCGCCTCATCAAACAGCAATAACTGCATGTCCGGACGCGCCTGTTCAAATATCGTCGTCAAATTCTTCTCTGTTTCACCAATGTACTTATCGACCATCGTCGCAATATTAATTCTCATCAACGACAGTCCCAATTCATGCGCAATCGCTTCCGCACTGTGCGTCTTGCCCGTTCCCGGCTCTCCGTCAAACAAGGCAATGACACCCGTCCCTCGACGAATTCGCTTCGACAATCCCCATTCATACAATACACGCCGTCTGTTGATCGCAGACCCAATGATCTTCTTGATCTTCTCCATGATGTCATCGCTCACGATCACATCGGTCAAATCAATCTCAGGATCACTGACAAACGCCAGATTGCCGATATTTTTCGTCACCTGAACCGCTGCTGCCTTCTCAAGACTCGCGTTATTCAACGAGATTCCTCCCTGCGTATTATTCGTTGAATAGTACGCAAGTTTCGTCGCCTTCTGAATCTGGAACGGCTGAAGAGCCATCCTCTGGCTCAGTGCCCCTACATCAACATGCGACGTTTCGATTTGCGGCAAATGCAAATGCTGGTTCCAGAAATCAACCGCACTGTCTCGAAGATTCCCGTCCATCTTCGCCTTGAAAGTTATCGTCGGCTCCACGACGGGATGAATCTTTACCGCAAGCTCCGTACAAAATGCACATACCACAGGACGAATTGCCAGCTGGCGAGAAAATATCGACGCCGTCCGCTCTTCCGTCAACAATGGCCCCGCATCCCTGAAACAAACAATCGCATCCATCAAAAATGCATCAATAAATACATTCTTCAAATACTCTTCACAATCCGTCGGATGAATGCCCGCCAAAGGACTGCACTGAACCATGATCACAGGCCGTCCCAACCGAGACGCGATTATCTTGACCAGTGTCGCCCGGCCACTTCCCGGCAAGCCTTCCACATGAAATGCCAGAGACGGAATGAAATCGAGATTCTCATGCTCCAGGTTCAACTGCCCATTCAGTTTCGGACGCTCAAAGTAGTTTCTAATGATGGCAAACGTCTGGAAATGACTCGGCGCAACATACGTATCATCGGAAAAATGCGGAAACTGAAGTTCGCCATACTGCGTCGACGCAACTGATAACGATTTGACCCCAGTAAACTGATAAATAATCTGCTCCGAAAGAATAATCTCAAACGATATCGGCTGCGTCGGAACCGTTCCCGGCAACACCTTAAACAACCCGCACGATGCCATGCGCGATGACGCCGAAAGGCGTTTCAACAGATCATTGCGTTCGGCCTGATTCATGCAGAAAAATCTCATCAATGCACATGCACTCATGTACACAACAGTCTGCTGATTCCACGTCGAACGCATCGCCATCCGGAAATTCGGATCGATTTCATGGGATGCCATAATCCACAGAAGCAACAAATCCGTTTCATCGAGGTGGAGCTTGTCGCGATAAAAAAGATCAGGCAATACAACGCCTTGCGACTGTGACGATACCTCGTCAAGTGCCATTATCTTTCTAAATCTCTCGATAAATTTTACACTCAGGTACTGATGATCCGGCCCACCGGTCACATTCTTTTCGATATACTCCAGTGACCTGGCCCAGTCACAGAGCAGATTCGTAATTCGATCCGCATGCTGCGAAATATAAAACTCCCTGAGCTCCGACTCATCCTCGTTCTGAAGAAAGAGAGGGACAAGCGGCTTTTCGAAGATTTCAAATATCGCTTCCACAACAGGATCCGGACCGGCATCCGCATCCATCATCAGTTCTTCAACCGGATCCCGAACTTGAACGGGCTCTTGCTCGAGCTCATCTTTCTTGCCCGGTGCCATACTCTTTCTGAAATAATTGTACATATTGCTCACGAGACACCACTCCGCCTCATGCAGCAATAATTCATCAAAGGACGCTCTGATTTCAGCCCCCCTAAGCATCCCGACACAGGCCTCGATCGACTCATGTCCAAGCTTCGGCAAAAGCTCCTCACCAGCCACATCATCGCGGTCTTTCAGAACGTTCGGACGATCGCCTGCATCATTGCGAACGCGCCCGGAACACCTGACTCTTTTGTCGAAAAATTCATCTTTCGACAGAAACTTTCCAGCCTTTCGCGGCGGAAAAAATCCTGGAAACTTTAACGGATAAAATCCAGGAAGCATCACGGGAAAACTCAAAAATTCCGGCACCACATCCAGAGCTTTTGCCTCAAAAACCGGACCGGCTGACTCCCGGGCACTTTCAGAACTCACGATTTGTCGTTCTGCCGGCCTTTGCTGAACAAGTCTCCCCCTTTTTCTCCCCAATGTCACCGGGGTTTGAACGAGTTCCGGCGTCAGCATCGCCTTACGTTCATCCTTTTGGGCTTCTTCCGGGACGGCCTCTTTCTTCTCGGCTTCGTCAGCCGCCGCAACCGCCTTTGCTGTCTCTTCAGTCACCGCTTCACTTGAAGAATCCGACGGCGCCGCCGCCTTTTTTCTCACTCTTTTTTTCTTTAAAGATACTTCATCAGCGGCTTCCATCCCTGAAACATCTTTTTCGCCTGCCACTTCCGCCCCCTGCACGGCATCCCCCGGCAAAACCTCATCAAGTTTCTCGGCTTTTTTCCGCGACCGCTTCTTGACTGTGCCCTCTGAGACGTTCGTTCCTGTTTCCTGTTCCTTTTTAGAAGCCATATTTCACCCCGTTAGACACAAAAGAGGCGCGATATCTATCGCGCCCCGTCTTTCAAGTTGAGCCCTGAATTATTTATTGCGTTCCGTTATCACAAACTCGACTCGGCGATTCAACGCGCGAGCCTTGCTCGTCTTCGACGGATCAAGCGGACGATCCGGTCCATAGCCAACCGCATTCAAACGATCCATGCTCACGCCTTTTTTCACGAGATAATCCACAACCGACTGGGCTCTCTGACGGCTCAATACGATGTTCTTTTCGTACTTACCCGTGTCATCCGTATGGCCTTCAACCGTGATATGCTTGATGTTCGGATTCGCAAGTATCGTCGCCGCTATCTGGTTCAGGAGAACATTCGATTTCTTCTTAATCGTCGCCTTGTTGTTGTCGAAATAAATCACGTCTTTGATTTCGAGTTTGTCTTCGTGAACAACGACAAGCTGCTTGCCTTTGTCCGGACAGCCATCATCATCTTTCACACCATTGATCGTTTCCGGCTCCATCGGACACATATCAATGCCTCGGCAGACATTCTCATACTGCTTCGACAATCCCTGTTCCGATACCCACGAATCGCAGAAACCATCGCTGTCATTGTCCGCATCCGGGCACCCGTCTTCATCCTCGAAATTATCGAAGTCTTCCGGTGCATCAGGACATTTATCCGTTCCGGAACAGAAATAAAGTTCAAACAGCCCCAGTTCTTCGACAAACGGCGCACAAAGGCCGTCGGCATCCGCATCTGCATTCGGGCAGCCGCTGAACTCATCTTCACCTGACTGTTCCGGACAACGATCCGTCATCTTGCACGCAAATCGATCGGCCAAAGCCTGATCTGTTATCCATGCATCACACCACTTGTCGTTATCCGTATCGGGATTCGGACAGCCGCTGAATTCCGCTCCGCCCGCAACCGACGGACACGCATCCGACATCTGGCATCCAAATCGATCGGCCAGAACCTGATCCGTTATCCATGCATCGCACCAGCCATCCAGATCCGTATCCGGAACCGGGCATCCTTCAAATTCATCCACGCCGGCCTCGGCCGGACAAACATCCGTCATCACGCACCCAAATTTCTGCGCCAGTTCCTCGCTCTCAAGCCACGAATCACACCACCCGTCGCTGTCTGTATCCGGAACCGGACACCCTTCATACTCTTCCACTCCCGGAACGTCCGGACACACATCCTTTCGATCATAAATGCCGTCTCCATCCGTATCCTTGTTGGCCGGCTGATACTCCACACCAAACAAAACGTGGTATTTCGGATTCTTCGTGCCATCCCCTATCCCGGCACCCGCACCCGCCGTCACATGTACCCCGATCGGCGTCTTCACTTTCGCACCAAGCAAAAATTCTGCCGCCTGATGATGCCCTTCCGTCGCCTTATCACTCATCGGCGTCTCACCGTAGATTTCCCCCTTCACATCCAGCCAGTCCGGTATCGCATGATAATTCACACCAAAACCGTAATTAAATCCATGCGATGACGTGTAGTCCAGATACTCGGCTTTCTTCCGGAACGTAAAGCCCGCATTCAACATCATTTCAACCGGACCGATTTCATAATCCGCCACGATATACGGACGTCCCCACAACGAAACATCACCAATCAGGGCATCCTGTTTCCCGGTCGGAATCGAAAATATCACGCCCGCACCCAAACCAAAGCCGCTGTAATCTTCCCGCTTTAATATCGTCCCCTTCACGCGTACCTGCATGTCGCCAAATATGCCTGTTTCCGGCTTCGCAACACGTTCCGGGATATAATCGAAGTCTTCGTTGTAGCTTTCATACGGGACAAACGGAAGCGAAATCCCTGCTTCCAAAAATCCCAAAATACCGATCGCTCCTGACAAATTCAGCGACAGCAAATGCTCAAGCTTTGCATTGTAGCCTTCCGCACTCTCAAACTGCATCGGCGTGTTCGCATAATCCATCATCGCCTTCACATCATAGTCCAAATGCTCCAGCGTCTTCGACGACTCAACACTAAATACGCCTTCGCTTCCCTGTATCGTATAAAACTGGCGGACATCAAATCCTTCCGCATTCGCCTGCGAACATACACATAATGACAATAGTGCCGCCATCAAGCAGCGCGTTGCTCTCAACTTCATCGATTAATCCTCCCGTAAACCGAGATCAAAACATCTTGGACTTTACCCGATAATGAGCGTCAGTGACTACTTTTTAATGCGTTTTTTTATTTTTTCACGCTTTTTCTTATGTGCCCGTTTTCTCTTTTCGTTCAAACGGGCGCGATGCTATGGCAGTCTCCCGGCCTGCCATACGCATCGCCGACTCCGCTATTGCCTCCGGCAATACGCTCCGTCACACCTTCTCATGAAGCACTCTGGACGCAGCCTCAACCTCGCTTTTTTCCACCACAAACGTTATCGAATTCGGCTGCGTAAACATCCCTAACACGTTCACACCGGCTTCTCTTAACTGCCGCTCCGAATCCACAACAAACGACGCCGTCCGGCCAATATCTTCCCCGACCACCGTCACATTCCCGATGTCGCGCCTTATCTCCCCGTCTTGCGCCTGCCTCATCAGACGCTCGCAAACCATCTCTTCATCCGCACAGTTCCAAATATCGACAACGCCTTCAAAACGCCCTCCGGAAAGCGACATTTCCATCACGCGCGCTCCGTCACACGCCTCTATCGCCCCCAGTATCGCGCCTCTGTCACTGCACTCCAGCGACACATAGATCACCTTCTTGGCCGTCACAATCGCCCGCGCCCGTATCCTCGAAGCATCAAGCGCATATTCCGGCCACCCGTCCGGACGAATCACCGTCCCGCTCGACTCCTTCACATGCGATTTCTTCGCATACAGCGAGATCTGATGACGATGCGCATACAAAACCGCCTCATCATGAAGCACTTTTGCCCCATGCTGCGCCATTTCCAGCATCTCCGCACTCGAGATCTCGTCCAGACGGCGCGCATCCAGAACAACTTTCGGATCCGCCGTATAAACGCCGTCCACATCGCTGTATATCTCACACGCTTCGGCACTGAGCGCACCCGCAAGCGCAATCGCCGTCATGTCCGATCCGCCCCGGCCAAGCGTCGTAATCTCATTTTTGTAGCTGGTCCCCTGAAATCCCGCCACAATCACAATCCGCCCGCGCTCCAGCTCATCCTGTATCCGATACGGCCTTACCGAGATTATCCGCGCATGCGAATGCGAATCCGTCGTGATAATCCCCGACTGGCTTCCGGTAAAACTGATTGACTCAACGCCTCGCTTCTGTATCGCAATAGACAAAAGCGACATCGTCGTCCTCTCCCCCGTGCTGAGCAGCATATCGAGTTCCCTGGCCGGCGGCTCCGGCATAATCTCCCGCGCCATCTTCAGCAGCTCATCCGTCCGATTCCCCATCGCCGACACCACCACCACGATGTCATTGCCACCTCGATAACGTTCAACCACTCGATCCGCAATGGCTTCCAGCTTCTCTATGGTCGCAACCGAACTCCCCCCATACTTCTGAATAATCACCGGTCGTCCTGACATCCTTTCCTCCAACGCATTCCATGCACTTCAAATATTCTTTATCAAACGCAGTTTCCGACCATCGCGCGGCTTTCAACGCGATGAATATTTCAAAATAAGAAAGGCCGCTCAATGCGGCCCTTTTCCGGCGTCCTGTCTAAACGCCTCCGACTGACTTGCGTGACACAAATCAACCTTACTGTTTTGTTATGACATGCGTCCGCCCGCATCGCGGACACTGGACATCCAGTGTGTCCATCCCCTGCCAGAGCTCTGCTTTCTGCGCTTCGGGAAGGTTGTCGAGCATCTGGCGAATCTGGTGAATATCACACCGGCAGCCATAGAAAAACACGGCTTCATGCATCAGTTTGAGATCGCCAATCATCGTCCCAATAGCATCCCCCTTGGCAGCCGCAAACTGCGCCTTGATCTGGCGGGCTTTCTCCGAAAGCCCCTCATCTGACTGCTTTGCACGCTCATCCGACCGGACTTCATTTTCTTTCAAAAGTTCGTGAAACAGCGAAAACAGGTCGCTTTCCGACATATCGCGAACGATATCCCATTCCGCATTCGGCATGCTCAAAGCCATCAACGCCTCATTGCCCTGAATGGCAATGCGAGCCGGGAGCTGTTCAGACTCCTCGAAATACTGCTCGACAAGAAAATGGGTCGATGTCGCGCACGGAATCAATGAAGACTGGCGCATCGGAGCGTCCGCAGACACACGCTGAACGGCAAACAGGCCAATCGGATCCTGTGCGGCTTCCGGCGGCAGCTGATTGAACCGCGCACACACCATCCCTTCCGCCTCAACACCGCAGAAAATCCCCCACGCCTTGAGCGGAATTCTCACCGTCCAGCCCCAGGAATCACGCTCCACCTGCGACTCTGCGGCCAGTGTTGCCGAAATGATCAAGTCATCCACTTCGCGCTGCTGAACTTCCGTCAGCATGTGCTGCGGCATTGCGCAGCTCTCCAAATACAAACGTCGCGACGAAAGTAACTGGTCCACACTCGAGGTATATACCCACGAGATATTTTTCGTTTCCCATAAATAGCGACGATACAATGCAAGCGGTTTATCCATCTTTAATCTGCTTTATTTCTGCTGCTTTATCGGCTTGTCTTTTAGTTAGGGTCAATTGCCGGTCTCAAGTGGAAGAAGCACGGGGCTGAAGTAAGAAGGTAGGTTGAGACAGGATAGATTGGAAGACATTTTGAAAGGAAAAAATTGATGGGATTGTATGCTTCTCCCGCTTCAAACCGGCACTTAACAGGCTCAGAAGCCAAGAATGTTTTATAAGTCATATATTCGTCTTGTTCAACTCATTTTATCTCTTTTGTGTCCTATTTGGTTACTGCTCAGGCAGGGATAGTTCACAAATCGACATGAAATATGAGCAGAGTATTTCGCACTTATTAGGCAGAAAATGATGAGAGCCGGGCGGTGGGGCCCCGGCGAGGAACAATTGTAAGACAGCCCAAAAGACTTATACTATCTAAAAATATTGAGGATTCCAAAGGACTCAGTCCTTTGGTGGGGGGCCGAGGATTTTCGCCATCCTGTGAATGGCGAAAACCAAAGAGCCCAGTGAGCAAATGAAATGAACGAATTGGAGAGCCGACAGGCTCGGGAAACGAAGTTCATTTTATATTGCGAACTGAGGACAGGGGCAAAGCCCCAGCGGGGTCCGGGGCAGAGCCCCGGTGAGTAGTAACCACTAGTCACCGATTTTTTCTCACCTTGACTTTATCTTTTTATCAATCTAAAAATCGAAGGCTTGCACCATCATTTCTATTCATTATGGCAGGCGTTTCCTTTTTCCGGAGGTTAACATGACTCTCACGCGTCGTTCGCTGTTCTTATGTGCTGGACTTATTTCTGCCATCGGCCTTCTTGGATGCAATGATGACGATGATTCCGCTTCCTGCACACCCGGCGTCAATTCCTGCGCCGGGAATATGCTCATCACATGTGATATCAACGGAAACCCCGGTGCCACTGTGTGTGAAAATGGCTGCAACTCCGTAACAAACAAGTGCAACGAACCATCAACACAATGTGATGCCGCCACCTATCCCAATTCCTGCGCCAACGGCATCCTCTCAACCTGCATCGCCGGATCCGTTATGCCCGTCCCATGTCAAAACGGCTGCAATGCCACAGGAACTGCCTGCAGCAACGGCTCCGATGTTCCTGTCGGCCCCACCAAACAGTGCGATCCAGCCACATACCCCGTCACTTGCGCCAATAACGTCCTCACCAAATGCGTCGGAAATGCCATTCAAACCGAAACATGTTCCAATGGCTGCGCGGCAGACGGAAAATCATGCTCAGTCGGCGGTGAAACCGATCTGACGTGTAAAAATGGCCCAAGCGCCGATCACAAAAAAGGCGATAAGTATAACGAATTTGTTTACACAGGCTGCGCCTGTGATGACAGTTACGTCAAAACATGCGGTGTCGTAGATGGAAAAGAAGTCGCCTTTACATGCTACAAAAATAGCGAAGAGTATCTGCCCTGCGAAAAATGCCGTATCGAAAATAATCGCTATGAATGCGGCGAGGGCGGCAGCGGCAATGTAACCCCGGTCGCCGGTGAGGGCGAAGTTCATGTCGTCGATGCCAAATACGATATCCTCGGCATTCAGGAAAACAGCACCGCAACAGCTTCCCTCGAAAAATACGGCACCGAACAGATCAGCGGCCAAAACGATCCCCCGGTCGAAACCTGCGCTACACTCTCCATTGAAGGCAGCAACACCTGCAGCCGTTCCGGTTCCGGTTCCAAACTCGTCCTCCAGGGCGATATTCTGACCAAAGACAAAACATACCTCGGCGGCTCCGTTGTCATCGAAAATGGCAAAATCACTTCCGTCGGTTGCAACGCTGATACCGCCGGCGCAACCGTGATTACCTGCCCCAATGCCGTCATTTCCGCCGGGTTCATCAATGCCCACGATCACATCACCTATTCAAACGCCACCCCCGGTTCCTGGGGCGCAGAACGTTTCGATCACCGTCATAACTGGCGTACCGGAAACGAAGGTCATAAGAAGGTTCCCGGTCCTAAGACCAATAACAACGAAGTTCCTGAACTCCGTCAGCTCATGGGTGGTACAACCTCTATCTTTGGTTCCGGTTCCGTAGCCGGTCTGACTCGCAATATCGATAAAAAGAATCAAGTTACCGGCGCATCCAACTTCCCAACTTACGATACGTTTCCGCTTAGCGATCAGGGCGGAACGCTCGCAACCAGTGGCTGCTCCAAATACAAACTCAGCGGCCAATTCAAACAAAATTACGTTTATGGCCCGCACATCGGTGAAGGCATCAGCGACGCCGCACTCAACGAATTTGCCTGCTTGAGCGATGCAAGCAAGGGACTTGCCAATCAGTTTTCATCCAAACTCGCCGTTATTCACGGTGTTTCTGCGACACCGAAGTATATCAAGCTGTTTGCCGACACAGGCGCAAAACTCATCTGGTCGCCGCGTACCAATGTTTCCCTTTATGGTGACACAGCCCGTGTCACGGTTTACGATAACATGGGCGTTCCCATCGCGCTAGGATCCGACTGGATTTATTCCGGTTCCGCCACCATGCTGCGCGAATTCCAGTGCGTCGATTTCCTCAACACCTATTTCTACGACAAACATTTCTCCGATTACGACATCTGGATGATGTCGACTTATAACGGCGCACTTGCCCTCGGTTTTGAGAAATATATCGGCAATATTGCTCCGGGACTTGTCGCCGATATTTCCGTCTTTAAGAAAGGAACCGGCAACAAAATCATGCACCGCGCCGTTCTCGAAGCCGAAAATAAGGATGTCACGCTCGTCATGATCGACGGCAAACTCATCTACGGCGATGAAAACATCATGACAACCGGTGACAAAGTTAACGTCTGCGGCATCAGCAAAAAAGTCGATACGAAACTCAGCGGTTCAACGAAGAGCTACTCCGAAATCGATAAAGCTAAAGCCTATGATCTCTTCTTCTGCGGCACGCCGGCAAACGAACCGACCTGCGTTCCCATCCGCACGCGCCCCAAAGACACGACCAGCCAGGGCACGACCATGTATGACGGCGAATACAGCGATCCCAACGATATCGACGGCGACGGCATCCCGAATGATGTCGATAACTGTCCGACCGTCTTCAACCCCGTTCGTCCCGAAGATAAGGATGCATCCAGTAAACTCGGTCAGGGCGACTGGGACGGCGACGGCGTCGGCGATGTCTGCGACAAAGCTCCGATGGACAAGGCCGTTCAATAATTCATTGTAATACAGAACACCACTAAAGCTGCGCTGCCAAAGGCATGCGCAGCTTTTTTTGTCCCATGAATTGGCAGGCGGACGCAGGACAAAAAAAATCCCTCACACGAATGCGAGGGATTTCAAACGAAACATCATGTGACTACATCAGGTTGCCGGGAGCTGGAATATTCTGACCGTTTACGACCGGACCAACCGGAACAACCGGCGGTGCAAATGTCGGAATTTGCCCCGTTCCCATGACGAGATTAACCATCTGGGACGATACCCAGATTAAAAATCCCGGTGCCAAAGCCGTAGCAATGGCTTCAAAGATCGTCTCATGAATTTTGTCATGGCATTTTTCGGCGACCCCGTCATCAAACTCCTTGAGCATGGCCTTTTTAAGTTTTTCAGGCACGGTGATATCGGCCATTCCCGTCGAGGGACATGCGATAAGCGGCCATGCGACATTGGGCATTGGGGGCGCGACAGGGCCGGGAAATGCGGCAAATGCCGGATACCATGGGGCACCCGTCACGGTCACACCGTCCACATAATTTTTAAGGCAGTTGTTGACGCCCTTACCTACCGCATCGCGCCATTTCGGGTAATGTTTGCCGAGGATAAACTGATTGTGGCCGGGATACATTTTAAACATTTCATAAAAATCGCCGTTGGCTTTCAGGCAGCCTTTGCTTCCGACGGCCGTCGGACCATTGATTTTGATATTCTGAAACATCAATGTCGGACGCCACATATTGAAAGCCGATTCGACGGCATCGAGCATCGTGTAGATGAACGATTTGTATGCTTCAGTCATCGTCGCAGCCGTCGTCGTATGATAGACATGCGGATCCTGCGTCACGAAATACGAAATAATGCCGTCAGCAACTTCAACACCGGCACCCCACTTCTGTTTTTCGACACCATTGATATAGTTATTCTTGGTTTCTTCACCTTCGTTCTGCGGCGCTTTCCAGCTGTCTTCGGGCGGAAGCTTATGCTGCTTCGACGCTACCGATAAATCTGCCAGGATTTTGAAAAATGTCACGTTCGGCATAACAACTCTCCTTGCTGTTGTATTTTAACTGTTTCATCACACAATAAACCGTTTAACATATTATCCACAATTTTCTTTTCAGTCTACAATTAACACCGATTTTAAACAAGCACAGGTTACAGCTCAGTCGGGGCTCTGCCCCGAAGCCCGCTTAAGGGCTGAGCCCTTAAGAATCCGCAATATTTTAGGTTGGTATTAGCATTTGGAGCTGCCTTACAATTGTTCCCCCGCCGGCCCCCCCGGCTCTCATCATCTTTCGCCAATCTCTGCTCATATTTCAGAAGATTTGTAAATTAATAGTGGCTGAGCTGTATCGATAATTTTTGTCACTTCAGGCGCAAAAATTGTCACTTTCGTTTTTTGAGGGTACAAAAAAAGCCGACATCCTTGTCGGCTTTTTCTGATTTGCAATGCCAGGAACAACATCCATGTCGTCCTTTTCCGCATCTTTGCGAGCGCCTGTTTAGATCAGATTCAAAATATCTTCAATGCATTTACTGACATTTTTTGTCCGTTCGGCAAACATCGCATTGTACTCATCGATAATGGCATTGACCTTATCAACGATTGGCGAAATTTCGCCGTCGATATCGTTGTATTTTTCATCGACCTGAGCAAATCGAACCCAGCCGTTGAGGAAGGAAACGAGATCACCATACGCATCTTCGACTTCTCCCCGGGCCTTCTTAACCTGATTGGCAAGACGCTGCGCATCGCTGTCCGCCTTGCTGCCCCAAAGTGCCACAAATTCCTCATTGCGTGTTTTGAGGGCATCAAACCATTCGTCCACACCGGCAGCCTTCATTACGTCGGCAGGAATCTTCGAGATGATCGCAATCAGTGATTTAATGCGGGCATATTCTTCTTCGAAAGGAAGTTCCGTCGGATCGGAAATTCGGGACCAAACGGCATGAACATCTGCGGCAGCCGTTCTGACCTTCTCATTTGGATGTTCGAGGTGATTTTCGAGTTCGACATTCATTCCACACCAGGCAGCATCCACGGATGCATCAAGTGACTGAAGATCGAGAGAGACCAATTCCGGCGATTTATCAAGCATGTGATCAAAGCTCTCGACCAGCTTATTGAGACGTTCAACGCTCTTACATGCTGTATCCGAGGACACATTTTGAAGGCAGTCAATGATCTGACGGCAGAATTTGATTAAATCTTCGTGATTCAGTTTGCCTGTTGCAAGAGTCTTAACCTGTTCGATGTTCATTTTCTCTTCCTTTGTTAATTCATGACACCAGTGTCACTACAGCTGTTCCTTTTTACAAAAAAACACCCGTGATACACAACACGCAAATGCAATCAAATCCAAAGCATTGTCATAGATGCGCCGGCAGCACGATCGCGCCAGCCGGCATAAACGCTGCGTCTGACGGGTATTTTCAGCCGCATCACGGCTCCGGCGAGTATGTCGTCCCATCCGCCACAGGCAAAACAATGCCGGACGTATGCCTTGCCAAAGGCATAGTCCGGCGGCGGACGCGTATGCAAGGCATAGCGTCCGTCCAACACTAAAAAATAAATTTTGTTTAATCATACATTTCAAATTTCTTTTAAACTATACGCACCAGTTGTCTTTTTCGGCGCTTGCGCCACATCTTTTCACTCTTTTTCAGCTCATTGCACTATGTCTGAATATCCGCTGATTGCCGATCTGGCGCTCATCCTGATAGCCGCAGGCTGCACGTCCATCATCTGCAAACTCACCAAACTCCCCGTTATCGTCGGCTATCTGCTTGCGGGCCTTCTGACCGGCCCCTACATTTCCATCCTGCCCAACGTCACGGACAAGGCCAGCATTCACACGTGGTCCGAAATCGGCGTTATCTTCCTTTTGTTTGCCCTCGGCCTGGAATTCAACTTCAAGAGTCTTCTGAAAGTCGGCAAAACCGGCGCCATTACGGCCGTTTCCATTCTGTTTGGCGTCATGCTGGCGGCCTTCGGGCTCGGCTGCATCTTTGAATGGAGCACGACGCAGAGCATTTTCATGGGCGGCATGCTGGCCATTTCGTCAACGATGGTTGCCGTCAAGGCGTTTGAGGAACTCAAGCTCAAAGGCCAGCCCTTTACCCACATCGTGTACGGGGTCGAAGTCGTCGAAGACATCGTGGCCATCCTTCTTCTCGTCATCCTCCCGATGCTGGCGCTCAGCCAGAGCGATTCGCTCGCGATGGAAGTCTCAACCTCGATCATGCGCGTGATTTTCTTCATGTCGATCTGGTTCCTGAGCGGCATTTTCATCGTTCCGTCGCTTCTGAGAAAGCTCAAGCCGCATCTGACAGACGAACTGCTTCTCATCATTGCGCTCGGCCTGTGCCTCGGCATGGTCATGCTTGCCGAAAAAGCAGGTCTCTCGACAGCCCTCGGCGCCTTCGTCATCGGCTCCATTCTCGGCACCACATTTGAGGCGCATCGCATCGAAACACTCATGGCTCCGCTGAAAAATCTCTTCGGCGCCATCTTTTTTGTCTCCGTCGGAATGCTTGCCGATCCGTCCGTCATTCTCACGCACTGGGCCGACATCCTGCTTGCTCTGGCCGTCGTCATCATCGTTCAGCCCATCATGGCCGCGCTCGGCGTCTTTGCCTCCGGACGCAGCCTCACGGACTCCGTTCACGCAGGCATGAGCTTCGGAAACATCGGCGAATTTTCGTTCATCATCGCCAGTCTCGGCATTGCCAAAGGCGTTTTGGACGAATATCTCTATCCCGTCGTCATCGTCGTGTGCGTCATCACGACCATCACGATGCCGATGGTTCTGAAAAAAGCCGATCCGCTCACGGCATGGCTTGAAAAGCGCCTGCCCGAAAAAATCACGTCGCGCGGCGCCGTCACACAAAACCCGGAACTCAAAAAATCTCCGAACAAAAAAGGCATTCTCATCCGGCAGTTTATCTCTGAATCGTTCATTCTGTCCGTTCTCATCGTCGGCATCGTTTCTTTTGTCGGCGGCTATATCGAACCCAAACTCGATTCATTTGCCAAAACCCTCGATTTTACGAACGCACAGCTCATCAGCCAGGGCATCTGTTTTGGTGTCATGATGCTCTGTATCATGCCGTTTTTGAGTGCACTGGTCATTCGCAAGTCGAACATGCAGCACGCCTTTTTTGTCGTGCTCCTCAAGGGCGGACAGCGAAACCTTCTTCGCACCCTCCAGCTCATCCGCATCCTTCTCGTGGCCGGTCTTATCGTCTTTGCAGTTCTGGCCTACTCGCCATTTGACTGGGCGATCAATGCCTGCATCGGCATCGGCGTTTTCCTCATTTCGATTTCGTTCAAAGGCATATTTGTCAACTACAGGCGCATCGAAAAGCAGTTCCTTTTCAACTACAACGAAGTCGAGCTTGCAGAACAGAAAGAAGCCAACGAACGCACCGGCGACAAGCTTGCGTCTCTGACCGACATTCGCGAGGGCGACTGGCTTTCGGACGACCTTTCGGTTGCCAAAATCCGCGTCGACGAAGACTCGCCGTTTATCGACGAGACGCTCAAATCGCTCAATCTTCGCGCAAAACACGGCCTGTTTATCATTCGAATCGAGCACGGCGACTCGTTTTCCGACAACATTCCTGCGGGCGACGCCAGGATTCTGCTCGATGACACGATATTTATCGTCGGCAAAATCGACGACCTCAAATCCCTGACGCATGCGCCCTACAACATCTCAATGAAGAAACTTCACATCGAATCGATGCGCTCCTTCACGCGAGGGCTTTCGGAACGCCGTACGGACGAGGCAAATCTGCGCTGCATCGCAATCCCCATTCTCGAAAAGTCAGGTCTTGCATACAAAACGCTGCGGGAATCGGGCATCGGAGAGCGCACCAAATGTCTGGTCATCGGCATCGAAACTGACGGGCGTGTCGAAATGAGTCCGCCGGCCGACACGATATTCACCCCCGGCAATCTCATCTGGGTTGTCGGCGAATCGAGCAGTCTTTCGACACTCATCGAAGAAAATCTCGAAAAGAAAGAAGACGTAACCGCAGAAAGCGGCGACGCCGTCGTGGCCTGATTCGTTTCTTGTTTATGCCGTCTATTGCCGCTGGCAATACGACGGCTTCTGAGCAGGGCTATCCCCCAAAAAAGGGTGAAAACACCTCTTTTTTTGGGGAATACGCCCTGCTAATTTATATGGAGACGTGCGACAGGCGCACGTCATCGCCCTCACAACCCACTCTCCAGCATAAAATCATGAAAAACATCCATGCCATTCTCCCCATTCTCGGTCTTTTTCTGGTCATTCAAGCGGCAGGCTGCACAGACGATTCCAAAGACGAAAATCCCGTCGAGCCGCCCGCTCCCGTCACCTCCGATCCCCAAACCGCAGTCTGCGGAGACGGCATCCTGGATGCGGGCGAAAAATGTGACCTGCTGACGGGGGTCCCACAGACGTGCGCCCAGTTTGACGCCACCAAACAATGGAAAACAGGCGGCGCACCGGCCTGTTCATCCGACTGTCAAACCATCACGGCTGGAACCTGCATCGAAGACACAGCACAAGCTGTACAATGCGGAAACGGCATTGCTGAAGGCACAGAAGTCTGTGACCTGAACGACAAAGTGCCGGCCTCATGTGATGCTTTTGACAGCTCCAAACAGTGGGAAGAGAGCGGAAAACCGGCATGTGCCGAAAACTGCATGTCAATCACAGCCGGAACCTGTGTCGAAAAGCCTAAACCGTTTTGCGGAAACGGCATCGCAGACGGCGATGAAGTATGCGATGGCGGCGACAAGGTTCCCGACACGTGCGAAGAGTTTGACAGCACAAAAAAATGGCTAAAGGGCGGATTTCCGAGCTGTGCCACTGACTGCACAGCCCTCACGGCCGGTTCCTGTGTCGAAGATTCATGCGGAAACGGTCAGATCGATGAAGATGAAATCTGCGATGGTGAGACAGGTGTTCCCGAAACCTGTGAAGCCTTTGATCCGTCGAAAAAGTGGCAGGAAGGCGGGAAACCCGCCTGTTCTTCGGCCTGCACAATTACCAGGGGTTCATGCGTTCCATTGACGGCCAAACAGATATCGTTCATGAACTGGAACGTTCAGGTCGATTATGCCTCCTGGGGCGGAAAACCGGTGCCTCCTCGTGCAGAGTACCTTTTCAGCGAAATGAATGCCTGGAAAACAGTCCCGGATATTTTTGCCATCGTCGAAGCGAGTCCCAACTGGCATACGCCGGAAATCACAACCCAATTCAAAGCTCTGGGCTATGAATGGGCCGACACCGAAATCACCGACACGTGGCATGACTTCGGCGAAGCCTTTACCTGCGGCGAAAATCGACAAAATGCCTTTGCCGAAGGCGTCACAGACGATCAGGCAGCAAGCTGTTTTCTGTTTACCAATATGCTCTATCAGAAAGACCGTTTTGAACTGCTCGAAACGGGCACCCTGCCCCTGTTTCCCCCCACAGACTGGGACGGTCTGCCCGAAAACTGCAACCTCAAGATACGAAACGGCGTATGCAGCACGTACGATCCCAACAACCTTTACAACGTCAACAAAACCATCATTTTTATTGCCGTTCTCAAAGAGAAAGCAACGGGCGAAATATTCATTGCGGGCTCGACCCACTGGAACCCGAACAACGGCGTCATTTCAAATGACGGTCTGGGCGGCATCATAGGCCCCGTTGCAGACAACGAACGCGTTCGCGTTTACGGCGCCGAAAAATCGGCAGAATTTATCCAGTCCTTCAGAGACAAATATCCCAAAGCCCATGTCTTTTTCGGCGGCGATTTCAACACCATCGATTTGTCGATCATTTTCGAATCAGCGGCCGGCGCCATTCTCGGAAAAACGCGTGAAACCCTCCTCAAAACACTCAATGGTTTCATGTCCGGCGTCTATGAAGCCGATCGGCTTCCCGAAGATTTCATTGCCTCGCATGAAACATTCGGCATCAAATCCGGCCTTCTCGACGCGAGAACAACAGCAAAAGCTTCACTGTCCGACTTCCAGGATGTGAACACGACGTCTGATCCCCAGGTTGTGCAATACACATCCATGGTGAACCTTCCCGTCATCATCGACTACACATTCTTCTCTCCGGAAATGCAGCTCTATCGTTATGAAGTTCAAACGGGGAATGCCTATGCAAATATCTCCGATCACAACCCGGTTCGAACGTATTACTACTACGATACAGTGAAATAAAATCATTTCACTGAACTGGAATGATTTGCCCGCCTTCTGCCGGAAGGCGGGCTTTTTTGTGCAAAACGCTTATTCTTCGGCTGTTTTTTCTGCTTCAGAATCATCCATTTTCGAAGCCCCTGCATCAGCTTCTCTCTCCGATGATTCATCAGTCAAAGCCACGTTTTCGGTGTCATTTTTACCGTTTTTCCTATCAATCGATCGGCAAATGACGGTGTAAATAACGAGTGCAACACCGGCGGCAGCTGCAATCAGGACGAAATAATACCAGATGTAATGGGCATTGGCGTACCGTGCAGCGATTTCGACATCCGTCAGTGTATCGGGAAGAGACTCCCGGGCCGGACAATATTTTTCGAGCAGAAAACCACTGATAAAGAAGCCAAAGATGGCCGAAAAGAAGGAATGAAGATGCGAAAACCCGAGATAAACACCCTCTTCACCTTTTGGAGCCTGAAGTGAGAAATATTCAAGAAATCGAGGTGAAATAAAGCATTCTGCGAGTCCCTGAAGGGCAATTCCGACGACAAGCATGAACGTAAACGGATGAAGTCCCAGGATGGAATCTCCGAAACCGTCGCGAAGCCAGGGCCCAAGGCTCATCGCAAACGCAGAAAACGGCATAATGAACATACCGATTGTCATCGAAGTAATAGCCTTTTGTTTGCGCATCCACTGTGTCACAAAGATGACACAAATCACGACGACGAGAGGATTGACGTTAGCGATCCACTCCGGTCTGGCATCTTCACCGACAGTGCGCATGACGTATTTCGGCATGGTGGCATAAAGCTGCTGCTGAACGGTCCAGAAACCGGCAATGATCAACGTCAGGAGCAAAAGTCGTGCATTGGTCAAAATCTTCCACAGGCTATGAAAAAGCTCCTTGAACGATTTTCGTTCCGCATCAACCTTTTCGGGATGATAACAGGTAATTGCGATGAGAAGCGCGAGAAGACAAACGCCCGCCGAGAAGAAGTTGACGTATTCGAGGCCAATGCCCTGTCGAACAAACGGAATAAACGTTTTGCCAAGAAAAGCGCCGATGTTCACGGTCCAGTAAAAGAGCGAAAAGCCTCTGGCACGATTGGTTTCATCGGTGGTTTTGGCAACGGTTCCCGTGATGAGAGGTTTAATAAAGGCGGATCCGAAAACCATCACGATGAGGAAAAGGCAGACTGAAATTTTGTCATGCCAAACCCCGAGCATGAAATAGCCAAAAGTCAGCAGGCTAAAAGCCAGGATCATGGCACGACGAAAACCGATGCGGTCGGCAATAATCCCCATAAACGGCGGCAAAAGGTAAAGTGCACCGGAAAAAATACCGGAAATAATGCCGGCCTCGATATCCGTAAAGCCGACAACGGATGAAAGATAGAGGGTAATGAGAATGAAAAAGCCATAATAAGCGGCGCGTTCGCACAACTCCATGGAATTGGCAAACCAAAATGTCCCCGGGAAACGCCACGTGGCTTTTGATGAAGCCATTTGAGCCATAAAACTCCTGTGTCAGAAAGGAAAAAACGGCATCCCCGGACTGTGTCGAGGAAGCCTCTCGTCATAAACGGCATTTGCCCTATATTTCTATAAAAATCCATTTACTTTCATAGCCAAAGAACGCCATAGCGAATCAGGATTAGACTCGTTCTTCTTTTTCATCGTGTGCACTGATTATGTCCAAAACATACCGAAAAGATTTAGATGTCCTCAAAGGAATCGCCATTATTGCTGTCGTTTTTTACCATCTTGGCATCCTGAAATCGGGTTATCTTGCAGTCGATATATTCCTGGTTATCAATGGATTTTTCATCATTCCATCGATATGCCGACATCTTTGGGATGGCGATTTCAAATACTTTGATTTTCTCAAACGAAGATTTTTGAGATTTCTGCCGCTTGTCCTGCTGGCCTCTGTTCTATGTCTCCTCGTCGGAGCCTGGGGAATGCTGCCGGACGATTATGAAAATCTGGCTCAGGCTACGGTTGCCTCCAATCTGCTATCGGTCAACATTCTGTCTTCGATCACATCCAAAAACTATTGGAATGCCTTGAACGACTATAAGCCGCTCATGCACATGTGGTATCTCGGTGTTTTGGCCCAGTTTTATGTCGTATTTCCCCTGATTTTAATGGGATTTAACAAACTTTTCGGCCGAAAAAAGGAACAGTCCGACGCCACCCGTCTAAAAACAATGAACCTGTTTCTGGGTTCACTGTGCATCATTTCGGTGATTTGCTACCTGTGTCCATTTTCGTTTGGCCTCAACCCACTGACTGCCGAAGGAATACGTTTTTACTGGCTGCAAAATCGATTATTTGAACTTGGTCTGGGAGGGCTCGTGGGCTTAAACCTTCATCGCCTCTCGTGGCTCAATCGATATCAATGGACATCCGTCATTTCGTTTCTCGGCCTGCTTTTGGTGATATGTCTTGGCCTTTTCACCTTTGATATCAACGTCATTGGTTCGCATTTACCCGTAGTTGGTGCCGAATCCCAATATGGAACGGGACTATTACTCCCACCAGCCGCACTTTTATTCATCACCATTGCCCTGTCAGGCATCGTCATTGCCCAGGACAACACCCGAAATTCCCTTGTTCGAGCCATAACCACATGTCCCCTGCTCGCCTTTGTCGGAAAAATGAGCCTGAGCATCTTTGTCTGGCACCAATTCATCATTGCATTTTACCGATACTTTTTTACGAATGAGATTTCGGTTCTGTTTGTGGTGCTGTATTTGATCACAGTCTTTGGCATTTCATATTTGACGTACCGCTGGATTGAAAAAACAGTAGTTTCATCCAAACCGATTTGGGCAACGATACTCGCCGTGGATGCAATCACGATTGCAGCAGCCATGCTGATCTATATGAATGCGGGGGTGATCCGTGATGTTCCGGAGCTCGATATCGATCACAACAACGTCCATCGAAGCATGCATTCCGAGTATTGTGACAGGATTTACAAATATCAGACGCCATTTCCCGACAACGAGAAACTCAATATCCTCATCATCGGTAATTCATTTGCACGAGACTGGGGAAACGTCCTGCTCGAATCGTCACTCAACGACAAAATCAACATTTCTTATATCTACACAGACTATAAACTCGACAAACTGAAGGAAAAGCATGGCGAAATAATTGAGCAAAGTGACTATGTATTTTTATTCACTGCCAAAGAGTCAATTCCGGAATTTTTTTGGAAATACGTCAAAAATGAAGACCGGGTTTATGGCCTAGGCACCAAAAATTTTGGTCAAAACAACGGGAGCATATACCGCCATCGCCACGAACCGGATTACTTTGATCAAACGGTCAAAGCCAATCCGGAATACGATGAAGTCAATGTCAGATGGAAATCGCAGTGGGGCGATCACTATCTCGATTTCATAGAAAAAGTCAGAACAGAAGATAATCGAATTCGCGTATTTTCAGATACGCATCAATTTTTAAGTCAGGACTGTGAACATTTGACCCGTGGAGGGGCACAATTCTTTGCGAGCGCCTTTGACCTTTCATTTATCGAGACGAAAAAGTAAATTCGACGACATGTTTCAAAGGTTATTTTTATTTCTCGGAGCAGCATTGGGAACCATGCTGTACAGGGCGCGGAAGACATCGGTTTCAGAGGCATAGGCAAAAGCAGCGGTAATGCCTTTTGAAGAAGAGTCCCCGGACATCAAGCTGCTGAGGGCGTTTGTTCCACCTTTCCGATTCATCCAGGAATGGCTTTCAAGATACTCACGTTCCCACTGAGCTTGAGCGAGTAACAGACCTTCGAGACTTTCTGGAAGCCGATCGCGAAAAGCGTAAAAGACTTTTCCGGTGGCCTCGGCGTCATTGCAAGCACGGTGTGCGCCTTCAAGAGAAATTCCAAGGCGTTCAGCGACAAGCCCCAACTTGTTCCGGCCAGTCGTAAAAAAGTGATTGGCGTAAATGAGCGGGTCAAAGATCGGGTTTTCATTCGGCCATTCCAGCCCCATATCATTGAGTTTACGAGTCAAAAATGGGCGGTCAAAACCGACGTTATAGGCAACGATCCCGTGCCCTTTGAAGGCATCAAGAATATCCCCTGCAATCTCCCGAAGTTTAGGCTGTCCCGTGACATCCTCCTGAGTAATATGCGTAAGATTTACGATTTCTTCAGGAATTTCGCATTCGGGATCGACAAGCCAGTTATAAACTTTAACGACTTCACCACGAAGAAACTGGACGATACCGATTTCAATCACCTGACATTTTTCAGCATCGAAACCGGTTGTTTCGAGATCGAAAACAGCGAGTGGAAGATCGAACCATTTTTCAGGCCATTCAGACATGTTGCCTCCATCAATCCCATCCATCCCGAACGATTAAGGACAGACAGGAGAACGGTCATAGGGGAATTTTCTCTCAATGAGAAGATTCATCAAGGTTGCAGCCATTGTCTCATTATCATTTGCCAACAGAGCACAGACCACAGCATCGACATAATCGACAAAATCGGCTCCGGTTACGGAACGATTACCTGATGAATACTTATGAAGTTTTAAATACCGCTCAGAGCGAATGCCGTCAAACATTTTGATAGCACCGAGGGCAACAGGATCGGGATTGACAGTCGGCTCCGGAATTTCAACGCCGTCAAAAAATTCCCAAAGCATATATGTGACCCAGGATTCGGCGAGATTTTGTTTCATTGCATTTTCCGAATCGGGCTTTGGCTGAGGCACAATAATCGATCCGCTCTGACTGTTGTCATAGAGATGGGCATAATCGATCCAGTAACTTCCCGATTCAATGACGCGCCAATACTGAGTCACAGGCGACTTTTTCCGCAGGCTCAAGTTCATGAGCGCATAAAACGTCGCCCATCCCTCACTCCAAGCCAATTTGGGTTCGCAAGCCGACGACATGTAATGCAGGCCGCCTTCACTGTCATCACGATTCATCTCGAGAATGTAATGT
Source organism: Myxococcota bacterium (assembly GCA_045599245.1). Taxonomy (GTDB): domain Bacteria; phylum Myxococcota_A; class Bradymonadia; order UBA4248; family UBA4248; genus UBA4248. The sequence continues at coordinate 26,905 of JAZRVP010000021.1, forward strand.
CCAAATTCATGAAGAATGGTTGGATATCCCCACACGGATTCGTCCAGTTCTGCGCCCCCGACCAGGAGCATGGAATCGGCCGTTTCCTTTCCAACTTCTGTCGGAGTATTCATGTAACAGGTGCCACAGCTCCAGCTGACACCGGTTTTCCACACAGCCGCAATCGACGGAAGATTCCCCAGGTCAAACGAATATCCAAAATTGAGCAAATCTTCGTAAGCCTGCACAACCTGCTGATAGAGATACAGTCCACCGGAAGCCTGGTCGATTGTTATTCTGATATCGCCCAGATCGCCGGGATCATCAGGATTTGAAAAATTTGCGAGTTTAATGGTCCATTCCCAAACGGGATATGTACTGCTGGAAGACGAGGCTTTGAGGACAGCCACTTTCATTTTTCCGGCGATGTACCAGACGGGAACGATCGAAATCCAGTCGGAGGAAATGGGCAGTCGAGAAAGCGAAATATCAAAGAAACCGTTGGCATCCGTTGTAACCGTCGCGAGTTCATGTCCGGAAGCATCGCGCAATGAAAGGGGAATTTTAGCACCAGCGATGTCGATGGTTTTATCAAATCGAGGGTATGTATAAGCATCGTAATAGACGGACTGAGTTTCCAGAAGCAACCGTCCTTTGACGCGATAAGGCATACACTGACCGGTAGATTCATTGCATTGCGTCTGAGGAGAACAGGTTCCGCACAAGCCGCCACAGCCGTCTCCCCCACAGACTCTTGCATTGCAAGCCGGAATACATGGGGAACAGGTGCCGTCATAACAAACCAGATTATCCGTGCACGAACCGCAGCTTCCGCCGCAGCCGTCATCACCGCAAACTTTGCCGCTGCAGTCGGGAACGCATGCCATTCCACTCACACAAACATAATCCAGACAGGTTGACCCTGACGGACATGTTCCGCAAGAATGCCCACAGCCATCGTCACCGCAGTTTTTTCCCTCGCAGGAAGCCTGACAAGAGCCCATACAAATCCCGGCTGCGCCCTGGCACTGAATGCCGTCAGGACACAATCCGCACGAGCCGCCGCATCCATCATCACCACATTCCCGATTGGTGCAATTCGGCATGCATAAAGTCGACTGACAAACGCCATTTGTGCATTGAGTGCCAAGCTCGGAACACCGCCCACATTCCCCGCCGCACCCGTCAGGGCCGCAAGTTTTTCCGTCACAAGCCGGAATGCACTTGTCATCTGGGTCATCTGAACAGCTGACGACCAGCAAAAAAGCCGTCAATAATCCAATAAATCTGTATTTTTTCATCGCAGTTACCGCCGGAATCAAACAAAACCGAGAGATTTCAAAAGCAAGACCCGACATTTGTCAAGCAAAGACGGCTTCACAATGCGAAATTGCCATGGGGACGGCCTATGCAGGGCATACGGCACGCCGTTTCGGCCTATCGCCCTGCCAGCCATTGTAACCGACGGCTAACAGGGCGATACGGCCTCTTGCGCTCGTCTATTTTATGTCGATGCGCCGCGACGCCTCGCCATAAAATACGCCTCGCGGTCGCACTACGCCTTAATTCACTGCAATCCGCTCCATTCGGCACGAATGCGAACAATCCCCTTCTTTTTCGTAGTTCACGGCAACGAGCACCATATCCCCCTGATACGCTTCAAAACCTTTGGGATATTTCTTTTTATAGATTTGGTCGATGGCCGATTCGACATCTTTGTTCCATTTTAGTTCGATAATCACTGCAGGCTTGTTCACGCCCGGTCTTGGTATCATTACGATATCGGTAAATCCTCGTCCCGACGGCATTTCCCGAACCACGGTATAATATCTTTTCGCCGTATAAGCCGCAAAACCAATGGCACAGCTTAAACTATTTTCATCATTATATTTTAAGATTGAGCAGCATTCTGAATGTATATTTTCGAGTATTTGTGCAACTTTTTCGGCATTAAATGCAAACAAAGCCTCCATAAAGTCGATCGACAAACGAATGGATTTATCGACTTCGATCCAACCACAGTCTGTAACCGCAATTCTGAAAATCTGGCACACTTCTTCATTCGGAATAAACGCATAGCCCAATGAATCATCGTAAGCGGATTCACGATTCTCAAAATATCCTAGATAGCCGATGTGAATGAGCAGCGTCATCACATCATCCGCACTGTTCAAATCATACATCGTATTATTAAAACTATTCACATTGACCTGTTGCGGCTCGCCATTAATCATACGAATGATTTTGTCTTTTAAGCCATCAAAATTGCGAGAAATAAACTGTCGAAGCGATTCAAACGACTCCGTTTTTGTCCAATACATACCGCATCTATGATTAATACAAGCCTTGACAACAGAACTCGGATTATAACAATGTTCACCATATATTAGATAACCATCATACCAATTTTTCATATCCTGAATATTCATGTGATATTCATCTGATAACCGCTGTACATCCTCCGAAGTGAACCCGACCCATGGCGAAAATCGAAGCGGAGAAACAATTGTAAATTCGTTAAAATGCCCAAGACCAGACTCACTTCCATATTTGCGGATCGGAAAAATGCCCGTCAAGTATGCAAGCGCAATATATTGCGTTGCCTGCCCATTTTTAAACATCCCGCGCAAAAAAATGCTCCAGTTTTTCTGTGCTGCTTTATCGTCTTTATAATTGCGGGCAATGCAGTCCCATTCATCAAAGATGAAGACGAACAAATCGCCTGTCGCCTTATAAATCGCATAAAGTGCATCAAACAGATAGTTTTCCTTGCCTGAAACCAGTTCTGGAAAACCCTCGTGCAAATCGTTGAGAATTTCTTTTTCAAATTTACGTTCAAAATTCTCAATTCCGACTTTATCCAGCACTCCCTGCACATCGATCTTAATGACGTTATATTTATTGAGATGTTTTTCATAACTCGACGATTTGGCAATATCGAGGTCATCGAACAACGCATGAGAATCGCAAGACTTGTCGTAATATGCAGCAAGCATATTCGCCGTGAGCGTCTTTCCAAAGCGACGCGGCCTCGTCATACAAATGTAACCTTCACTTGTCGAAAGCGTCTCATTAATCAGCTCGATAATTTCAGATTTATCGATATATATTTTTGCTTCACGAGCAGATTGAAACAGTCTATTTCCCGGATTGAGATAAATACCCATGTTTAGCCTCCTGGCCGCGCGAAAGAACAAATGCACGACACAGAAGGCATCATAACACAGGTTTTGTGAATTGGCGAGCGCGCCTCGATACCAGGGTAACTATTCAGCTGGGGGGGGGGGAAAAAACAGGGGAATTCAAAAAATGCTGTTCTTTTTTTCGAATTTGAGGCAAATACTAGATGCTACACGGTGTAGCGCCCAGTATCAGCCTAAAAAAATAATATGCGCCGCAATTACAACCGAGACCTCTTTAAAAATATT
>JAZRVP010000022.1:0-11609 GCA_045599245.1 Myxococcota bacterium
ACGTTGCGTTAAAAAGTGCTCGCTCTGTGAGGTGACTTTCGATACACTTCGTTTTGCTGCCTGACAGCATTTTGTTTTACCTGCAATAAGGATGGAACGGTTAGCCGAATGGAAGGCGCTTATTGATTCACAGAGAAGTAGTGGAATGTCGATCCGAGCTTGGTGTGAGTGCAATGATTTGACAGAACAGCAGTATTATTACCGTCTCCGTCACGTCAGAGAATTTGTTTTGGAGCACATGGATTCTGCTGAGAATGTACAGCTTGTGAAACTTCCAGAGTTTTCAGCATCCCAGTATGGATTAGCGAATACAGCATCATCGAAATTCAATCTGAAGTATCATTCCGTTGAAATTGAGTTACCAAAGGATGGACGGCCTCTTGTGAAAATTGGAGAAGAATTTCTGCGCTCAGAAATCAACTTCAAACCATCAGAAATAACTCGGACAGATATCTATCGGGTAAAATATGCTGATCGCTCTGAAGAGATGGAAACAGGGCAAACGATAATTGTTTCCCCCATTGTTCCTAAGCCACTGATAGAACATAGCTTCGTTTCACCATCACTGGCATCAGCAATCATAAGCTTTAAATATGTCAATGCGCTTCCTCTATACCGCATTGAGCAGATGTTTAAGCAGAAAAGATGTCCGCTGACTCGAGCGACTATGGCCAATTGGATGGTTCAGATTTCGCAGCTATATCTCAGCAAGCTGTATCACCGTTTCAAAGCCAGGCTGCTGGAACAATCAGTTATCCATGCTGACAAGACACCGCTTGAAGTCCTTAAGGAACCGGGGCGAAGTCCAAAGCAAAAGTCATATCTCTGGTGTTACACAACGGCAAAACGCAATTCATTACAGATCAGGTTGTTTGAGTACCAACCATCACGAGCTGGCTGTTGCCCCGATACATTCCTAAATGGCTTCAAAGGCATCCTGATTTCGGATGGATACGCAGCCTATGGAACACTAAAAAATGTTACTAATGCATGTTGTTGGGCTCACGCCAGACGTTATTGGATTAACGCCATGCCCAAAGGCGTGCCAACGGATAACTGTGCCCAAACCATAGGATTGGAGTTTTGCAATAAACTGTTTGAATTGGAACGCAGGTTTGAATCTGAATCTAACGAAGATAGATACACCAAAAGAAATGCCCCTTATGATAGTGCGCAACCTGATGAAAAAAGCTCTACTGTTGTACTTAATGAGTACTGGAATTGGCTCGACAGTCTCGGTGTTGTAAGCGGTGCTCTGAAAAAAGTGGTATTGGTAATTGATCAGACCTGCCTTAATAAGAGGATTCTGTATGAAAATGGAGTATAAGCGAATACTCAAAGCACGGAGCATGACAATGACCTGCCAGCCTCCCAATCTCCAGAGAGAAAATATCATGAGCTTTATCGTTAAAGAAAAAGACGCTGCTACCCTGACAACCGATCAAATGAGCTCCATAAAACTACGATTGCTCATCACCTCAATTCTCACTCCTTTGTCATGGATTCTCGGGTTTTGCATTGGTCTTGGCCTGCCTGCAGCGGTAGCCTATGCATTAGACATTTCCAAAGACAGTCCATTACTTATAGTTTTCGGTATAATCAGTTTTGTTTTCTTAATTGGCATTCCCTATTATTTTGGAATAATTGTCAAAAAAATTAAAAATTCCAGCTCCAATATATACAAGCAAACACTCGTACTTCCAAAGCTTAAGCAATCTTTAGGCGTATTAGACTACTCCTGGAATACCATTGGACTGGAACATTTTGAACACCTTATCAACACTTGTTCATCCACAGCCTACACCAGCGAAATTGACGACATCTTTAATGCCTGTTACCGAGGTCTTCCGCTGCTCTTTACTGATAACGAAGTCTATGTAAACAAAACAATATTTCGCATATCCACACTTATCATCAGTCTTCCTTGCCAGATCGCCGATTCTAACATCTATACTCTAAAAAAATCAAATCATTCTAATAAAACTGTCCCTCTGTTTTCGTATGACATCATGCATAATGATTACTTCAATAAACACTATCAAATCATGAAAACTGCTGTTCCAAACAAGGATTCCAACATAACAGAAGACCAAATCTTATCGCACGTCCGGCACGAATCATTACTTTCCTTTGTCAACTCCGACAACTCACAAAACCTTTCAGAAGTTGAAGAACGTGTCCAGCGCATGATTCGCTGGCTGCTGCAAACCTCTCCAAAGGAAGTCCCCCAACCTGAATCCCCTTCTCTCTCTAAACTTTTGAATGATACTTCCTCAGAAATAGAAAACCCAATCACGCTCACCCCCGACTGGTCAAACACCCTTCCAGGCATTTCTGCAGAAAACTTCTTTACGCAATCACTCGCTGAAGCCCTTCTCAACTCAAAATTTGGTGATTACGAAATCATGTTACATGGCCACTTTCTGTATATCTCGTTAGAATTCCCGCATTCAGGCATCAAAAACTTATTTGATTTACGTTTTACCGACTTGTTTAGAACTCAGGATGCCATCTCACAACGCATCGATCGCGAAATCAATGTCTTAACTAATCTATTAGACGAAATCATTGATATTATTACATTTGCCCCCCAAAAAATCTGAATAATTGCATTTTTTCTGAGGCTTTGCCCCTGTCCTCACCAATGCAGACATGCCACGACACGGCTCTTTTCTAATCACTAACCACCAATCACTAAGGATGGTCTGAATAAAGATGTTTTCTGGGGCTTTGCCCCAGCCCCCACCAAAGGACTGAGTCCTTTGGAATCCTCAATTTTTTAGATGGTATAAGCCTTTGAAGCTACCTAACCATGATTCCCCGCCCCCCCCCCGGCTCTCTTTAATTCCTGCCTAATAATATCGTTTTGTTCAATCCTTCCCTAACCACTAACCACTAATCACTAACCACTAAATTGCCTTTTACCAGCTATTTGCTTATAATGATTTATCTCCATGTGTTTCAAAACACGACTTATTTTACCTCTCTTATTATGAGTTTGATGCGTTTATGACCCAGTTCAGAACATTACTCGCCATTTTGCTCGTTTTTGCCGTCACTGCCTGTTCAGAAGACTCTGACAATACCCCCGCTCACGATCAGGAACAAACCAATCCGGATCCCTCAAATCCGCAGGATAAGACAGACCCGGATCCCTCAAATCCACAGGATCCCCCCAAAACAGAAGATGCCTGTCCAAACAGCACAATAAAAACTGAACCGGGCATTTGCGGATGTGACGTACCTGACACGGACACGGATAACGACAAAACACCGGACTGCAACGACAAATGTCCGAATGATTCAAACAAAACAGAACCGGGCAACTGCGGCTGCGGTTTTGTCGATTCCGATGAAGATTCCGACGGCGACGGCGTCAAAGACTGTACCGATGCCTGCCCATTGGATGCCACCAAAAAAGATTCTGCAGGAACATGCGGCTGCGGTACTCCTGAAGTCGATCAAGACAATGACTCATTCCCCGACTGCATTGATATCTGCCCGTTCATTCCGACGTCGTATAATGTTGAAGCCACTGACGAATTCCTGCGCCAAATCGATGAAAAAGCTGAAAAATTACGCCAGGAAATCCTGAATGCCAAAGACGAACTCGATTTGTCCAGCATGAAGAATATCTACTATGTTGCTAATGCCGGTTCCGATGACAACGATGGCAAATCCCCTGAAAAGCCATTCAAAACCATTGGTGCAGCAAACAAAGTCGCCAAAGACGGCGACGCCATTCTCTTCAACCGTGGCGACTTGTTCAGAGGGAAATGGCGTCCCAAAGAAGGCCTGACCTATGCTGCTTACGGCACCGGCGAAAAGCCAAAGATTTACGGAAGCCCGGAAAACGGCGCCTTCGCCGACAATTGGGAACTCGAGGACGAAACTAACCACATCTGGCGATACAAAAACAAGTTCACAGGCGACGTCGGGGGGCTCATTTTCAACGATGGCGAAGCAACCGCCATCAAAGAAATCCCTGACTGGGATATTCCTAATAAACGTTTCGTCCTTCAGTCTGATTCTTCGGTCGCATTCGATTATCACAAAGAGCTCGACGAAGACCTCGAATTCTTCTTTGATGGACAGGATGCACTTAGCGACGATGGTTTCCCTGTTTCTTCTTCAATTACCGGCTACATTCACCTCAGAAGTGACGCAGGAAACCCGGGAACCCGTTTCAAAACCATCGAATTCAACACCTTTGGACACACCATTGATGTCGCCAAAATCAAACGTGTGACCATCGACAATCTCGCCGTTCGTTTCAGCGGTTCGCATGGCATTGCCGGTGGTGAACATGCCGATTCTCTGCACATTACAAACTGCGAAGTCGGCTGGATCGGCGGCGTTATCCATAAATATTGGATAGACAGTGGTAATAAAAAACTCGCCAAAACAACGCGATATGGAAATGCCATACAGATTTACGGCGCACTCGACGATTTCATCGTCAAACATAACTGGCTCTATCAGAGCTACGACACCGGCCTTACTCACCAACGAGGCAATATCGGTGACGGTGATTATTCCATGACTAATGTCGAATACGCCTATAATCTCATCGAGAATAACACATGGAATATAGAATATTATAACAGCGGCCTCACAGAAAAGAGCCCCAGCATCATGAAAGACGTCGATATCCATGACAATATCGCTCGATTTGCCGGTTTTGGATGGGGCAGAATTCGACGTGCTGATACCGGCGGTGCCGCCGCCGTCAAATCCTGGAAAGCCGATAATCCTGCGAAAAATTTTGTCTTCCACGACAATATCTTCGATCGAAGCACCAGCCAGCTCATTCAGGCCATATCCAATAAACGATATGCCCCGGATTCCATCCCCAAATTTGTTAATAATATCTATATCCAGGACATCAACGGCATTTGGGGTATGGTCGGTACGGATACAACAAATCTTAACTACACCTGCAACCTCATCCCTCAAATGGCCGATAAATCCTCACCATTCTTCGATGAAACAGGTAAAATTTATTTTACAAATAATACAAAAATTTCCGAGCACCTCGGCTGCCCAAATGAAAAGATCTCCGCTTATCCCGAATCATGTCTCTGCGAACCTGACATCGATATCGACAAAGACGGCATTAACAACTGCAAAGACTATTGTCCAGCAGTTGCTACAAGTTACGATATGGTTGCATCCGATACAGAAACAGCCTCCTACGAAACCCAAATCGATGAGCGAAGAGCCCAAATTTTGGAAGCCAAAGATGAGCTCGATTTCACGGGTAAAACAGTCTATTACATCGCCCCCGACGGTTCTGACAAAAACGACGGCCTTTCTCCGGACTCGCCGTTTGCAACCATTAAAAATGCCCACAAAGCATGCAACAACGCAAGCTGTGCTTTCCTCCTCAAACGAGATAATACATACGACTTCTCGATTGAACCCATGTCAAACTGCTTCTACGGCGCATACGGAACAGGCACAAAACCATTGCTATCCACCGGCGAAAATGTTTCTGACAAAAATATGTGGTCTGAAGTCGATACCGTCAATCACATCTGGAAACTCGATCACGATGTCTCCGACGTCTCTCTCATTCTCTTTAATGATTCCGTCGTCACCAAAAGAAAACTCGCTATATGGGACGTCACAAAGAAAAAGTTTGTAAACGACGATGGTTCTGACTTTGCTCCGGAAAAAATCCTTAAAGACAATATGCAGTTTGTTTCCGTCGCCGATTCCAAACTCACAGACAAAGAAAAAGACGGCGTCAAAGTTCAAATTCCAAATGTCAAACATGCCTTAGGTGGACTATATCTCAAATATGCCAACGGAAATCCTGCTGAATTCTATCACTCTGTACACCTTGTCAAAGGTTCAACGGCAGGTATAAGTATCGCAGAAAACGCAGAAAATATCATTATCGACAACATTGCAATAAAATATAACGGCGGTTCTACAATAAACATCGCAGGAAATACAAAAAACATCACCATTCAAAACTGCGAAATTGCCTGGAATGGCGGCATTATCAGCAAATATGACATCGACGGAAGTGCCTCCATTTCTGTCTACAATATTCAGTCCGGCACCGCTTTTAAAAACTTGTCTTTCAAAAATAATTATTTCCATGACAACTATGCACGAAATCTTCAATTAGGGTATGGAAAAGCTGACAACAACGTAACAATCGACAACCTTCATCTCGACGGAAACCTGTTTGAACATAACTATCAGGATGTCAATATTGGTATTATCAGTATCCCCGACGGTTCCTCTGTCGCGTATTCCAATGCATCGATTTCTGATAATATCTTTGCCCGTACAGGCGAAGGATGGGGCGGAACTATCAATGGCTGCGGCAACGAATGTGCACCGATTGTAATGTATAAAGGAGACAATCCATTCTCTAATTCGGTCATCGAAAACAACTTATTTTATCGCTCTCGCAATCACATGATCTACGCCTATCAGACTAAGACAGACGCCGATCTTCCCAAACTCTCATCCAACACATTTGTCAAAGAATACGGCTCCTCTTTTGGATCCTATATGCTCGACGAAGACATGCTCTATGACTGCACACTTGCGGGAAAAATCCTGAAATCAAATCTTAAATATTCAGATAAAAACGCCATTATTAAATTTATCCCGTAATGCTGTAACGTAAGGGGCGAAGGCTATTTCATACGCCTTCGCTATGCGCCTATTTCGCGCAGCCAGGTCGGCTGCGCAATACGGCGCATATCCTTGTATTTTTCACACATCACTGAATTCTCATCGCGGGGCGAACCGATAATATTTCATCCACAGAAGTTGATATCGTCTCTAAACTATTTTCTTCAATGACATACGCATTTCGCCCATCCACTGAATCACGCGTCCAACAATAATCTAATCCGGAAACATATTCCGACAACGATGAAAACATATACAGATCGATATCCGGGACAAAAACCAAATCATCAGATGCCTCATCAGCTCCAGGATACAGGGTCGTCAATTTTATCCGGCTCTTTTCAACCTCCGTAAATACTGACAAAAACGAACTGTTCAGCCATTCTCGAAGTGTTGAATTCTTCCAGACACCAGGTGTCGATATATATGGTCCATAAGCATGCACGGCAATAATATCTCTGCTCACAATAAGCGCGTCGCCGGATGATTTTTCCAAGACAACCCAAGATAGCGGCTTGTCGTCATAACTCGAATTTGTAATATCCTTTTTTCCTGTCCCAAACGTTACAACATCACCAACGACCAGCTGCTTCGTTGCACTACAGACATCTTCACCGCCGGAAACCACTTTAAAAATCGGACATTCACAGCTTTCTGGCTCCCCATTCCAGCCATTGCCCGCATCACAGACACACCTTCCTGACTGATTATCCAAAACCTGATGCTTCGTAGCATCACAAGTAACCGCAACAGGCGCAACTTTTCTCAACTTCATCGCCGGCCGCAAACCAACACCCGCAGTCTTGCCACTGTCATATTTCACACCTTCAACCTCGTCAGATTCATTAACGGCATACGTTTTATCCGCCTCATCCGTTTCCGTACGAAGCCACCATTTGTCACCAAGTTTAACCCCCGGAACAATATCTTTATAGTTCTCATATTCAGTTTTACTTAAATTAAACATATAATCAGACACAACATTACCATAACTATTTTTGGGAACATCCGGCAGCTCTGTCAACATCACTCTGCTTCTTTCATCTATCGAAAAATATAAATCAAACATCAAATTATTTAAAAACATTCGAACAAATGAATTTGTCCAAACATTTGAACTCGTATCAAAATTTTCCGCATCTAATATAACATTTTTACTAAGAACAAACATATCATCGCAGGTCGAATCCGAATCTTCCAGCACAATCCATTCAAGCTCTTTATGCGTATTTGATGTTTGTCCAAAACTTATGACATCCCCTGCTTTAAATGTATTACCACAACCACTATCCGTTAAGAAATATCCATTCTTACAAACACATTGATTCGGTGCCCCCCCCCACGTCAAATTGTCTGTACCACTACATGACACTTTACAGACAATTTCATTATTCACAATAACCGACCCATTCTTACAAACACATTGATTCGGCACAGACCAAATCTCGTTCTTTGACGCATCACAAGACACTTTCAACTCACACTTTCCATTGTTCAAAACATAACCATCCTTACAAACACATTGATTCGATGCCACCCATACCTCGTTATCCACATCACTACATGACACTTTCGCAACACATTTTCCTCCAATTTCAACCTTGCCATCCATACACTCACAGCCATCGCCGCCTTTCGTCCAGAATCTTTCTGCATCACATTCACAGGTATTCGTCAATTCAATATATTTTTCTTTGGATACATCACAAACAGCTTGCAAAATACATTTTCCATCTTTCTCAATATATTTGTCGGGACATCGGCAACTTTCTCCATCCCCAATCCAGCCTTTTTCAGTATCACAGACACAAATATTGGCATTGGAAACATATTTCTGCCCTGCGCCTTCACACTTAGTCATTGTCCGACACTCATTCCCAACCTGAACTGTTCCTTCCGCACACTGGCACATCCCCGCAGTCCCCGTCCAGGAACGCTCCGTATCACATTCACAAACATTGGACGATTCACGATATATCTCTTTGACCGAATCACAGATTTGCCGCAATTGGCATTCATCACCAACTTTAATATAGCCCTGCACACATTCACACGCATCCGAACCCTCCTGTTTTGTCCAGTGACCGGCTCCATCACAGACACAACGGTTCGATTCCTTCATCCAAACCGTATGTTCAACCGTACAAGAAGTCACGGCTTCACAAGTATCATTCAGTTCAACAAAACCACCTTCACACTGACAAGCTCCAACCTTGCCAATCCAATGATGTTCTGAATCACAGACACATGTATTCGTCTTTTCATCCAAAATACTGTGCATCTCTGAACATACAGTCTTGAGCTCACAGGTATTGCCTATCCTGAGATAACCGTCCTTACAAGCACATTCTCCCGGCATTCCTGTCCAGAACGCAGCTTCATTACACGCACAAGAATTGTTTTCGGCATCATATTTTTCTTTGACCGGATCTCAGGTCACGATCGCTTCACACGCATTATTCTTTAGGAAATATCCCGATTTGCACGTAAAGGAACACTCTGCTTCGGTGTCAAATGTACAAACAGCACTGGCATTATCGACAACAGCACAAGCCTCACTTCCCGTTAAATCGACGAGCCTGCCATCTACACATTTGGACTTGTTCGTGCCTTTGGCATTACAAACGATCAATTCATGTGCGATTTCATCGTTATCACCACAATTCTGATACGCGCGGCAAATGCGAAGTTTACTGTCACAGACAGGCTTTGTACTGCCATCGGCTGCACAGTTAACGCCTTCACTCAATTCACCGTCTTTGTCTGCTGAACAAGTGCGAAGCACCGTGCCATCGCACATATTTTCACCTTTGACATAATGAGCATCCTCAAAAGTGCAGTCCGTCGGCTCGGGCAACTTACAAATATACCCGCCTTGTGCATCAGCATCAGACACACAGTATTTGTCATCTTTGACGCAGTCGCCACCGTCAATCACCGTAGTAACGCCATCATTACAAATGACAATATTGCTGTCTTTACAGCCATTCTGACCATGTTCGATCGCATCGCAGTTCAAGTAAGCACTGCAAGACGATTCGCCATCGCGGCAAACAGGACTCTCATCAGCACAAGCATGCTCGACATCTTCTTTCAATTCGCCATCGTCACAGACCATGAGCTTGTTGTCTTTACACGTATTTTCCCCGTCCATGACTTCATCACAGGCTCAAGGAACACACACACCCTCACTGCAAAGACCGCGTTCACATGGCACTCCGTCACTCATCACGCCATTTGATTGACATTCAACGACATTGCCATGGTCATCACAAGTCTTGGTCCCAATGAGCAAATTCTCATCATGAAATGTACAAACGATGGGAGCTTCTTTATCGACGCAAGCTGGAACACCATTGTCATTGAAACCGCATACCTTGTTATCATCACAGGAACTTGTGACTGAATTCATATCATCGTCACAAGTTGTCAGCAGTCCGTCTTTGCACATCGGTGTGCAGAATTTTGCATCAATCTCATTGACACAGGCAGGCACCCCACTGGCATTCAGCCCGCAAACCATACCAGCCGGACATGTTTCAATACTCGCGATGCCATCACTATCGCAATGAGTGACTTTGCCATCTTTACACGATGGCACACAAGAATCGGCCAACGGCTCAATACAAACCGATTTGAACTCGGCATTAGTGCCACAAATCTTTCCAATTTCCGCACAACGACTTCCAATAACCCATTCTGCATCTTTGCAGACGTATAGCGAGTCTTTGTCACAACGCGTTTCGTCGTCAACACAACCGTTTTTTGAGGTCCATTCAGCGGCTTCATTACAGGATGTTAGAATTGTAGTGCTCGCACAAAAAATAAAATATGAGAACTTTTTCATCAAAACCCCTATATAAAAGCGCCAATACCGTTTTAATCAAGCAACGAAATCATGACTATTCTGCTGCCTCAGTGCAGCGCCCCTTCTTACAAACCAGTCCATCCGAACAGGGATGTTCAGCATTACACCTTACGCAAAACCGGTTATCACAATATTTATTGTCGCATTGACTATCATCCTCACACTCAAATGGCATACAAAGCCCCCTTGGCGCGCATCCTTCTCCTTCTTTGCAAACATCACTATTTTCACATAGGACGTCGTCACATTTTCCAGTTACTTCATCGCAACGTCCGCTCACACAGCCTGTAACAACTGTACTTTCTTTATTATCTTTGCAGGTAGTCTCTTCCGAAGAGAGCACACCAAAATATGTTATGCATTTATAGGTTGTTCCCGTTGTGCACTTGCTTTCGCCTGGCTGATTGACAGGCGTTGACGGAGTAGTTGTTTGCGAATCCGGGTTGGAAGAATCTTCGTCTGTACACCCAAATGCGACGATAGCGGCGATACCGATTACACCAAATAAGCGCAAAATTGTACTTCTCATCATTCTAATTTTTCCTTTCTTCTATCTTTTCTGATTTTTAGTTTTTGTGTGAACAGTTCCAGGGAACCAGAGTAAGCGCAATCTATGCAGCGGCGCAATCAGACTACGCCGTTTTTTTGCCTTTCTCATCCTTTTTTTGGTTCATCCTTTTTTTGGTTTTGCGTGGGCAGATTCGAGGAGCCCAGGCGCCTGAGGGGGGCGCGTGCTTTTGCACGTAACCGACGAAGGCAACGACGGCGACGAAGAAGATGCCGCGCAAAAACAAAAAAACCCGGCGACGTTCTACTCTCCCACATAGTCACCCATGCAGTACCATCGACGCAAAAGAGCTTAACTTCCGATTTCGGGATGGGATCGGGTGTGGGCTCTTCGCTAATATCACCGGCAAGATTGAAAGAAGCGATAAAGATTAGACATCAACCTCACACCCTCTCCTCCGGGGAGGGTCGGTGTGGGGCCTTTCGCTCCAAAGGAGCGGGGAGGTAATTAAGCCGAACGACTGATTAGTACTGGTCTGCTAAACTTATTGCTAAACGTACACAGCCAGCCTATCAA
>JAZRVP010000023.1:0-51703 GCA_045599245.1 Myxococcota bacterium
TTCCTCGCCGGGGCCCCACCCCCGGCTCTCATCAATTTCTGCCTAAAAATTGCGAAATACGCCATATTCAATAGATATATGAATTAACCCTGGCTGAGCTGTAACTACGCGGCGAATTTTTTTCTTCGAATTCTGTACAAATAGCGTTTGCTGGACTAAAAAGCGCCGCCGGTTTTTTATCGGCCTACATGTGACCTTTTGGGAGTAAATTAACTATATGATATGCAATAACGTCCTTGAAGCGATTGGTTCGACACCGATGATTCGTCTCAATCGCCTGAAACGTCCGAATTCCGCAGAAGTCCTGGTGAAATATGAAGGACTGAATGTCGGCGGTTCGGTCAAGACCCGTACCGCACTTGCGATGCTGAATGCGGCCGAAAATGCCGGAAAAATTAACCAGGACTCGATTATTGTTGAGCCGACGTCCGGCAATCAGGGCATTGGTTTGGCTTTGATTGGGGCGGTTCGCGGCTACAAGACAATCATTATTATGCCGGATTCCGTCAGTGAGGAACGCCGCAAGC
Source organism: Myxococcota bacterium (assembly GCA_045599245.1). Classification (GTDB taxonomy): domain Bacteria; phylum Myxococcota_A; class Bradymonadia; order UBA4248; family UBA4248; genus UBA4248. The sequence goes on from JAZRVP010000023.1 coordinate 528, forward strand.
TCGTTCGCCATTACGGGGCCGAGGTGATTTTGATTCACGACAAAGGGAATATCGGTGACTGCATTGCCGAATGTGCAGCAACGGCGCGGCGCATGGCCGCTGAAAATCCCAACGTCTATATTCCGGAACAGTTTTCCAATCCGAACAATCCGATGGTTCACAAGCACTATACGGCGCTTGAAATTCTCGAACAGGTTGCTGGCCCGATTCACGGATTCTGTTCGGGTGTCGGAACGGGCGGAACGCTTTCCGGTATCGGTGAAATTTTGAAATCGATCTATCCGTTTGTAAAAATATGGGCTGTTGAGCCGCAGAATGCGGCCATTTTGGCCGGCGGAACGATTGGCACGCACCTCCAGATGGGCATTGGCGACGGTCTCATTCCTGCGAATTTAAACCAAAACATTTATGATGACGTGTATGTCGTCTCGGATGATGAAGCGATCCAGACGGCTCGTGATTTGGCGCGTATGGAAGGATTGATGTGCGGCATCTCGAGCGGAACAAATGTTGCCGCCGCGCTTGCGCTGGCCGAAAAACTTGGTCCGGGCAAGACCGTTGTTACCATTTTGCCGGATACTGCGGAGAGGTACTTCAGCACGCCGCTGTTTGATGAATAAAGATAAAGGAAATGGGGACGGTTGCGGTTGTCCCCATTTTTTGTGTGTGGCATATCCAAATGGATTGCGGGGCGTATGCCATCGGCATAGCACCGCAGCCCGGGCGTATGGCCGAAGGCCATAGCCGGGGCCCAAAAAGAAACATCAATCGAGAATCGGGTAATGGGCGCTGTCGACGGCACTTCTGAGTTCGGTCGGAAGTTTGAACCAGCGCTGCGGATCATATTTGAGCGTATTTTTGAGCCAGCTCAGGCCTTCGTCGCGGCGATTGAGATGATTGATGTACAGCATGCCGAGATTATGCATGCAGACAACCGCATTGTGATCGAGTTTGAGGGCGCGTGCGTAGGCGTCGGCAGCGGCTTCGTATTGCTCCATTTTTTCGAGCAGAACGCCTTTGTTTGACCAGGCTTCGGGGAAATCGGATTTGAGTTCGATGGCCTGATCGAAATGCTTGAGCGCGTCGTCGTATTTCTTGTCGATCATGGCGGCGGTTCCCAGATTGACGTAACCACGGGCGTTGTCGTTCAGGGCGATAAAGGCGTGTCCGCGTCCTTCCCAGACTTTGGGCAGATTTTTGTTCACTTTCATGACGGCTTCAAAAGCGTCGAGTGCGTCTTTGGAATTATTGTCGGCCAGGTAAGCGAAACCGAGGGCAATTTTGACGTCATTGTCGTCGGATTTCAGGTGCAGAGCGGATTTGTACGTGTCAATGGCGAGTTTAATTTTGCCGAGTGCAGCGAGTACATTTGCCTTTTCTTTGAGGGTGTCGAAGTCGGTTGATTTTTGTTCGACGGACTTGTCGATGAACTTGATGGCGTCTTCGAGGCGGTTTGCTTTTCTGGCGATAATTGCGCGTTCACGCCACAGTTCAGGGTCGTCAGGGGACACGGCGAGTGCCTCTTGAATACAGCCATCGGCCTTGTCATATCGTTCGAGAGAGGCCATGAGCTGAGCGGCTTTAATCCAGGTCCGAATATGTTTTGGGTCTTTGTTAAGGATTTGTTTATAGAGTGCAAGGGCTTCCTTATGCTGCCCGCGATCGATGAGAATTCTGGCCTTGTTGTTGAGAGCGAGTATCAGATTGGGGTCAACGGCGAGTATTTTGTCGAGGACTTCGAGGCTTTGATCGAGTCGATTTAACTTGTAGAGAGCGACACCGAGTTCGATTTGATGATTGAGATTATTGGGTTCGAGCTGAATGCATTCGTTGAATGCTTCAATGGCTTCGTCCGGATGATTGGCATCGAGCATAGACCATGCTTTCTGTTTCATTCTGGCGATTCGAGTGTTGTCTGCCATGAAAATACCTCAAGAAAAAGAATTGCTTTAAGAAGGGCCATGAAAAGAGCCATAACGCGGTCAAACTTAATACAAGACTCGATCTGCGACAAGTGTGCAAAAAAGGTAACATTTCACGGTTTTCGTTTCAGTTACAGATCCGGGGCTCTGCCCAGACCCCCGCTGGGGCTTTGCCCCTGTCCTCAGTTCGCAATATGAAATTCACTTCGTTTCCCGAGCCTGTTGGTCGAGGCGTTGTGCACAACGCCTCGACTGGCCGTTCATTTCATTTGCTCACTGTGCTCTGTGGTTTTCGCCATTCCCTGGGCGGTATCTTTTATTATGGTTTGGATAGTGAAAACAGTGTGAATACATATAATCTGTTTTCTGCCCGTCTTAAATTAGGAGCCACATTCCATATCACAGAAAATTTCGGGATTGGTTTCAACTTCGGTCTTAGCAATGGAACAGGCTTCACTGGAGGTCTGGATTTTCAGTATCGGTTCTGAAATGCAATTGGCTGCATGGGGCACACCAAGGAACAATTGCCGCGTATGGCAAAGCCATAGCGGCAATTCCGCCGGCGTATGAAACAGCCGGCGGCCGCCTTGCGTATGGCCTGCCATAGCAAGGCCCCACATATCATTCAAAACTCGGCACACCGGCAACGTATGACGTTTTCACCCAGTATTTCGGTGCCGCAAGTATCGCCATGTTCGACCACAACTGATGATTCATCTCACCATAAAACGGATCGGACATCGTCGATCGACAGAACGGCTCCGGCGTCACACACCCGGAAACGCTCTTTCCCTGAAGCGGTGCATAGCGAATCCCCATGCCGCCGTTTTGCGATGAAAAGAATTTTATCCCGGCAACATTCTCATTGTACGTGTCGTATTCATTGCACTGCGAATCGACAAACGCCAAAAATATCGTCGAATGCCCTGAACCGGCAACGAAATTGAGGCTCATCGTACCGCCGGGCGCCAGATCCTGGAAGGCGACCGTCATGCCCATCCCAAAGGCACTCACCCCGTCGGAGGCGCCCACACCGCCATATCCATACGGACTCGAACTGTTGATCCAGTCGCGAATATTGAGCTGTCCATAGCTCGTCCAGCTGCTCTTCGGCAGGTGATTCCAGATGCTCGTGTCGCCCGTTTCCTGCGCATATATATCCATCGCAACCAGTATCGTCTCCGCAACCGAAGACACGCACATGCTGTAATGATTTGCATTCCCTTTGATGACATCATTAATCGTGAACTTGTAAACAAATTCCTTGCCGCGCTGATTGGCATGTTCCGTATTCCCGCACAGCTCCTGTTTATTGAAATTGCAGCCACGGCGATAATAATCCTCACTCGTTGTCTCATACGAATTGAACCGACTGCTCGTCGCATTGTTCGTGTTTCGCTGGTCATAAAACGCGAAATGTCGCGGCATATTGCCCTCGCAGTCCGCTATCAAAATCGGATCGTCAACCGTTCCCGCCGCCGTACTGGCCGCCGATCCGTCCACAGTCACCGTGAGACCAAATGGCCCCGGCTTGTTTTCAAAGGCTAACTTTATGGCGTGTCTCATCCTCTCTCCCCGTAATATTATGGACCCAATTTCATTTTTATGGCCGCGCTATGGGCTCGCTCGCCCATACACGCGGCTTGCGGCCGACTATTTCGCTTTCGCTCAATACATCGGCCGACTTTTTATCTTGAAACGTCCACAAAAAAAGCCTGAACAGCTTCCTGTTCAGGCCTTCTTTATGATCAATATCCGGCGGCATCAAACAGCTGTTCGCCGGCATTTGTGCAGCCGCTGTCACCCGATGCCACCATGACGGTCTTCAACCGCATCGTCACGTGAAGGTACTTTTTCTTTCCCTTGACCGAGTAATAACTGAACAGTGGAGCTTTGGCTTCGGAAATTTTCGCGACGCCGTCATTGGCCTGTATCAGCTTGCCGTTTGCGAGAATCTCATCGTACTTGTCTTTGGCCTGCCCCATCTCATCGAACAGAAAGAATGTCGCATTGCACTTATCTTTGCGAAATGATGACAGTCCAGCCTGTCGCGTGATGTTCTCTGTCCAGCCGGTGGACTTTGCTGCTGCCTTAAACTCGTCAATCGATATCGTTTTACCGGCAGCACATCCACTCAGTGCGAAACAGCTTACGACCAAAAGAAACAGTCCTATCCACTTTTTCATTACCAGTCCTCCTCTTCTTATCGAAGCATCGAACCCAGTTTATCATTCAATGCATCGACGATCGTTTGATGGGCTTTCGTCACTTCTTCGTCCGACAATGGACGACCTTTTTCAGCATCATGTGCATCTGGATGACGATATATAAACGATAAGCTCACGCTCTGGAAGCCCGGAAGAATCTGTTTTCCACGATAAACATCAAATATCTGCCACGATTCGAGTTCGGCAGGTCTCACGGCTTCGATGACATCCGCAATATCGCGATAATTCACGCTCGTTTTCACCGTGATTGACAAATCTCTCTGCGAGAAATGGAAACGGGGAATCGGCTTCATGCGCATCAGACCGGGCATCGTGTTCACCGCTTCTTCGAGTTCAATTTCTGCAATATAAACCCGGCCATCGATCTTGTAATTTTTCATCACGATGGGATGAAGCTCACCGAAATGACCAATCACGTGTTCGCCCAGTTTAATCGCAGCCTGAATGCCGTCATGAAGCCACGGCACAAGATTTCCGCACTGTTCAAACGTGACATCGATTTCAATCGCACGAAATACCGATTCAATTGCGCCCTTCAAATCATAGACATCATAGGCCCGAGACGCACCGTACCACGGTTTGTCCGTCTCACCACTGAACATCATGCAAAGACGCAGTCTTTCATCGAGACACACCACGTCGTTCTCTTTTTTGGACGGATAAAACACTTCACCGACTTCAAAAAGCGAACACGATTTCTGCTGATTTGACGCATTTTTTTGAAGCGCACCGATCATCGACGCAAGAAGCGTCGTTCGCATGGCACTGTGTTCAACACTCATCGGATTGGCAATGCGCATCGCACCATTTTCAGCCGAATCACTGGCAAAATTCAACTTGCAGGGCTCCGACGGATCCATGAATGTATAGTGCATGCATTCATCCATTCCCATACCGATAAGGGCCTGACGAATGTCATGAATGCGAGCACGCACGCGGCGATCCCAGATATTCGGTGACACGGGATATTTCGTCGGGTTCAGGCATTTTTCGTGAAGAACATGCGGACATTTCATCGAAACATCCGGCAAACTTGCCGGGAAATTGTCAAAGCCATAACCACGGCAGACTTCTTCAATGATATCGATTTCACGCGTAATATCCGATCGCCAGGTTGGAACTTTGACCTGGATCGACTCGCAATCCCAGTTCTCGGCAACAAATCCGATTGGAACGAGAAGTTTTTCGAGGTCTTTGCCGGAGAATTCGACGCCAAGAATGGCTTTGACTCGCGCGGGACGAAGGACGAGTTCAACGGCACGATTTTCCTGAACATATTTGTCATCGACAGACACGACATCACAGGATGTCGTCTGAGTGAGAAGCCACACGGCACGGCTGGCGGCTCTCAAGACGCCGTTAGCATCGACAAATCGCTCAAAACGATGGCTGCTTTCGCTGTGAAGACCAAGACGTTTGCTCGTCTTGCGAACTCTCGTCGGATGGAATGTCGCGATTTCGAAGATGATATTTTTGGTATTTTCATCGACTTCCGTATCGGCCCCCCCCATGACGCCGGCAACGGCGACAGGTTTCTCGCCGTCGGTTATCACGATATCGGTGTCGTTCAAATCATACGTTTCGTGATTGATGGCGTAGATTTTTTCACCGTTTTTAGCGCGTCTGACGGCTATTTTTTTCGCCGCGAGCTTATCGGCATCAAAGGCATGCATGGGATGACCAAATTCGAAGCAGACAAAGTTGGTGATATCGACGACGTTGTTAATTGAACGGGCACCACAGGCCTCGACGGCGCGTCGAAGCCACACCGGGCTGGGACCAACCTTGACGTTGTTGATCTGGATCCCCATATAACGCGGACAGTCATCACCGTTTTCGATGGAAACAAAATCACCTTTGGGAGCCTTTGACAAATCGGCAAGTTCGACAATTTTCATCGACGAGCCAAGAGCCGCCGCGAGTTCTCTGGCTACACCGTAATGGCTCAAACAATCGCCGCGATCCGGCGTCAAACCGACTTCAAAAATATCGGTATGGTAGGGAGCCACGGTATTCGGCATACCAATGGAAAGGACGTCGGCAACGGGTGTTCCCGGTTTTGCCGATTCATCGAGACGCATCAGTGTACCATTGTCCGAACCGAGACCGAGTTCGACCTCACTGCAAAGCATACCGAAAGACACTTCGCCGCGAAGTTTTGATTTTTTAATCGTGAAGTCCTTCATTCTTGCGCCGATGGGGGCAAACGGAACGACCCAGCCTTCCTCAATGCCGGGCGCGCCGCAAACGACGCGAACGAGTTCGGCTTCACCGCAGTCGGCATCGACGAGATGAAGATGATCCGAATTTGGATGTTCTTGAATTTTAATAAGTTTTGCGACTTTTATGTCACCGATGCAGGTTGAATCGGGGTTATGTCCTTCGACTTCGAGACCTCTGGCCGTGATCTTTGCGGCGCCTTCGGCTGCCGTAAGTGAGCCGGTCTCCACCATATTCTGAAGCCATTTCCAGCTGATTAGCATAGTTTCTTATCCTTGTATGTTTAGTGCATCTCACATTTGTGCGTTAATACCCGCGTATTTTAGTCAATGGTGCGCCTTGTTACGCCTAAGCAGCATACCTGCTGCTATAATCTAAACTGATTGAGAAAACGCAGATCGCTTTCAAAGAACAGACGGATATCCGTGATTCCATGAAGCAGCATTGCGACGCGTTCCACACCGACACCAAAGGCCCAGCCGGACCACACTTCAGGATCAATATTCCCTGATTTCAATACGTTCGGATCGATCATGCCGGCACCCAGAATCTCAATCCAGCCGCAGCCTTTGCACATACGACAGCCTTTCTGACCGCAGAATATGCACGCAATATCGACTTCAACACTCGGTTCCGTGAACGGGAAAAAGCTCGGTCGAAGGCGGATTTTGGTATCCTTGCCAAAGAGAGACTGCGCAAAAAGCTGCAAAATCCCGCGAAGATGCGTCAGATTCAGACCCTTTTCGATATGAAGTCCTTCTATCTGATGAAAGACCGGTGAGTGTGTCACGTCGTCATCGCGGCGATAAACCGTTCCCGGAGCAATGATGCGGATGGGCGGCTCATAGCAGAGCATTGTACGTACCTGTACAGGGCTCGTGTGCGTGCGCAAAAGTGAACCATTTTCGAGCATCAATGTGTCCTGCATATCTCGAGCAGGGTGATCCGCCGGGAAATTCAGAGCTTCAAAATTGAAATAATCCCACTCGGCTTGCGGACCGCGCGCAATTTCAAATCCCATCGAAAGGAAAATATCTTCAATTTCGCGCTGCGTTTTCTGCAGAGGATGTTCGGCGCCGCGCATTGGGCATCTGCCAGGAAGTGAAAGATCTTCGCGGCGATATTTCAAATCGGCGTAAAGCTTGGCATCTTCCAGTTTTTTCTCGGCTTCATGGAAATGGTTTTCGAGACGATCACGAATTTCGTTCACCAAAGCCCCCAGTTTGGGACGCTCTTCCGGTGAGAGTTCTTTCATGTGCTGCATATAAGCCTGCACTTCACCTTTTTTTCCCAGATATTTTTTCTGAAGTGAAGTGAGGACATTCGCGTCAGAAGCTTCACTGATTGCTTTGACTGCATTTTCGTGAAGTTCCTGGAGTTTTGACCAGACGAGATCGGATGGCATGGACGGGCTCCATTAGGCAAATGGCCGCTTTGCGGCTTCAATAAATGACGATAACCGATGATTAGTGCTGCTGTTTACCGGCCCTGATTGACGCAATAAATTTCACGGCTGCGACGACAACAACGGCGGTGAATAATACACCGGGACTCGGTTTTAGTTTCATGATTTCACCGATAAAAAAAAAGGCGCCAACAAGCCTTTCCAGCCTGGTAGCGCCTAAAAAAGACCATGCAGGGTGGGAGAATTAGATCCCTGCAAGTTTAACGATTGCTTCAAATCCTTTCGGATCGAATACGGCAATGTCAGAAAGGACTTTGCGGTCGATTTCAACATTGTTTTTCTTGAGACCGGCGATAAGGGTGCTGTAATTTTTGCCGAGGGCGCGAACTGCTGCACTAATACGGGCGATCCAAAGATTGCGGAAACTACGTTTCTTATTGCGGCGATCACGATAGGCATAAACGAGACCATTGATGACCTGCTGTTTTGCCTGACGGAAACGTTTACGGCCGCCACGGAAACCTTTGGCCAGCTTCATCCAACGATTGTGACGCTGACGACGTTTTGTACCTGTTTTAGCTCTTGCCATTGTTTTAAGCCTTTTTAATCAATGTGCGGAGGAGATGACTCACTTTCTGACCCGACACTGTTTTAATTACATCTGAATCTCGGAGGAACAAGGATTTTTGTCCGCTTTACTACCCGGCCCAGACTATCGAAACGCGCCTTAGGCGTAAGGCATGCAGCGTTTCAGTTCTTTCACCACCGTTGCATCAGCAACAGCAGCTTTGCGAAGACGACGTTTCTGTTTCGTGCTTTTCGTCGTGAGGATGTGGCTGTGGAATGCATGATGACGCACCAGTTTGCCAGATGCCGTCACTTTGAAGCGCTTCGCAGTCGCGCGCTTTGTTTTCATTTTAGGCATGGTTATTCTCCCTACTGTGGTTACCTGAAAATTGATAAGAAAAAACCCCAAAACATCTTTGGGGTCTTCTCATATCATCTCTTAACTCTAAATTGGACCTAGCAGATTTGAACTGCTGACCCCTACCGTGTCAAGGTAGTGCTCTCCCACTGAGCTAAGATCCAATGGTTGGACCTAGCAGATTTGAACTGCTGACCCCTACCGTGTCAAGGTAGTGCTCTCCCACTGAGCTAAGATCCAATACATCCGAGCCTCTCGGCTCCGCGTTCCCTCTCGGTCCCGCTGACAGGGGCGCCTTATACGCGTCACTTACTTCACCGTCAACTTATTTTTTTATTTTTTTTCATTTTTTCGTTACAGCTCAGCCAGGGTTAATTCATATATCTATTGAATATGGCGTATTTCGCAATTTTCAGGCAGAAATTGATGAGAGCCGGGGGGCCGAGAAGGCAGGCGTCCGGTGGACGGCTGGCATCGCAGAGCCCAGTGAGCAAATGAAATGAACGAGTTGGAGAGCCGACAGGCTCGGGAAACGAAGTGCATTTCATATTGCGAACTGAGGACAGGGGCAAAGCCCCAGCGGGGTTCGGGGCTGAGCCCTTAAGAATTCGCAATATTTTAGGTTGAATAAGCCTTTGGGGTGCCTGACCATTATTCCCTGATCTTTCGACGCAGACCGATTCCTGCACACATAAGCATCAGAAAAACTGGTAGCGAGTTTTTGGTATGAAGCATAGATGCACTGCAGCTTGAGACGGAAGATTCGTCCTTTGGGGGATTTGGGGCAGGTGGGATTGGTTGCTTTGGTTGTATCGGATTCTCTGGCGTGACTGGCTGTTCAGAGTCCGGTTCTTTTGGGGGAGCGTCCGGATCAACCGAAAACGGTTCATCGGATAGACTCCCAAATGTCAAATCTTCTTTGTGCTTCTTGTCACCCCGCATGAATTTGACAGAATCATCCGGTTTGATAGGGGCTGTAATATCCGGTTTTGTTTCATGGTTTAAAACAAGTGACATGCCATAATCTTCATCATAGATATTGGCTTTGTCGAGAATGCAGCTCTTGAAATTCGCTGTGCAGTTGCTCTCACATGACACTTTGCCTTCCGAATACCTTGTATCCCATTCGGAACAGGCTTTTTCATGCAGAAACAGGTCATCATCACATTCTTCTCCGAGAATGTTATAGCCATTGACGTCTTGTCTTCCTTCAAGTTGGCCATTGCCGCACATTCCGGATACTTCATCGCTCAGAACACACTCTGAAAAGTCGATAGAACAATTTCGATTGCACTTGAGCTGACCGCTTTTAAACCGAATAGACCAGTCACTGCACTCTTTTGTATCAAGGAGAAACAAGTCTCCATCGCAGTTTTCTTCTCCCGATATTTTGCCGTCTCCGCATATATTTTTGGCTTCACAATGGCTGATGTCTAGTTCACATTGATCACACAGAAGTTTTCCGTCGCTGAAATACGGATCATGTTCCGAACATAATTCGGGAACACCTTTCGCGAACAAATATCCATCGCAATATTCGCCGGGATCGATGGTATTGTTCCCGCAAAGACCTTCGTAGTCTTCCAGTGCAAAAGTGCAGTCTGCTGTTTCAATGGTGCAGTTGGGGTTACATGTCAATTTTCCATCGGAAAACATGGCACTGAATTCACTGCAGCTGTCACTTTCCATGAGCTCATTAAAAAGAGTGACAAATTGAGTACCGTCACAGTGTTCATCTCCTTCAACGATACCATTTCCGCATGTTTCTGGCTTTTCAGCTTTGATGCAGTTGTCATCATTGATTTGACACTCGGGTGTACAGGTGACTTTTCCTGATGCATAGTTGTAACTCCAGCTGCTGCACTCATCGGAATTGTCATAAAATGTATTTCCGTCACAAAATTCATCGCCATTGACGATGCCGTCACCACAGTATGGTTTGCCGGCGCAAGCCGGATCATCGTGGTCGATCAGGCCGTTATGGTCATCATCAACAAAGTTGTCGCATACTTCATAATAAGACTGGGCAACTTCAGGAACATTTTTTAAAATCCAGTCGTAATAATCTTGAACTGCTGTTGAAATGCCATACCCCGTACAGGTATTGTCGCCATAACTTGTAATGCCTGCGACATAAAAACGTTTTCCGCGATAGAGCAGTGCCGGGCCGCCGGAATCTCCGGTACAGGGCCCTCCATAGTTTTGTTTGTAAAAAAACGACTTTGCCGGGAAGGCAATTTTCTCGGCAATATAGTCGAGTTCTCCTTCGTTGCTGCACGTGACGGGGTTGGGATGGCATCCTTTGATATGAATAGACTCGTTATACGAACAATATCGGGTATTCTTTTTGGGCTCGCAATATCGCTTCATTTTTTGTCTTGTCGTCGCCAAATATCCTTTATTTCCTGCGTTGTTGTATCCATAACCGGCAAATGTGACAAAGACTTCTTCTCGATCGAGCTGAGTCTGATTAATGGCAAACCAGGGCGGAAGCGGGGCAATAGGGGAGGCAACAGATTCAGGCACTGGTTCGGTCAATTCGAGAATTGCAATATCATTTTCTGTGAATTCATATCCGTCATAGCCTGTTTCTGTACATGAATTTGAATCGGCGATGTGGGCATAACCACTGTGATATATGACACTTTTAACATCATATAAATTCTGTGTTACGGCGTATGGGGTTGTACCAAAACCTACTTTTAAGTAATCGAAGAGGTCATTGGTTCCTGCGGATACGAAACCAGCCATCCAGTCGCATTCCGACGACGAACTGCTGTCTGAAAATAATGCGAATTTTCCTGACAGATCGACAACACAATGGGCTGCTGTCAGGATGTGTTTGGGGGTTATCAACGTTCCGCTGCACACGCTTTGATCGTGATAATCCGGATGCGCCTGGATGTATAGTGAGGCAACGGCTCTCGATTCTGATTTTACAAATGGTGTGAAGACATCGTGACGAATGATTGCATGACGAGTGATGCTTAGGTCATGGTCGTTAGGCTGGGGAATAATGTCTGCATTTTCACTCGAACATGCGCTGAAAATGAATGCCATTGGAATGATAAATCGTTTTTTTGTCATTATTTCTTCTTTAGCACGTTACATTGGCTGACTGCCATTGATAGTTTACACAAATATATCCTAAATGATTTTTGCATGCCCTGTCACCGGTCTGACATTGGATACAGCCATTCGGTGCACCATTAGAGTCTGTCAGACAGGGATAGTCACTGCACTTTTGCGGAGTTCCCGTTATCGTACCATTTTGGCATGGTCTGACATAACATTTATTGGAATAGTTAAAGAAATAATTGCCATTTTTACATTCTCCGCATCCTGTTTTGGATGCATTGCAGGACACCGTTCTTACACCAGACTTACATGTCGTTGTCGTTTTCTTACCATCAACACACTGAATATAGGAACAGATGCCGGATGATTCTGAATAACTGCTCGTTCCTGACTTGCACTGGCCGCAGGCTGTAGGTTTATTACCATTTTTTTGACAGGAAACACTGTTGTCACAGGCTTTGTCTCCCGAAAATACGCCGTCAATACAAGTTTTATAACTGCAAATTCCTCCATTTTCTGAATAGATTACGGTGCCATTTTTACACTCGCCACAGCTTGAAAAAACGCCATCGGATACTTTGCACGAAACATCGTTTTCACACACAATGGCATTTCCTAAACTGCCGTTTTCACATGTCTGGTAGCTGCATAAACCATTATTTTCACTATATTTTTTGCTGTGATTGATACATTCCCCGCATTCTTTATCAGATTTGCAGGAGTACCCTGCCGGACATTGCGTTGATTCATTGTTCTGACAAATCATCCCGATTTGCGAATCGCTGTCTGTTTTGCATGTATCATTTTCACATTGTGCTGAAATGCAGATGTTGTTTTCACATGAAAAACACTCTCTTGAGAATACATATTGACCATTGATGCAGAGGTTTTCGGTGTTGTTTTCACAAATCGTCGAGCCATTAAGGCATTCACCCGTTCCAGAAAGTGTGTCATTTTCACCTTTCATACATGAATTGACCGACGGTTCGCCTTCATTCTGCCAGTGGCCGTCATGACAGATTTGTTTCTGACAACGGGAGTATTCATCTTCAATATAATGCATGTCCTCATTTTGACATTCACCAAAACCGGTGTCGTTTCCAGAGACATCCTTTAAACACGAAAAATTGCGGGCTTCAATTTCATCCCAGTGACCATTTTGACATTTGTACATGCTGCAGACTGACGCAGTTTCCCGATATGTAATGTCACCATTAAAACAGACACCCGGTTCGCTTTTTTCTTCATTACAGGATACTTTATTGTCAGAGGCTTCGGCTTGTAACTGCCATTTTCCATCCACACAGATTATTTCAAGACAAATTCCGTCTTTTTCTTCATATTTGATATCATCGTTCATGCATTCGCCGCATTTATTATCAGCTGTACACGAGTTGGGGCAAAAGTCCTGGTTGATGTTCCATTGTCCCCCGATACATGTGCGATTTTCACAAATTCCGGCTTCATTGGTAAAAGTCTTTTCTTCTCCCGGTTCACACGACAGGCATCTTTCTTTATCGCCTTCTTCATAGGCAACCCAGGTCTTCTCACGGCATATTTTTTCGTCTGTCTCATGACAGCTTCCTTCAAGACACTCGCCACATATCCCCGTATCGTCGTCAACCCATCTTCCCAGTTTGCATATTTTGACATCTTTATCATAATTGCATGAACCATTGATACAATCACCGCATTCGTTTCCTGCACATGATGTTTGACAGCTGAAATCCACACTTACCCAGTTTTGTGCAATGCATTCTCGCTTTTTGCATATATTATTTTCATTATTGATATATGAAACACTTCCGTCTTCACAGGCTTCGCATTCGCCTTTGGCTGCAATGACCCATTTTCCTTTCTTGCAAATGCTGGAATCATCCTGACTGCATGTTCCATTGAGGCATTCTCCGCATTCTACACGGCCTTTTTCAACAGAACAGGAATAGTCACAAAAATGATTTGGAGTTTTTGTCCAGATGCCGTCTTCACAGGTATATTGAACACATTTGGAGCCGTTGTCATAAGCATATCCGTCATCAGGCAGGTCAAGATCAAATTGAATATTTCCCATGTCCGCTTTCCGATGGCAGGGAACTGTGTCCAGTGTGCAGCCTGACAATAGAATCATTCCGATGCTTATCATCCAAATATGCTTCATTGCTTTCTCTTAGATGTCTAATTTTATTTCGTAAAATTAAGGCGGTGTGGTATATTCATTGGTAAATATGCCGCAATTATTCATTATAGAGAAGGACGAACGAACAAACAACAGGCTTTTGTTTTGTGGTCTGTTATTGCATTGAAAACGGGGTTAAATCGTCATTGATGAAAAATATTTCATACGTATGGTCCGGACTGATAATCAGCTCCGCCCGGGGAATAAAAAATACAAAAATTGTGGCGTATCGCCCTCAGGCGATAGCCACAATCATGAACGCCGTATTCGCAGAAGGCGAATAGGCGTTTTCAATCATTAATATAAGTAATAATTTAGTAAATATTGTTTATATATGATTGCGATTTCTTTTGCGTCTCAGAACGAGCAGGCCAAGGAGGCCCAAAAACAGGGCGGAGGCAGAACCCGATGGATTGCCGCCATTCATGGAGCAGTCTGAATCGCTGCTGTTTGGTTCATCAAGTAACTCGTCAGCCGGCATCAATGGATGCGGGGTGCCCGGATCGCCCGGATTGTTCGGATTGCCCGGATCGCTCGGATTGTTCGGATTGCCCGGATTGCTCGGCGGATTTTGGCAGATATCCTGGACGAAACAAACGGGATCATTGCAGTCAATAAGGCCGTTCATATCGTCATCGAGCTTGTTGTCGCAGATTTCGGTCGGACCATCCGTGGGATTGGAGGGCGGATTGGGGCTGCATGCCGCAAGTGAACTGCAGGCGGGATCGCTACAGTCCGTGAGCCCGTTGTTGTCATCATCGATCTGATTGCCGCAAATTTCCTGGCTTTCCGGCGGATCAAGAGGATTGTCCGGCAGACACGCATCAAATGAGCTGCAGGCAGGATCGCTGCAGTCCGTGAGCCCGTTGTTGTCGTCATCGATCTGATTGTTGCAGATTTCCTGGCTTTCAACAGGCGGATCGTGGGGCTCGGTTGTTTGGCATTCATCCAGTGCACTGCATGCGGGATCGTCGCAGTCTTTGAGGCCGTTTTCATCGTCATCGATCTGGTTGCCGCAGATTTCTCTGGCTTCGGCCGGCGGCGTCCAAACGGCTGGCGTGCAGGTGCTGTTGATCTCATCGCCCATGACCGTTGACAGCAAATTGGCAATTGTGCAGAGACGTTTGTCTGGATCCGTGATGGTCTCGAGCGGGAAACCGGCAAAGAGGGATTTGCGGTCGGCACTCAGAACGGCGGCTCCGCATTCAGGCTGCGTACAGCTGACGTAATTCATCACGACGGTCCCGCCGTTGGCGGCTTTCAGAACATCGGGCATATTGACGCAGTACGCATCTTTGCCCGGATTGCTGACTTTTCCGCCGTCCGCAACGCAGCTGCTGTACGGGATACTGCCTGAAATGAAGTCCGGCCCGGTGAACGCCTGTTCGGCATATTCGGTGTCGTAGGCGTTATCGGCGGCATATTCGACATTGAATGTCTGCGCCAGCAGTGTGGTGTCGCTGTTATACGTCGATTTGGCCAGAGCATAGGCGAATTCTGAACCGGAAATCACGAGCGGAGTGGACTGACTTCGAAGGGTTTTGATGGCGTCTTTCTGTGGCTGCGGCAGGACGTCTGTTTTGACAGATGTTTCGCCGGTTGACCAGATGACGGCATCATACGAATGGGTGGAAAGCAGTTCCGGAGCAGCTTCATCATCCGCGAAGTCGAGGCCGCTTCCGGGGTAATTAAATGAGATGGCGGGCGCATAAACGCGAGCATAGGAACGCTGATTGTTGACGTCGTAGTAGTTTTTAATCTGGCGGTCGATGCCGTCGACATAGAGGACCTTCTTCTGTCCGGATCTGGGCAGGCGGCCCACGCCGACGAGGGAATCGAGGCTTTCGCCGCCGCTGTTGACCGCCGTGATGCGGACATAGATCGTCTGGCCCGGCGAGATCGGGAGCTCGGCTTTGGAATCCGTCACGTTCAGAAGCGGATCGACGTCGAACAGAACGCCGTCATCGGAGGTGTAGATGTTGTAGCTCGTCGGTTCGGAATTGGTCAGAACCGAGTCACTGACAGGCGACCAGCTCAGGTTGAGGTGATCCGTGTCGGCCGTCACTGTCAGTTTGTTGGGCGGCAAGGGAGGAATAACGGCGTCATCGCCTTTGAAATACTGGATAATGCCGGCCATAATGCCGCGCGCGCCGTAAAATCTGAAATCCAGATCGGCAATGAGTGCGGCATCTGACGAATTGTCGTGAAATGCGGTTTCGATGAGGACGGAGGGAACGACAATCGGCGAATTGTTTTTATTGTTGTACCAGGCATTTCGTGCGGGGCTGAGTTCGCCAAAGCAGGCGCTCCAGAGTTTTGAATAGCCGCTCCAGCCGCTTTCCACGTATTTATTCATGTAATCGCGGAAACGCTGATGAATGTGCGTGGCGTATTCGTATGTTCCGGGCGGGAGGTTGTCTTTGGCGAAGTTGGCAGGCCAGCTTCCTTCCTGAACCCATTGCAGATTGCCGTCGGATTTAGCCGGATACCAGACGTAGGTCTGGGTGCCGCGTCCGCTGCCAGTTCCCGCATTGGTATGCAGAGAGAGCTGTGCATCGACGCCTTCATAAAGGGAATAGAGGTTGCGGCCTTTGACGTCGCTCACGGCGACCCAGTCGGGAATGCCGAGGAACCTGAACCAAGTCTGGGCACTTTCCTGCCACTTGAAATAGCCGGAAACAGATCCGCCGGAAGCCTTGTATGTGCCGGGGCCGTCGCCGACCTGAACCGCATCCGAAATGACAACCAGACCGTCCTGTGCGCTCTTGTTGGAAAGCGTGACTTTGCCTGTTTCCGAGGCCTTGAATGGGAAGGTGCCCAGATAATGCCATGCATTGGTCGAAACGCGGGCCGAATTGTTTGTGATGTCGGTGCCATTGCTTGAACCGGATTTGATGCCCTTGAGGTTCTGGTTCTGCAGGACAATCGAATCACCGCGAGCGTGAGAGACCGTAAACTGGGCGTCATTGACGCGGTTGTCGCTCGTGTAGTAGCGGACGTAAACGGGATAATAGCCATCTTTTTCTACGTTGAATGACCAGGTTGCGGTTGCGGTTTCTTCGGCGCCTGCGTAGGCAAAACGATAGTCGCCGTAGGAGCTGCCCTGCCAGCTTCCCGTTTCGACATAGCTGTCGGTGGATTTGTTTGAAATCTGGATGGAGGATTCCGTGAAGCTGTATGCTCGCATCATGAGGGTTTCCGCACCGGCGCGTTCAAGCATGGGGCGCAGAAATTCATTTACCCATTCGTAGGTGTGCTTGTCTTCGCGGATGAGCAGACCGGGCTGGCGCTGAAATGCCCACGGTGTGCCGGGTTCAATGCCGTGACCGGGGCTCAGGCTGATGCGTTTTCCGAGAAGATTGCCGGCTTTTCTCGTTCGAAGACGCGGATTGGATACAACGCGGCTCTTTCTCATGGCCTTGCCGTGTTCGGCTGCCTGATTGATAACCTCCATTGAGACCTCATCCCCCATCAGAGCGCGCTGCTCCTCAAGGCTGAGCTGGAACTCCTGCGAATAAGCCTGTCCGGCAATGCAAAACGCTGCGGATGCGGCCAGAATGCTCAATAATTTCATTCGATGGTTCATTTTGTTTTCCAGAATAAACGGGTTAATGTGAACGCTCTATGCGCCAATGGGTCGATCATATCGTTTTTATTGAATAATAGCAGGTAAAAAAGCCATTTTGAGGTCTGGTGGTGTTACTGTTCAGCCGAGGTTAATTCCCAAATCTGCTGAAATATGAGTAAAAATTGATAAAAGACGGAAGTTTACGCATTTTTCAGGCAGAAAATGATGAGAGCCGGGTGAAGGGGCCCCGGCGAGGAACGGTTAGGCAGCTCAAAATGCGTAAACCACCTGAAATATTGAGGTTTCCAAAGGGCTCAGCCCTTTGGTGGGGTCTGGAGCAAAGCCCCAGTTGATAACTTGGTGTCTGGTGGCCGGTCTAGTCGGCTTGCAGCCGATACGACCGGCGTGGCCGCGTCTATGTGCTCGTAGCCTGCGCGCATACGACGCGGCGATATAATATGTAAAATGTATCCGCGAAACGCGGCCATCATAAAAAGGCCGGGCGTATTGGCGATGCCAATAGACCGGCCAAAATCGAGTCGTATTTCGCGTGCGAAATAGACTCGAAATTATATATTAAAATATCTTAATTATCACTCATCATCGAAACAAGTGAACGGAATTCTGCGCGTTCCGCGTCGGTTTTGCTCGTTTTCATGCTGTCGAGCAGAGCCAGAACGTCTTTGACTTTGAAACCGTTTTGGAACGGCGAATTGTTGGCGATCATGGCGGCGGCAGCAACGGATGCAGCCAGCTTCATGTTTTCTGACATCTCGGTTTTGATCTGCGCGGGACCGACCGGATAACTCAGGAGTTTGCTCTTATTCCCATCCGGCTCTTTATATCGGACATTGACGGTCAGCCATTCATCGCTCTGAACCGTTTCCTGTTTCTGATATTTAATTTTGACGTCGGGAATGTCGATATCGGAGCCTGCCTCGACGAGTTCATACAGCATTGTGACCTGATGACCTGCACCGACTTCGCCACCATCTTTTGTGTCATCTGCGAAATCTTCTGCGTTAAGTTTTCTGGTTTCATAACCGATAAGTCGATAACCTTTGATTTTTGATGGATTAAATTCGACCTGGAACTTGACGTCTTTTGCGGCGACAAAAAGTGTCTGGGAACGTTCATCGACGAGGACGCGGCGTGCTTCGAGGATGGAATCGATGTAGTGATAGCTGCCGTTTCCGTAATCGGCGAGTGTTTCCAGTCGATTGTCTTTGTAGTTGCCCATGCCAAAGCCGAGAACGGTGAGAAAGATGCCGGAATCGCGTTTCTTTTCGATGAATTTTTTGAGTTCCGTTGCACTGGAAATGCCGACGTTCAAGTCGCCGTCAGTACCGAGAATAACGCGGTTGTTTCCGCCTTTGATGAAGTTTTTTTCGGCTGTTTCATAAGCCATCTGAATGCCGCGTCCGCCAGCGGTAAAACCGCCGGCAGTCAGGCTGTCGAGTGCTGTTGTGATTTCAGTACGGCAGAATTTGGCCGAAGCACCGTCGAGTACAAGCCGCTGGTCACTGGCGTAAGTCACGATTGAAACGCGGTCGCGCAAAAACATGTCGGGAAGCATGTTCAGGAGGGCGGTTTTGAGCAGGGGCAATCGATCGTCGCCATACATTGACCCGGAGACGTCGAGCAGGAAGACGATGTTTGAGGGTGCCATTTCGGCTTCTGTCAGCTCATGCGTCTGGAAGCCAACGTGGAGGAGTTTGGTTTTGGGGTTCCACGGGCACTGACTGATTTCGGTTACGACACCGAAAGGTTCGCCGTTTTGGGGTTCCGGATAATCGTACTTAAAGTAGTTGAGCATTTCTTCGGTACGAAGTGATAGGCCGGAGAGCGGGGCGTGCCTTTTTACTTTGCGACGGAAAAGGGAGTAGGAGGCGGTATCGACATCGGCACCGAAAGTCGAAAGCGGCGTGACATGAACGTTGACGAAGCGATTTGGGTCGTAATTTGAGTATTCCTCGGTATTGAAATTTTTGAGTGCTTTGATGTCGGCTTGACCCCAGCTGCCAACGCTCCCGGCAGCGGCGGGCATGGCCATCATTTCAGCTTTTTCGCTCGGGGCAGCCGCAGCTTTTTTGCTCCGAGCAGGCGCAGCTTTTGAATTTCGAGAGCCAAAAGCTTTTGGGGCGGCACCGCCACCACCCCCTGAGTTATAGAAAAACTGCTCTGATGGTTCAGGCAGATTGACTTTTGGACATTGGTAGCCCTGGGGAAGTTCATCAACCCAGGTAGGTTTGGCTGCCGCTGCCTGAGCCTGTTCGGGAGCCGGCTGTTCTGGCTGAGCCTGTTCTGGCTGAGCCTGTTCTGGTGCCGGTTGTACGGGCAGGTCTGGCTGCGGCATTTCTGCTTCGACCTGAAGCGGAGCTTCTGTTACTGGAATGATATTGTCCGTTCCCGTGCGAAGCTGTGAATCTTTGTCACAGCCAAAGAATGAAAGACTGGCGAGAAGAAAAAACAAACCGAAATATCGTGATTTCATTTTTTAGCTCCTTTAGGGAAGGTCTGATTAATGATTATTTACTTGTTTTTTCCGGGGCTCTGCCCCTGTCCTCAGTTCGCAATATGAAATGAGCTTCGTTTCCCGAGCCTGTCGGCTCTCCAACTCGTTTATTTCATTTGCTCACTGGGCTCTGTGGTTTTCGCCATTCACAGGATGGCGAAAATCCTCGGCCCCCCACCAAAGGACTTGAGTCCATTGGAATCCTCAATATTTTATGTTGGTATATGCCTTTTAGGTTGTCTAACTCTTGGTTTTCGCCAGGGGCAAGCGGTGGCCGGAGTTATGATTGGTGTATTGGAGAGTTAGTTTTCTGTTTCGGGAGCTTCATCTGCGTTGTCACTGGTTTGATTATTTGGGAGGTTGGGATCGGGGATAGCAGGTTCCCCCGGAACTTCTTCGACCTGGACAGGCTTGGGTGGCTGTTCGATTTCCAGAATGTCAGATTCCTGGGTGGGATTATTTTCATTTGTTGTTTGATCACCGGATTTTGCAGGGGTTTCGGTGGAATCGATTTCTTCATCCTTTGGATTATGATATATCATTTTACCTCTGACTTGAGGCTCAATGATTTTGTTGCAAGCCGGAATGGCTGCGACGACAAGTGCTGCTGCGGCTGAGAGCATGGTTTTGATTGTTTTAAACGATTTCTTTTTCTTTTGAGATTTAATTTCTTTAATTGAAATGATTTCAAAACGATGATTGTTAAAATAGATAACATCATTTTGTAATAATCGAATAGAGCGGTTTTCGAGTGTAGTTTTTCTGCCATTTCGCTCTAAAATGACTTCGATATCACTTTTTCTCTGGATGTAAACTTCGTTATTTTTATCCTTAATGATATTGACAACGGAATTATTAGCAGATGAAATGCCGTTTTGGTTTAGTCCAATTGTATCCCGATCCATTGGCATACATGGAATACCCTGGGCTCCATCCATTGAAATGGTTAAAATGCATTCATTCATGATATCTCCTTCAGTGTTCAATAGAAATAGTATTAAATACAAAACACGAGCTAGTATATCATGAACACCAATGATGAAAAATGAGTTTTTTTTATGCCTAAATGATAGTTACAGCTCAGTCAGGGGTATCCACAAATCTGCTGAAATATAAGCAGAGATTAGTGAGAGACTGATTATTTCGCAATTTTAAGGCAGCAATTGATGAGAGCCAGTCGAGGCGTTGTGTACAACGCCTCGACCCCGGCGGGGAATCATGGTTAGGCAACCCCAAAAACTTATACTGTCTACAAATATTGAGGATTCCGAAGGGCTCTGCCCTGTTTTTCATTTCAAACGGAATTTTCTTTGTGGCTGATGTTCCGCGCATACCGAAACGTCCGAAGATGCCGCCGACGAGGGAACCGCCTTTGATATTGCCTGAATTTTTGGCATTGCTTAGTGCCACGGAATGAGCCCAGCCGGCAATACCGCCGCATCGGTTGAGGCCTGTTGCCGTCGTGGTAAGTGCACCTGTGTTGTAAACATATTCCATTGTCGTACCGGCACCGGAAATATATCCTGCAATTCCGCCGTAATTCTGGTTGGGGCAGTCATCGGCTGTCTGTACGCCGGTTGTGCTGTTGACGGCCATTCGAGGTGCCCAGTCGGCCATAATTTTTCCGTGGTTTGTCAGATATGAATGTTTGTATCCGCCGCCTAAATTTCCAACAATACCGCCTAAATACGTTCCACATCCCTGAACTGAATTTTCGGACCAGACGGGGCCGTCATTGAGGGCATGATCCATGAGATTGGACTGTTGTCCGGCAATTCCGCCGACATAGGTGACGCCGCTAACGGTTCCGTGATTTAGGACATTTTTTAATGGTGCAGTGCTTACACCTGCGATACCGCCGGTGTACTGCCAAAGCCCTGCGATGGTGCCATAATTGACAGACTCGGAGATGCCTTCGGTTCCGGCTGTTGTGACTTGTCCGAAAAGGCCGCCTGTGTCTTGAAATCCTTTGATATAACCGTTGTTGACGAGGTTCTTTTCAGTGGTGCTGATTTTGTTTTGAAAACCTGCAATGCCGCCGACGTAATACGTGGGTAAAGAGGAGACAATGCTGTCGTTGGTCAGGTTGTAGAGCGAAGTATTTGTATCGGCATAGCCGACAATTCCTCCGAGATAGTTGGCTCTGCTGGCGATATTTTCGGATTCAGAAAGGACCTGGCCGATATTTTTTGAATCGGAAATGGTTGAATTATTAGCGAGTTTTCCAACGATGCCGCCTGTGTTGGCGACCGGAGCGGCCGTGGTATTTTCACCGATATTGACGATTTTTCCCTGATGAATAATGCCGCTAAGTGAGGTTTTGTTGCCGTTTCCGATGACGCCGCCGATATCGCTTCCTGCTGCCGTAATATCAGTGTTGGCGTTGATTTGGGTCAGTTTGGTATTGGCTTCTGCCGTGCCGGCGAGACCGCCGATGGATTTAAGCCCCGAAACACCTAAATTGAGGTTGATGTTGTGAATTCGTGCGCCGGAAAGTTTCCCGAAAAGACCGCATGCCGTGTCGGTTTCGGCACAATGCAGTGACATGCGTTCTCCCTCGGCATTGGTATAGCCGATGGTTTTGGGGGTATTGCCGCCTGAGGTAAGTTTGCCGGTGAATGTAATGGGTTTCCAGACCGGTGTTTCATCCGTAAGGGCTTCGGCGAGGTTGATATTGCGCATGAGGGCATAGACCGTGTCGGCGGTAACTTCGAGCGATTCATCGGCTATACCGTTGATAATATTGACAAATTCCTGCGCACTTACGATCGGTGTGGCACAATAACCGGTTTCATCGATGGAAATGTGAATGAGATCGCAAGAACACTCGTCGTGAATGAATTTGTATGGATTGTCGGGGCATTTGTCGAGGCAGTCGGGAATGCCGTCACCATCCGTATCGGTATCGGCAGCGTCGCAGCCGCAGACCCCGGGAACTGTTTTTTCTTCATTGTCCGGGCAGAGGTCTTCGGTGCCGCATGCGTCTTCTGAAACACCGCATCCACACTTGCCCGGATTGGTTTTTTCGGGATCATCCGGACATAAGTCTTCGATGTCGAGACAGTCTGCCGTGCCGCTTTCATCCAGATCGGTATCGGGCATGGCACAGCCGCATGCTCCGGGGATCATTTTGTCGGGATTGTCGGGGCAGAAATCCGTTTCATAACAGGTTCCGGCATCGCAGTATTGTCCTTCAGGGCATGCCTCAGTATGCAATTGTCCTTCGACACACGAAACGATGCTGTTCTCTTCGCAGGATGGCTCGAACTCTGCCGGTTCACAGGCGTTGGGGTCAATCCGTTTTTCGACGCATTCGCCTTCAACACATTCCAGGTCTTCGCAATCTTTAGGGACCAACTCGCCATTGACACAGGATACGACGGCGTTTCCATTGCACTTTGGTTCGTCAGTTTCTTCGCATAGTTTCACCGGGGGATCCATTTTTTTGTCGACACAGGTATTTTCGACGCATTCCTGATCGTCTGTGCATCTGTCACAAGGATTGATATCGACACAGGCATTTTCAACTTAAATCAATGACTTTAACGAGACTGGTTTAATCGTGATGCCATATTCAGAGTTTCTCTTTAGAGAAGCACAAATTTAACTAATAGTTATTGCAGAAGGTATAATCAAGGTTGAAGATTGTATATGTACAAAAAATAGACAATTGCATTAAAAAGCGGTCAGTGGTTGGTATTGGGTGAGGGTATAAAAAGCAAACCGGGCAATCCCGCAGGGATAAGCCCGGCAGTCCTGCCTATATTCGGCCTTTTGGGGGCCGAATATACGGCAGGACAAAGCCGCTATTGCCTGGCGGCAATACGCGGCTTTTAGTTGCAGATTGTTTTGATATTGGGGCAAAATTTACACGTTGTAGGGCCATAAAGAAGCAAATTGATTGAAACATCATTAAATGTATTGGATATTTTCTTATAAATTTTGCAGAAGTTGTCTGTGCTGGATGCGGGTTTGGACATGTTTTGTTCAGTTCTCTGCTGGCAGTTTCCATTTGCGCATTGGTACAGAGCGGTATCTTGAAGCATGGTAATACAGTTCCGGTATGAACTGCCTGTGCCGTTGTCCTGGGTTTGTAAGGCACTATAATTCCATTGGCTGATGTCCTGATCAAAAGCTGTGGCACGTTTGAACATTGCAGACATATCGGTCACTTTTGACGTGTTCCATGTTCCAAGTTTACCGTTGAATGCCGATGCCTCAAGGAACATATTCTCCATATTTGTTACATTTTTTGTATTCCATTTATCGAGATCCTGGTTGAATGAAGAGGCCGATTCGAACATACTGGACATATCCTGGACATTTTCGGTATTCCAATCATTGAGTGGCTGATTAAACGATGAAGCAGACTGGAACATTGTCGTCATATTGGTCACTTTTGATGTGTTCCAGGTGCCGATTTTTCCGTTAAAACTAGAAGCCTCTCTGAACATATAGGACATATCCTCAACGTTTGGGGTTTCCCATTTGTCGAGGTCCTGATTGAATACGGTGGCTTCAGAAAACATTCCGTTAAAACTTTCAACTTTTGATGTCGCCCAGGTTCCAATTTTTCCGTTAAAACTTGTGGCTCGATAGAACATACCACTCATGTTTATTACATTTTCAGTATTCCATTTATCGAGGTCCTGGTTAAATTTTGATGCATTGGCAAACATTGAAACCATTTTTTGGACATTTGATGTATTCCAGGTTCCGACGTTTCCATTAAAAGAAACAGCAGAACTGAACATGTATGTCATGTCACTAACATTTTGCGTATTCCATTTGTCGAGGTTCTGATTGAACATTGATGCATCTTGGAACATTGACTTCATATTAATGACATTTGATGTGTTCCAGGAATCAATTTTTCCATTAAAAGAATTTGCAGACATAAACATCTGAGACATATCAGTGACTTTTCCTGTGTTCCAGGAATCGAGATTTTGATCGAAATATGCGGCTCTCAAAAACATGTCATGCATATCGGTGACATTTGATGTATCCCATTTGTCGAGTGGCTGATTAAAGTTGGCAGCCAATGCGAAAGCGGCATTCATGTCTTTAACATTCGAGGTATCCCAAAGATTGAGAGCGGTTCCATTATATTTGCTGCTCATAAAAGCCGAAGCAAGTGTAGAGAGTGTCTTGGGGTTTGGAATGTCGTCTGTCGTAATCGGGATGTTTCCGATTGCATAGAATGCGTGACTTCCCAGTGAAACTGGTCCGAATGATTTAACTTCTTTTAATGAGTAAGGCATGCCTTTTTCTTTGAAAGACCAGTCCTTGATTTCACCGGAAATGGCGATGGTGTAGGTGCCTTTTTGGCTATAGAAGTGTTCAGGTAATGTGGCGCCTGGTGTTTTTATTCCGTCGCCCCAGTCGATGGTTGCGGTGAGACTGGAGACAGGCAATACAAACTTATTGTTCGTCAAACGATCGGGATCGATTTCCCAGACTGTGACGAACTGTTTTGGAGAGCATCGTCCGTCACTTCGGCAAATATAATCAAACGGCTTGCCCTCGGCGTACTCTTTTCCGTCTTTGACGCATTCATCATTTGAGGAACATTTCGAGGAACACTTAAAGCCGATGAGGCTGTCACAGAAGCCATCGCCTTTTCCTTCTTCGGTGTCGCAGTCGGAGTGTTTTGAACAAGTATTACCCTGATTTTGTGCGGTTTCGTATCGGTCGTGAAGGTGATTGCCGTTGGCGTCCTGTGGGACGACTTGAACCTGGAGTTTGAGGTCAGAGGCTTTATCTGTGTTGTCACTGATGATGAGTTCTGCTTTGCAGACGGTGTCAGATTCTCGATTGATGGAAATGGAAAGTGTGTCGGTTTTATCGCCGACTAATTTTACAGAAACACAATCTTCATTATCAATTGCCACATTCAAACTGGCGTTGATGTTTGAAATTTCGTTGTTGATGAGATAGTCGATATTAATCGATGTATTGTCATCATCGACAAATAAAGAGACAAGCGAGTGTTCTGCAGAAATCATGAATTCGTCCGGGAGGCACTCGCCATTGTTCGTGCAGTGATTGGGACAGATTTCAGGGCAAGTGCAGGCACCTGTTTCATCACAGCCAGCTTTACAGTTGTCGAGACATAAGCAGAGGCCGTCTTTGTCACAGCCATTGAGGCAATCATCGGGACACTGGCATGAACCGTCCTCCAGACAGTCGGATGAGCAGGCCTCAGAACAGAGGCAGACCAGATTCTCGTCGCAGCCGTTTAGACATCCGGGGCATTTGCAGGATCCGTCTGTATCACAGCCATTGGTGCATGAATCAGGGCAATTGCAGGAGCCGTCATCATTACATCCTGCTTTGCATGAATCAGGGCAATTGCAGGAGCCGTCATCATTACATCCTGCTTTGCATGAATCAGGGCAATTGCAGGAGCCGTCGTCATTGCATTCCGCTTTGCATGAATCAGGGCAATTGCAGGAGCCGTCGTCATTACATCCTGCTTTGCATGAATCAGGGCAATTGCAGGAGCCGTCGTCATTACATCCTGCTTTGCATGAATCAGGGCAATTGCAGGAGCCGTCGTCATTACATCCTGCTTTGCATGAATCAGGGCATTGACAGGAACCGTCAGCTTGGCAGTCGGGAGTGTCTGTTTCGACGGGTTTGCATGTACCGTCTTCTTTGCAACCGGATTTACATTCATCAGGGCAGGATATCCAGTATGTGACACCGGCATCAGTTTGTTTTTTAATGTATTTTTCACTATTTTCGACGCATTTGTTGTTGATGATGATAAAATCTTCAGGGCAGGGACTGTAGCAGAAATTCAACTCTTTGACCGGATCATAGGTGCAGGCGTCATATTTAAAGGGGCAGATGCCGTCCTGTTTGAGTTTGATAAATTCAGATTTGCATCCATCCTTGCTTTGACAGATTATGCCGTTTTCAGTCAGAACGTATCCCCATGAGCAGGATTTGCCGTGTTCAACAACTTCATCCAATGTGCAACCGGAAACAATGGCGAGGACAACAGCAAGAGTCAGATAAGATTTTTTCATACGAATTCTCCCAAATACATCAAGTACTTCCGTCTGAAATACGATGAGGAGTCTATCATATTGAATAGAGGATAAGCAATATTTGAGTATGGTTTCGTTGTTCAGAATATCAGGTAGAATGAATGAAATACATACAAGGTTAATAAGTTATTTATATGTATTTATATATAATAATATTTATGAAAGGTCTGATTAATTGTTATGGGCGTGGTAAAAGAAACTGCATGGCGGCGGCATCTAGCCGCCGAATTTGGGATTTCCACTAGCCACTAAAGGTTCACCCATAAAGCGGGACGACGTGCGTACATTTGGTTTTGGTTATGGGCGTTAAGATTCCAGATAGCACCGCCTATTTCGACGTACGCAGTATCGTTACCGAATTCGCCTGGAGACCGGAGGCGCCATGCGGCTGTGCAAGGAACATCCGAAAAACAACATCTATGATAATCTTCAATTTTAACAGATAAACAGTCATAAGGGGTAATGTTGGCTTTGCGATCATCATCATTCGTGAAGTATTTTTTGGTTTCATCGACACTGAGCAGGAAGACTTTGTCTTTTGTATCTTCGCCGCCTTCGATTGGATCATTGCCGCCTTCGACAATAAATGATGTATTATCCGGATTGACATTGATGACTTCTATTATCATTTCCCAGAATGGCGAAATCCACGGCCCCACTCCCCGGCGTTCATCAAATACTGTCTTAAAATATCGTTTTGTTCAGAGGCTCCTTAATCAATCAAGGCTAACCCATAAAGTAGGATGAACACGTGATGTCATAGACGTCGACATGTAGTCGGCATTGAGTACGGATATGACAGGGTTGAGTTTTTCTGAAATGTTATTGAGGGGGCCCGGTGATCGTTGACATCATGGTATGAATAGTAAATATATTTTCCTGTTGTGCTTTGTGTTTAAAAAAAAATCGACATCCAGACTGTAACAAATGATTTTTGAAGGCATCATATATAGTGCATGGCAATTGGGCTTTGCACAGCAGGAGGTGAGTATTGGACAGAGTATAAAAAATACAGGTGACCAAAATTTTACTCGTTTGCGGTTATGGTTTCATCTTCTCAAATGCAGCCATGAAACAACAAATGAGCATGAATGGAGGAACCGCCCACATAACGTAGCGGAACCGGCTCGATAATCTTGACGAAGAACATTGAGTATGGCCCGTTTACGGCACCATGCGCATTGAGAATAGGCGTTTTTGGTCATGTGACTTTTTCAAAAAGGAGAACGTCATGATCGGAGAAGTGTATTTTGTGCGCGGAGCGCGTCGGAAAACGGGCTGGCGGCGGTCGCGGGTTAGGAGGGCCCTGAACTTCAGCCTGAAGAGTAAAATGGATTAAGATGAATTTAATTTGATTTGGTTTGATTATTAAGGATGGTCTGAATATAAATTAGTTGTTTGTTTTTTTACGGGGCTCTGCCCCGGACCCTGCTTATGGGCTGAGCCCTTAAGAATCCGCAATATTTTTAGGTGGTATAAGCCGTTGGGGCTGCCTAAACATTATTCCTCGCTGGGGCCCTCCTCAGTTCGCAATATGAAATGCACTTCGTTTCCCGAGCCAGCCTCACCCCTTTGTCACTACGTGACGTTCCACCTCTCCATTATGGCGATGGGGAATATTAGGTAACATTTCATTTGCTCACTGGGCTCTGCGATATCAGCCGTCCACCGGACGCCTGCCTTCTCGGCCCCCAGCTCTCTTCAATTTCTGCCTTATAATTGTGTTTTGTTCAGAGTTTCCTTAACAGGTAATGTGGTGTAGAGCGAGTTGTTTGTTTTGGGGAGAATGGCATTACTTGGGCGTTTTGTGGATGTGAAATGGTGCCAGCATGCGTGGAGATGTGGGGGAGAGGGAATTTTGCGTGGACGTATCGCTGTCGGAAAACGCGATAGGCCACGCGCGGCCCATGTAGCGACGCCGGGAGAGCGGTGTCGCAAATGGGGGCCTAAAAAAAGAAAGTTCGCCGTATGAAATAGGCGAACTGTAGGTGCGGCGTATCGAACAGATAGCCGCACATCCAGAATGTAAAAGCCGATGAACTGAATGCTATTCGATTAAAGTGATGATGGCATAACCATCGAGTTTGTGACCGATTTCTTTTGAACCGTCGTTGGCTGGGGTTGGGAAGGATTCGTTTCCGGCGTAAGTTTTAGCATCGGTGAGATGGTATTTAGCAGAGAGCGCGTAACTGGAACCGAAATTTGATTTAACCATGTTGATGGTCGGTTTGGGAGTATCTTTTGTGAAAACGAAACCGGAACCGCCGGAACCGCCTTTATTGTAGTTTTCCGGGCTGCATTTTTTCTCGGAGAGTCCGCCGTACCAACCGCCGCCGGCGCCGCCATATTCATATTTGTCACCACCGGAAGTGCTTACAGACATACCTTCGCCGAAAGTACCGTTAAGATAGCCGGAGGTTTGAGTGGCACCGTTATGACCATAGGCGTTGGAGCAAATGTTTAGGAGGATGCTGCATCCAGTGGATGCGCCGCCGTCGTTTCCGCCGCCAAAACCGCCGCTACCGTCGTCGTTTCCGATGCCATTTTCGGATTCTGAAGCTTCATAAGTAATGGAACCGTTGTCTTGAATACGAGAGTAGCCTGAATTGTCAGCGCCGCCGCCGCCGCCTGCGACGATGACGCGATGGAAAGGATCGTTGGAGCCGATTCGGATGTCCGTTGCCCCGCCGCCGCTGTAACCGAACCAAGTTCCGTCGGAATGAGCAGTGAGACCGCGACCGCCGAGTCCGCATCGAGTATATTGCCCGTCGTTTTTGTTAATTCTTTGACCTTCGACACCGAGCGAGACGAAGACTGTCGTTGTTTCTGTAAGTGAGAGAATTCCTTCAGAATAACCGCCGAGTCCACCGAGCGAGTATTGGATTGGCTGGTGATTGAAGTCGTAGAAGCACATGCCGGATTTGCATGGAATTTTAACATTGCCTCCGCCATCATGCTGACTGCAAGAATGGTTGGAGGCTTTTGGCGTGCAGTCGTTGTCAGGTTCGTCGATATTTCTTTTGTTAATTGTGGAGGCGTCGCCGCCGGATGCGCCCCAGACTTGAAGTTTGTAAGAACCGGCGGGGAGACTGAGCTGCGTTGTTTCGCAGGTGTTTGCTCCGAGATAATTAAAGGCATAGTGCAGCTGATTAGCTGAGTATTGAAGTGTTGCCGAGGTTTTGGGGAATGTCGAACCGTTTTTAGGAAGGGTTTGAGCTTTAATTGTGACCGGCGCAGAGGCGGGAATGAAGAAGGCGTCAGGCGTTCCGGCAACGACGACGGTTTGCGGGATATTCCAGTTGTGGCAGTCAAAGTTGAGCGAGATAGACTTTCCAGCTTTTTTCTTATTTTCAGTTCCGAGGGTAATGCGTTTTTCAGAGGCATCAATGGAAACATCGACATCAATGCTGCCGGTGCAAATGGGCTGATTGGAAAGAATGATGTCGAAAGCGGAAGTGTCGTCAGACGTGATTTGCCGGGCGTTGCAGTCAGAAGCAAGCGTCGAATTTGAGTCTTTAGGATTGCATTTTTTGGAGCTCAAGAATGAGTCGAGCTTAGTAATTTGTTTTGATATGCCGTGTTCCTGAAAGAGGATAGAGGAGATGTCGTCGTCTTCGTTGATCATGAAGGTGACGTTATCGCGGTGGATTGAGTCAAACAGAGCATCATCGGAACTGGCTACGAGAGAGACGGCGTAGACCTGGTCGCCATCGGCGATGATATCGTCAAGACCCCAGATACCGATGCACTGGGTCTGGTTATAATTGTCAGTTGTAAATGTGACGGGAAGAGAAGTTGCTTCGCTCGGATTCGAGAGAACGGCGTTCACCGTGACAGGGGATTGGGGTTTTGAACTAAGATGGAAACAGACGAGTTCTTTTTGAATTGAGCCGTCATGTTTAGTATCAGCTTCAGAGGTTTTAAAGCCGGATGTTAAGGAACCGCCGTCGATAATAAAGGAAGCCGTTTCATTGGAAGCGGGGAATGGATCCATGACGATGGAAGGGAGTGGGAGGCAGCGGCTGTGGTTATCATCATCGAGGCCGCAGTATGTGTCCGGAGGGCATAAACTGATATCCGTGTCGCACCCGGGAAGGTCTTCGCAAAGAGAAGTCTGATGATTGCAGTAGTTTGAGATGCATTCTGACGATTCAGAACAAGAGTCGCCGATAGGACGTTTGCATGTGTAGTCTGTACCGCACAAATTGCTAAGGCAGGCGACTGGTCCGTTGATGCATTCATCGCCGATGTCGCCTTTGCAGCGTGCATCTTTAGTCAGGCACATTTTGCTGAGGCAAACGTCATCCGAGGCACAGGATTCGCCATTTTTGAGGCGGCAAAGATTGAGTTTTGTGTCACAGGCTTTATTGGAGGGACAGTCGTCGTTTGAAGCGCACGGTTTATCGATGCAGTGTCCGGAGGTATGATCGCAAAGGAGGAATGGGCTGTTGCAATCGCTGTTGTCGGAACACTCGGCAACGCAGGAATAGTCGAGGCATCGTTGGTGAGGGCCGCAATCGTCGGCATTTCTGCATTCATGGCATGAAGGCTCATCTGAGCTTGTGATGCAGAAGAGGGCATTGAGGCATGCGACTGGAGCGATCAATGCTTTTTCGAGTGTGCATTCCTGGAAGAGAGAGCCAAGGCAGATTGAAGATTGATTGTCTTCAATAAATGTGCAGGTTCCATTGTAACAATCGTCATTTTGAGCACAAGGGCTTCCGTTGAGAGCGCGGCATTGGGCATTGTCACAGATAGAATTTCGGTCACATTCGGGAATGCAGATATTGGGATCGTAGCATTTGGAGTTGTAGGCAGGGGTAGCGATATTGCAGGTGTGAAGGCAAGCGATGTTTCCATTTTCGCATTCGTCACCCACATTTCCTTTGCAGACGAGCTTGTTTGTTTGTTTGTCGTTCATGCACTGACTGCTCATGCAGAAAGAATCTGCCGAGCAAGGTTCACCGTTTTTGAGACGACAGGAATGGGTAGATGTATCGCAAAGTTTATTTTGAGGACAATGCGTGTTGTTTGCGCAAGGTGCTTCGATGCAAACGCCTTTTGAACAAACCTGGAACATGTCGCAGTCATCATTGCCTAAGCATCGGGAAGTGCATGTGAAATAAGCGTTGCAGTCTTTATTTTCAGGGCAATCAGAAGAAGACAGGCATTCGACGCAGACGGCGGAGGAGGGTTCACAGAAAGCGGATGGAATGCAGGCATGTTTGGAATTGTCAGAGGCTTCCAGTTTACATTCCTGACCCACTAATCCTTTGCAAATGCCATTCAAGCATGAGCCACTGATGCAATTGTCATTACTCAGGCACTCGGTGCCGTTAATTCCTTTGCAGATGTCGTCAATGCAGGTCTGATTTTCCTGACATTCCGGGGAGCAGGCATCGGAAGATTTTCTGCAAGTGTGTCTGATGCACAAGCCGGACAAGCAGTCGTTGTCAAAGTTGCAAACCGCATCGTCCGGGAGTTTGCAGATGTTTTTTGAACAGATTCCGGAGAGGCATTCGTCATTTTCGATGCAAAGGGTTCCGGGATTATTTTTGCAAGTGGCTCGAAAACATGTCTGACTGGATTTGCATTCAGGGGAGCATTTTTCCGATTTGCTGCGGCAAACTTTATTGATGCAGAATCCATCGAAGCAGTCGTCATCGGATTTGCAATTTTCAGAAGGGAGAGCGAGGCAAGTGCCGTTCTGGCAGTGTTCCGAATAGCAGTCTTTGTCGAGCTGACAAGAAAAACCAGAGCTGATGGTGCATTTTCCAGTTTTACAAGTTTGTCCAAAAGCGCAAGCGGGATCGCAAACGGATTTAGGATCGAGGCAGACTTTGTTCTGGCAGAAGTTGCTTTGGCAGTTTGCATTTGAGGAGCAGGAAGCACCGTTTGGGAATTTTTTTAGATTGGTGACATTTCCGGCTTCATCTTCACAGGAAGCGGTCAAAGCAGCGACGGAGATGAGCGCTGCGATTGCAAACCATTTATGATGCATATCGGAAAAAAACATCGTTCCAGAACCTTAAGCAAAAGAGACAAGGCGAAGCGAGCCGTAAACGGCATTCACTCCATAACGGAAGAGTATATTGAAATCAAGGCGTTATAGAGAGAGCTGTTTGGTAAGGGGGTTGAGGATTTTTCCGACTTCAGGATTTAAGCAAGAAGGAAAGAGGAGAAGATGTGACGGGGTACCAATAGAACAACGAACAGAATTTTTCATGGAAAACTCCCCAGGAAAAAGAGAGAACCAATGGAATGTGTTGATAATTACAATTTGTAACAAAAAGCGCATCAGAGACAGGGGCGAAAAAGCGACCAATCCCTGATGCAATTTATCATATAAGTTAGTTATCGTCACACAAATAACCGGAAAGGAAACAAATATCCAGCACGGATGAAAGGAGGTATTGAGGTTGGATAGAAGATAGAGTCATTAATTGAAGATAATGGTTTTATTATGATAGGTGAGGATTTTGCGTTCAATATGTTTTGTGACAGCGCGAGAAAGGACGATTTTTTCGAGGTCACGTCCTTTTGCGACGAGCATATCAGGCGTATCACGATGTGAGATACGAACGACATCCTGTTCAATGATGGGGCCTGCATCGAGTTCGGCGGTAATGTAGTGGCTTGTAGCGCCGATAATTTTAACGCCGCGTTCCCATGCCTGATGATATGGTTTAGCGCCGATGAAAGCTGGCAAGAAGGAATGGTGGATATTGATGATGTGGTGAGGAAAAGCAGAAATGAGTTCATCGCTGATGATTTGCATATACCGGGCGAGGACGATGAAAGAGACGCGTTCTTTTTTTAGGAGTTCCATTTCAGCCTGTTCGACTTCAAGTTTATTTGAATGATCCTTTTTAATAGACCAGACGTAGAAGGGGATGTCGAACTGTTCCGCGATATAACGGAGATCCTCGTGGTTGCTAACGATGCAGGGAATAACGACGTTCCATTCACCTGCGCGGTAACGCGCGAGTAAATCGTAGAGGCAATGGCTCATCTTACTGACGAAGATAGCCATTCTGGGAGGCTCGTCAGAGAAATAGAGATTAAAAGTCATCTGATATCTTTGAGCATAAAGCGTTTCGATGACATCACTGATTTTATCGCGGGAGATAAGGAAATTGTCGAGCTGCCATTCGATACGCATGAAGAACATATTATCGATGTGATCGACGTATTGATCGAGGTCAATGATATTTCCGTGGTTGTCAGTAATAAAGCGAGTGATTTCGGAGATGATGCCTTGAGTATCGGGACAGTGTAGGAGAAGAATAGCAGTCGAACTCATGTTTGAACCCTGTATATAAAGCACTTAGAAGTTAATGACGCGTTCAGGCGAGGTGAAAGAAGTGAAAGTGGCGGTAGCATTTTTAAGAAAATAGACGACATTGTTTCCGTCGCCAGGCTGGTACATGTGAGCAAGTTCCGGATAAGAGTCGAGCATGCTTTTTTGAGCTTCGATGCGCTCATCAGCGACGGCTTCGCCTGCGAGTCTAAGCCATTTTTTACCATCATAAGCGCAGATTTCGATTTTGTGATTAGCTTCGATCTGATGAGCCACTTTTTTCTTTTTACCTGTTTGAAAATAGAGTTTTCCTTCAAAGATATTGACCGTTCCAAATGGGCGAACGCGAGGCTGATCGTTTTCAACGGTAGCGATATAATAGGTTTTAGTTTCTTTAAGGAAAGCAAACACTTCCTGCATGTCATTGGTTTCAGGAATCATTTTGATATCTCCAGTTTGAGAAGTAGCAGAAGGAATTGAAGTTTGGTCGGAGTTAGAGTTGCCGCATTTGCACTCGGAACATGCAGTCAGAGAGAGGCATGAGATAAGGATAAAAAAAGCGGCGTTTGAAAGGTTTAACAGTTTCATAGGACAGTTCCAAAGAAGCAAGGCGCCATTGCCTCGTAGTTATTTACAACATAATCGTTTGCTTTGGCAAAGAAAGGTGTGAAAGGATGAAGTCTGATGTTGCCATTCTGTCGGGGAACTGCCCCGATTCCTCAGTTTGCAATATGAAATGAACTTCGTTTCCCGAGACTGTCGGCTCTCCAACTCGTTCATTTGATTTGTTCACAGGGCTCTGCGATGCCAGCCGTCCACCGGACGCCAGCCTTCTCGGCCCCCCGGTTCTCGACAATTACTGCCTTAAAATATCGTTATATTCAGAGGTTCCCTGGCTGGTTAGTAACTGCGGTTGAGCAAAAATGAAGAGGAATGGTGCAGGACGGAAAGAAAAAGGGAGTTTGAGTAATCGAGAGCGGGGAAGATGGCAATTGGAAAAGGGCATAAAACAATGAGAATGAATGAAATGAGGGGATCGAGACCTAACAAAAGAGAAAGGCGGATGATGTATGAAGTGAGAAAAGGGTTGTGAAGGGGAGGGAAGAAAAATTTAAGAAAAGCAATAGCGGGAAATATGAAATAATGTGATACAGTAGAGCTGGGGATCTGGAAAGGGGCGGAAACGGAATACGTAAAGGATGACATGATCATGGAAAGTCAAACGATTCGCTATGCGGTTACGACACGTTTTCTGGAGGATTTATCGCGTCAGGAGAATGTTGAAAAAATTCTGAGGAAACTTCTTCAAATTTTTTCAGAACCGAGAGTACGAGACTATTCGTTTCAAGAGGGAAGATTTCCAGGTAATCCAGGAACATTTTTGTACCAGGAAATTGAAGAGGGGCGTTTGTATTCGTTAATTCTTAATGATAGAAATACATATATTCTGTGTTCATTGGTTGAGGATCGTAATTTTTCGAAAAATGACTATGTATTGCCGCGAACGCAAGAAGAGATAATAGATTTCGAAGAAGATAGAGTTGAAATTTCGCAGATACCGTCAATTATTGATGGGTATAGTGATTCTAAATTGGAGACACTGGGGATACCGAGAAATTTGATATCGTGGCTGAGGGGGCAAAAAGGGGATGAGCAATTTTTAAGGTCAGCGCAACAGATATTTATACCATCATTATTTAATTGTTTGAAGCAGTTGACCAGACATCTTCCATTTGATGAGATTAAGGCTGGTATTGAGCAGAGAGAGTGTGATGAATCGTATCCAGGAAGTGTGAGAGTAAAGTCACAGAAATCACTCAATTTAATGTTGAATAGTTCGCTTTCATCCTGGAGGATGCATTTAAGTCCGTCGCAATTTGATATTGTAAAGAGGAATTACACGGGTTCACTTTTAATCAGGGGGTGTGCAGGGACAGGAAAGACTGTTATTGCCCTTCATCGTGCGGCGCGTTTGGCATCCATACTACCGGAAGGCAAGAAGGTATTACTGACATTTTATAATCGGCATCTTGAGAACTGGTATAAGACTTATCTATCAAAAGTTTGTCCGGAGGACTGTTTGGGGAAGGTTGAGATATCAACGATAGGAAACTGGGTGTGGGAATATTTGAAGCAACACGACTGTTTACCGAAACGAATAATATATGAGTGGAAAGATTTGAAATTGTATTGGGAACGAGCAAGAGCTGATGTATTGCTGGAGGCGGGTGAAGAACTTTCATTACGGAGGTGTTTAAAAGAGTATGTATTAATATATTTGTTTAAGAGAATAAATACGAAAGAAGAGTTTATGAATGCTAAAACAAGTGTGAGAATGCGTCCATTAACGATGAACCAGAAAGAGCAAGTATGGGAGATTATTAGTCGATATAATGAGTATATCAAATCGGTGGATGTGATGGATCCGTATCTTGCCATGGTAAAATGTGAACAGTTATTAGAAAAAGAAGAGAGCCCGAAATACGAAGCAATCGTGGTGGATGAGTATCAGAATTTGAATACAGGTGCACTTCGTTTGATAAGGAGCATGGCGGGAAAACCGCATGAGAATGATTTGTTTTTATGTGGGGATATAAGGCAGAGAATAAATCAGACAGTATATGAGATAAATACGAGTTTATTTGATTGTGGAATAGATGTGAGGAAGCGAACATACACGATGAATTTGAATTATCGAACGCCGGAGCAGATATTGTCATTTGCATCGTCGATACTGCCAGAGGAGGAGCGGGATGTTCTTCCGGAATCATTGCTTGTAGGTACAAGGCCGGAAATCAATCGATTTGGAAGTGAAAAAGAGGAATATCAGTATATTATAAGGAAGATAAAGAATTTGCTAAATTCAGATGTCCGTATGGAGGATATTTGCATATTATGTCATCATAAAGATGAGATAGAACGAATGACGGCTTATTTTGATGAGAAAAAAGTATGTTATTATAATATTCAAAAAATGCAGGAAAATTTAGAGAAATGCGGTGTTCGCATTTGCACGATGCATAAAATTCAGGGGCTTGAATACAAGTATGTATTTATTGCGGGATTAACCGAAGCGTCGACCAGTCGGCGATTGACAGAAGTTCCCGATGCACCAGAGAAGGAAAAGCGACGGATCATGAAGCGTGAAAGAAATTTAATTTATGTGGCGATATCACGAGCATGTCGAGGTGTGTTTGTGACATGCAGCGGAACGCCGTCATCGCTGATACAATGGTCATAGATGAAGGAAACAGAAAATGAAGTTGTATTATATTCATGGTTTTAATTCATATAAAGGCTCGACGACGCCGAAGAAACTACGTCAGGTGCTTGGCTGCGATGTGATAGAGCTGTATTATCGTTCAGAGCAACGATTTGAAGAAATAATGCAATCACTGCGAGAACAGTATATTTCAAGTCATTGTGAAGAAGGTGGTGTGATTGTAGGAACGTCGATGGGTGGATTTTTTGCAGATCAATTGTCAGATATGCCAGGCGTGAATGCGATCATGTTAATCAATCCGGTAGTGGATCCAACAGAAGTTCTGAGTCAGGCAACATTTCTAGGTGAGCAGGAAAACTTTATAACGCATGAGCGGACGATATTTACAAAAGAAACTG
The DNA here is from genome assembly GCA_045599245.1 of Myxococcota bacterium. Classification (GTDB taxonomy): domain Bacteria; phylum Myxococcota_A; class Bradymonadia; order UBA4248; family UBA4248; genus UBA4248. Next base: position 38,544 of record JAZRVP010000023.1, read on the forward strand.
CGATGAGTTATTCGAGTTTTCGTGATATGCGAAATATAGAAGTCAAAAGATATTTGTTGTTATCGCAAAATGATGAACTACTTGATTCATCAAAAGCGAGAGAATATTGGGGAAGACTATCTCGAATTGAGACGTTGGAAGGCGGGCATCGATTGACAGATTTTGGAACAGTATCACGCATATTGAATGCGCTCATTCCGGAAGAAGAAGCCCCGAATGAGCGTTATGCCGGGTAATTAGCCGATGGATTTTGATTTTTCCGATGCAGCGCGAACAAATTCAGCGGCGGCAAAGCGGAACCCAGCTTTTTCAGCGGCGAGGACGCCTGCAGCCGTTGTTCCAGCAGGACTCATGACGTTTTCTTTTAAGATAGCGGGATGTTGAACATCGAGTAGTTTTGCAGTTCCGAGCATGGTTTCTTTAGCGAGATCACGAGCGAGATCGCGCGGAAGTCCCTGAGCGACAGCGGCATCAGCGATGGCTTCAGCCATCATGGCGAAGAGAGCGGGAGAACTGCCACTTAAGCCGGTAACGGCATCCATTTGTGCTTCATTTTGAATGAAATGGCATGTTCCAGTTTGAGAGAAGAGAAGTTCGACCAATTTTTTAGTATCAGGTTTCATACCGTGGTCGAAGATAACGATAGAACCAGCGCCGACGAGAGCGGGTGTATTAGGCATAATGCGGACGACTTCAGCAGAACTGCCAGCGAGGGAAGTGAGAGTCTGATGATTAAGACCAGCGACGATGGAAAGAATGCATTTGGGTGAGGAAGAATTAAGGGTTCTGAGAACGCCTTGGGCATGCATGGGTTTAACGGCGAGGAGGATGATGTCAGACTGACGAGCAGCCTCATCAAGAGAAGAAGTATAAGTTGCGCGGTCACCAAGGATATTTTTCATGGCGTCAAGTGCAGATTGATTGATGTCGCAACAGATGATCTGTCCGGTGACGACATTAATCATTTTTGAGGCCAAAGCCTGACCCATTTTGCCGCAGCCAATAATACCGAGAGATTTCATAAGCAGAAAACGAAGCCAAAGTAGAAGAGCCGCTGAAGAGAATAGCGGCAAAAGTTGAACAAAATACAGCAACACCGGCGCGAAGGCCGGTGCAAGAAGGGATAAGAGGGGGGAGCGGCGTATTGCGCAAGGCAATAGCCGCGCGGGGGGAGACATCCCCCCGAACCATCAAAGATTACACATCGTCGGAGTCATCATAAGTCTTGATGTTCAAACGACCACGGAGTTTTGAGTATTCGTCGCTCATGGCGAATTTGGTGAGTTCGTGGATACGTTCGTCGACGGTGAGTTTTGAGATATGGAGATCTTCGCGTCTGATGCAAGCGACTGCGATTTCATAGTTCGAGCAGAGGAGCAAGCCGGCACGATCGCAAGAGAGGTCGACCGCCTTGAGCCATGCAGAGACGTTAACTTCACTTCTGAGGTTATCGAGGGCACGTCTGAGATCATTCTGGAGAGCTTTAGGCACGTTAGAGAGTGATTTGAAGATAGCGTCGTAGTTTGCATCGCGGACGCCCATACCCGAGAAATAGGCCTTAGAAGCGAGGATGAGAGTTTTGAGAGCGGAAGCGCCGAGATCGATACCAGCCATATAGAAAGGCGAGAAGAGGAAGAGGTTACGAGAGATGATGAAGCGGAGTTCATCGATACTTCTACCGACCTTCATATCATTCGCGATTTTGAAAGCGTTGTAATCGACGTTGGCGATTCTCATGCCAGTGGATAGGAATTCGCAGTCGTAGATATCCGGAGCTGGTGCGATACCGAGAGCGCAGGCGGAATTTTCATAAATCTTCCAGAACTGAGATTCGGCATTTGGCTGGAGACGACGACGTTTGACGATACCTTCGTCTTTATCTTTGTGACAGAAGGCGGAACGGAGGCATTGCTGATAGAGAGTGAAGAGTTTGGTGAGGTCACCGTTGAGAGTTGGGTGAAGGAGATAATTCTTAATATCATCCGCCCCGAGTCTTGGGAGTCTCTGCCCGAGCATATCATCGACGTTGTCATGGTGAGCCATTTCATCATCCATAGCGATGTGTTTAGCGGCGGTGATGTCAGTGATGCACCAGGCTTTGTCGAGGTCACCGAGTTTGTAATAGAGGTAGAAGAGTGAACGATAGTTTCTCTTTTCCTGTTCTGGAGTCATGTTTGTACCCTGAAGTTCGATGATGGTTCGAATTTCATCGATAGCTTCGAGGCCGTGATCAGGCATACGGATGTAGAGTTCGGAGAGGATGTTATGAAGTTTTTCATCTCTCGGGCTCAATTCGCTAGCCTTTTTGAAAGCGTCGATAGCGTGATCCCATTCATTGAGACGAGTACGATAGATTTCGCCGAGGCCGTACCAAAGAAGTTTCTTTGTATCGTTAAATTCTGGGCTATTGTCGTTATAAACGCGCTTAATCATTGAGAGGTAATTCTTTTCGAGCATTTCCCAATCGCGGGAAGCGGTGAGGATACGGTCGATAGCTTCGAAAGCGCGGAGCTCGCCGACGTTTGTATCGAGAGTCTTGTTGAAGAACTCGACAGCTTTTTCGTCGATATTGAGTTCGTCGCGATAAATAACGGCGATTGTGTAATAGAATTTAGCGATTTTATCGGGATTTTCTTCACTATCACAGAGTCTTTCGATGATAGCGATGGCATTTTCCCACTGACCAGTAGAATGGTAGATAGTGAGGAGTTCGTTGAGGACGATACGCGAGCTTGGATCGACTTCGAGAGCTCTGTAATAGGTTTCGATCTGACGGTCAGTATCACCGATTTTTTCAGAGTAAACGCGAGCGATTTTGAGGAGTTCATTGAACTTGAGGTCTCGGTCATTCTGGCGTTCCATGTGGATGCTCATGTAGTAAGCGAGAGCTTCCCAATCGCCCATTTCGTCGCAGACTTCGATGATGAGGTCGAGAGATTTAGTCTGAGTGCCATCGGCTTCGAGGATACGTTCGAGGAGCTGACGCGCGAGAGCGAGTTCGTTAGTAGCTTTCTTAGCGACAGCGGAGTCGAAGTAAATCTGAATGACCTGTTCGGAAGTGAGTTCACCGCTGAAACGTTCGAGGAGGTTTTGGAACATGTTGTAAGCGCGTTCATATTCCTGAGCCTCGAGGAGTTCTTCACCCATACCGAGGAGAGTCGGAGCGAAATCCTGATTGAGTTCGTATGAGGAGCGATAGAATTCAAGAGCTTTCTGGTGCTGAGCGAGGTTCTGGCAGCAGAGACCGGCTTTATAATTGAGGGAATAAAGCTCGGAATTGTCACCGGAGTAAGCGACGCCAGCGATAACGATTTCGAAGAGGAGGAGAGCTTTTGCCCAAGCTTTATCGACGAGATGTTTTTCAGCGAGAGGCCAAGCGGCAGCGACGCAGTCTGGTTTAAGGGAGAGAGCTTCGTTGAAGTAGGCGTATGCGTTGATAGGATCGCCGATACGGTTGAGAGAAACGTTACCGAGGGAGCAGTTGATTTCAGCTTTCTGATCGAGTTCACGAGTGAATTCAACTTTTTGTTTGAGCATTCTGACGAGGTTCTGCCAGTCTTCATGGCTTTCATAAAGACCGCAGAGTGCGTCGATGGAATCCATGTGGCTTGCGTCGATATCGAGGCAAGTCTTGAATCGTTCTTCAGCGGCCTGATCGTCCTGAAGTTTTTCCCAGTAGATGCGACCGATTCTGTGGTGAACCGAGATTGCCTCGTTTGTATCAGTAACGCAGGAGATGATTCTGTTGAGGTAGTCGATTGCGCTGATGTAATCCTCTGCGCTTTCATACAGATCAGCGAGAGCGTAGAGAGCGGGAGTATCAGAGGGATTAATGCTGATAAGAGCCTGGAAGGCTTCGACGGAACGATAAGCGTCACCGACATTATCTCTGAAAACGACACCGAGTTTACGATAGAGTTCGACGTGATCGTTGTAGTTATTCAGAGAGTTGATGTGAACATTGAGGATGTCAATGAGATCGGGCCATCTTTGGGCGAGTTCATAAAGTCTTTCGAGTTCGACGATGGCGGGAATGTGAGCCGGGTCGATGAGTGTGACCTGAACCATGCTAGCGATAGCATCGTCGAGGTCATTGAGTTTAGTCTCATAGACTTTAGAAACTTTAGAGTAGATAGCGATGTGTTCGTTACCATCCTGGAAAGCAGCGAGCTGATATTCATACACTTTAAGCAGGTCAGGCCACCGTTCGAGCTGATTGTAAAGTCTTTCAAGAGCTTTGAGAGCGTTAGCGTGAGAGTCATTCATTTGAATGACGAGAGCGTAAGAGTCAGCAGCTTTTTCAAAGTCACCGAGCTGTTTTTCGTAGACGGAAGCGACTTTGAAGCGAGCGGCGACATTTTCATCGACGTCCTGAATGACAGCAGTTTCGCGTTCGAGGATATCGACGAGTTCATTCCACTGTCCGTGAGTCTCGTAAATTCTCGCGAGTTCCTTCATGACATCAAGACGTTCTTCATTGAGTTTGAACGCCTGAATGTAGCAACCGATGGCCTGGTCGACGTCACCGATTTTTTCTTCGAGAACCTTAGCGAGTTCCATGAAGATAGAAACACGGTCATCTGTGACGGTAGTGAGTTCGAGGCGACGGTTAAGGATTCCGACGAGTTCGTCCCAGTTTCCGAGTCTCCAGTAGATTTCGGTCATTGAGGCGAGAGCAGCGAGGTTGTTAGGATCGTTATTGAGGACGAACTGGAAGTGAGACCAGGAAGCTTCGTTGTTGTTGAGGTGGTGGAAGTACCATCGAGCAACGATGTTGTGGAGCATGAGGATGTCGGAAGGAGAATCGGAATTCTCGATCATTTCTTCATACTGTCCGACGATCATTTCCCAGTTGCCGGTGAGGCCGGCGAGTCTTTCGATTTCGGCAGAAAGACCTTCATCCTTCCAGTTTTCAGGAACGGCGTATTGAACGAGGACAGCGAAAGCGGTATCGGCCTGATCCATTTTAGTTTCGGCGATATTTGCAGCTTTCAGGAGGAGAGCGAGACGTTTTTTCTGATTAGAAACGTTGTCGGCTCTTTCGAGATATGCGTTGAAGAGTTCCTGCCATTTTTCGTAGTTGGTATAGAGTTCTTCGATTGAAGTGAAGATGGCATCGCGTTCAGGATCGAGTTCGAGAATGCTCTGATATGCGGCAGCGGCGTTATCGATATTTCCGACCTGATTTACCCAGATATCGACGATCTGGAGGTAGTAGTTAACTTTGTCTTCGAGGTTTGGAGTGATACCGATTTTGGCGTTAACCGTATTGACGACATCGGGCCATCGGCCTTCGTTTGAATAGAGTCTTTCGAGTTCATCGAGAGCCTGCATGCTGTTAGCGTCAAGCTGGAAGACATAAAGCCAAGTGGCGATAGTTTCGTCGACTCTGCCGAGGTTATCGAGAACGCCGCAGAGTTTGATAGCGCAAGCGAGCTGTTCATCATAGGAGAGCTGTCCGGACTGAAGGAGTCCGCTGAGAGTATCAGCGAGTTCGTCTTGATAATCGAGTGTTTCATCGAGAGCTTCGATGGAACGGAGCGTTTCAACGTCAGAAGGAACGACGCCGCGAGCTTCACGCCAGTAGTCGATAGCGCGATCGTTATCTTCAAGTTTATCGCGGTAAACGCGGCCGAGTTTTCTGTAAGTTTCGAGATGAAGTTCCGTATCATCGACCGAGAGAGGAACCTGACGTTCGACGACATCAGCGACGTCTGGCCAGCGTTCTGCGCGGACGAAGAGAATTTCGAGGTTTTGTAAAGCGGTCAGGTTGTCACCGAGGACGTCGATAACCTGATACCAGAGATCGATTGCGTCATCGGGTTTGTTGAGGATTTCGCTATTGAGTTGAGCGCGTTTGCCCCAGAGTTCGACTCTCTGATTGTCATCATTTGAAGCAGCGGCTTCCTTGTCAAAGATTTCGTCGAGGGAAGTCCAGTCTTCACGGCTCTGATAAATGGCTTCGAGAGCGGCGAGAGCATCCCAGAAGCAGGGATCCATGTCAAGAATCTGATTGTAGGCTTCGATAGCTTCGTCGCCTCTGCCGAGCATATCGTTGAGCACGGCGCCGAGTCTCATGAAGAGGTTGATTCTCGTGTCATCGGAGTCGACGATAGGAATTTCGCGACGGATGATGGCGATGAGGTCTTCCCAGCGTTCCTGACCGGCATAAATGCGGTCGAGAGCTTCAAGAGAGACGAGGTGTTCTGCATCATAGTTGAGAACGCCGAGGTAGCACTGCTCAGCATTTTCATAATCTTCGAGATGGAGATCGAAAGCCTGAGCTCTACGGAGCATCAAATCCTGTTTAACGAGGTCATCGTCGGAGGCATCGATAGCGTTTTTGAAATAAACGACGTTATTTGACCAGTCCTGAATGATTTCACTGAGTTCATCGATTTTTGAGAGGCAGAGTTCATCGCCTGGTCTTTCAGCGAGGGCGCGGCCATAGATTGAAAGGCCTTCAGGAATAAGCTGCAGGTAATCGAGGTAAACGTCGGCGATTTCGATAAATTTGTCATAACGGTCATCGTGTTCTTCGATTCGATCGACGTACTGCAGGTCGAGGGAGACGAGGTTTTCCCAGTCTTCAACGCTTCTGTAATAAGCTTCGAGAATTTCAGCGATAGAGGTACTGCAGTGACCGGCAGTGAACATGCGGAGAAGGGCTTCGATGGCTTCAGGCTGACCTGGGACGATAAGAAGCATTTCGTTGTAGCTTCCGACAGCTTCATCGAAGTTTTCGAGATACATTTCCTGAACGGCGCCGAGTCTGTAGTAGCAGTTAAGGCGGTCTTCTTCGGTTTCAGCGATATCGATTTCGGTATGAAGGATATCGGAGAGGTCATTCCATTTCTGGAGAACTTCATAAAGATGATCGAGCCCGTGAATGGCTTCGACGTCGTTTGAATCGAGGTCGAGAACGCTTCTGAGAGCTTCGATAGATTTTTCAGGCTGGCTGAGACGTTCTTCATAAACCGAAGCCATGTGTTTTGCGACGATGATGGCGGCTGAAGAATCGCTGGAGAGATCGGACTGAAGTGTAGCAAGTTTTTCGACGAGTTCGTTCCAGCATTCGCAGGTTTCTGCGAGTTGTTCGACTTTTTCCCAGCTGGAGTCGCGAGTAACGTCGTTTGATAGAGCGCGGTACCAAGCGTTGAAAGCGTCTTTTGGCTGTTCGAGCATTTCTTCATGGACGGTACCTATTTTTTCGAGCAGATCGATGAGTTCTTCGATGTCTTCGCTTCCGGCGACGAGGACTTCGTACACTTTGACGAGTTCGTTCCAACGTTCAAGACCGGAATAAATGGGGACGAGGACTTTTGCAGCTTCGATGGCAGCTTCTCCGCCGATGGCAATAATTTCTTCGAGAGAAGCAATACTGGCTTCATGAGCGGGATCGAGTTCAAATACGGCGTTGTAAACTTCGATTGCATGGAGACAGTCGTCCATGTTTCGATACCAGCATTCGGCCTGACGGAACTTGAAGACGATTCTGGATTCATCGTCCTGGGCAATTGCTTCGCGCCGCTCGAGGATGTCGAGCAGGTTTGTCATGTCATTGATGGCGATGTAGAGTCTGTCGAGGGCTTCGAGAGCACTGTTATCTTCGGGATCGATGGAAAGAATGCGCTGATAGGTTTCAACAGCGCCGTCTTTATCTTCCAGTTTTGTTTCCTGGAGTTCGCCCATAATGCCATAAATCATTTTTCTTGTTTCATCGTCTTGAGCGATCTCGATTTTGGCATTGTAAACGTTGAGAAGTTCAGTCCAGTCTTCTTTACCCGTATAGAGTCTTTCGAGAGCGTCGAGAGCGTTGGGTTCGCCGGCTTCATCTGCGAGGATGTCGGTATGAATGGCGATAGCGGCATCGACGTCGCCGAGAATTTCTTCATTAAGAGAAGCAGCTTTGAAGAGAAGTGATTTACGTTCTTCAGAATCACCGACGAGAGCAGATTTTGCGAGGATAATTTCGGCGAGTTCTTTCCAGGATTCTTTTGTTGTGTAAAGACCTTCGAGAGCATTGAGGATTTCAATGTCTTCAGGATCCTGTTCACGAATGGCTTTGTAACCTTCAATTGCGGAATCGATATCATCGAGGTGTTCGCTGTAGATGGTAGCGGCCATGCATCGAATATTTTTAGCGGCTGCGACATCTTCAGGATCGATGGTGGCTTCTTCCATAACCTTTACGAGATCGGCCCATTTATCGAGGACATCGGCATAACCGAAGAGCTGATCGATGGTTTCCTGGCAAGTGAGGTCTTCTTTGAGGCTTCTGGCATAAGCGTCATAAGCTTTTTCGTGATCTTCACCGCGCTGTTCGTAGAGACAGGCAATTTCATGAAGGAGATCGCGTCTTCTGTCGGGTTCGAGAACGACGCGAAGGAGCTGTTCATCGGTCCGGCATCGATTTTCCCATTTGTCCTGAACGTCATAAATCGGGAGGATGAGTTCAGCGATCTGTTCGACGATAGAAGTGTCGTTTGCTTCGATCATTTTTTCGAGGCCAGAGACTGCGAGTTCATTCTGGTCATCGTGGGAGAGAATGCTGCTGTAGATATCGAATGCGCGATCGACTTCATTGAGATGTTCGCTGAGGATGGAAGCCATCTGGCTTTCAATGATATCTCTCTGAGCGACGTCATCGACGAGTTCGAGTCTTCGTTCGTAGTTGGCGACGGCTTCTTCCCAACGTTCACAGACGGAATAGAGTCTGTCGAGAGTTTCCATTGCGTCGGTATTTTCGGGATGTTTTTCGAGGACTTCGAGAAGTGTTGTGATAGCGTCGTCATTTTTGCCGAGATTATTTTCCTGGATGGAAGCAATCTGGAAATTGCGATCGAGGATAGCGTCGTCATCGTCCTCTGCGAGAACGATTTCTGCATTGAGGACGGCAATGACATCATCCCAGGCTTCGAGACGTGTGAGAGTTTCTTTAAGGTAATCGAGTACGTCCTGACGATTGCCGCCGACGGCGAGGGCCTGACGGCCGTATTCGATTGCTTTTTCGCGGTTATTGAGCTGAGTTTCCCACAGATTGCCGAGATCCATTGCATATTGAGTTGCAAGTTCCGGCTGCATTTCTTTGGAAATGCCCTGGTAAACCTCTTCGAGAATGGAAATAACGCGAGCCCAGTTGTCGGAACGTTCTGCGATGTCAAAAAGCATCTGCTTGGCATATTCGCCGGCAGGATTTGCAGCCAGGGCATTGGCGAGGCAGTTGAGCGTGGCATCTGTATTTTCGAGAATTTCAGAATTAATCTGTGCGGCACAGATGTAATAAGAAATTTTGTCGTTGCTGTTCTGAACGGCATCGGCAAGTTTAACGAGAGTGCTCTGAAGAGCCTCGTAATTTTCTTTAGCTGCGTAAACTTTGCACAGTGCGCGAGCGATAACTTCGACGGCGATTTCGTTTTCGAGCAGATTTTCGAGAGCAGCTGCAGCGCCTTCATGATTAACGTCGAGGTTCAGGATATTGTCGTAGCAGTTGACGCTGGCATCGTATTCAGAGAGATGATTACGGTAGACTTCGCCGAGTTCGAACCAGAGTTTAATGGCTTCATCTTGATCAAGGCCGGAGATTTTGGATTCGAACCATTGTGCGGAGCCATCTTCATTGCGAACGAGTTTTGCACCGTAAACGATGGTAGCAATGCCTTCATCGTTGACTTCAGCATCGGAGGAGACTTGGGAGAAAGCGTTTTGAGCGCCCATGAGTTCGAGCTGAGTTTCAATCACTCTTGCGAGATTTTCAAAGGCTTCTGTTTCGGCATAGAGTCTGTGCAGTTCGACGAGAGGCCGCATATCTTCAGGAAGAAGTTCGCAGACGCGTTCGTAAGATTCGATAGCGCCGTCTTTATTATTGAGGTGATTTTCCTGGATGCGGGCGCCGCTCAGAAGGGTTTCGGCGAGATCTTCCGGGCATTTGGCGAGTTCCATTCGGCGGTTGTTGACTTCGAGAAGTTCATCGAAGCGGCCTTCTGTTTCGAGGATCCGTTCGAGAGCGCCGAGAGCGCGGATGTCTTCAGGATCGTCAGCGAGCAGGGTTTCAAAGATCTTTTGTGCTTCGTCTGAGGCGTTGAGATATTCGAGCTGGAGGCAGCCGATTCTGTATTTTAGTTCACGGCAGAACATTGCATCGTCGCAACCCTCAAGATTATTACGGAAGAGTTCGACGACAACTTTGGCATGATTTGTTTTGCCGGAAGATCTTTCGAGGCCGTCGAAAGCCTGAACGAAGTGGATGTCTTCTTTAACGAGTTTGAGATACCACTCATAAGCTTTTACGTCGTTCGAGAGTTTGCTTTCATATAATTTTGCGAGGCGCAGTCCGCACATAGCGCGTTCTTCACCCGGTTCGCAGTGATTAAAGATGATCTCGAGCATCTTGGCGAGTTCTTCGTTCATATTTCGAGGTTCGTAATATGTAACGAGTTCTCTTGCTGCGCCGTCATCTTGAGGATCGATTGCGAGGACTTTTTCGAGGGTTGCCATGGCCTTGTCGCTGTCGCCAAGATTCTTTTCATAAACATGAGCGGCGCGAACGAGAACGGCTTTCTTGTCTTCATCGTCTTTGAGCGTTTTGGAGAGCTGTTCAAAGAGTTTTACGAGGTCGGGAAGGATATCATTTTCAGCGTAGTATTCTTCGAGGGCGTCCCAATCTTTCTGTTCGATGAGGAGTTTTCTGAGGCTGTCGATGCCTTTTGTGAAAGAGGGGTCGATTTCGAGAACGCGACGCCAGGTGGCGATAGCGCTGACGTTGTCACCTGCGCGGTCGCTATAGAGAGCGCCGAGTTTCTGGAGAGCTGCGAACTGTTCCTGGGTATCGGACATTAAGGAGATTTTGAGTTCGATAATGCCTGCGAGGTCAGCCCATCGTTTTTCACCCTCATAAAGAGTTTCGAGGGAGGCAATTGCTTCTGCATTTTCACTGTCACGTTCGAGGATAGACTTCCATGCATCAATGGCTGCGCCGTTGTTGCGCATTTTGGTCTTGGCGAGGTCGGCCATGACTTTGAGCAGATCGATCTGATCGGAGACGGAGTCAATACGGAGGAGTTCTTTTTTGTTAACTTCGATTAATTTTTCCCAGTCACGGCGTTCGGTGTAGAGGGTTTTGAGTTGTTCGATGGATTCAGCGTGTGTTGGATCAGCTTCGAGGACATTTTCGAAGTATTTGATGGCATCGACTTTACGGGAGAGTTTTTCCAGATAAATCTTTGCGATGCGCAGGTAGTAATCGACTTTATCATCATTTGTAGTGCTGGACTGAGCTTTTGCATCGAGGAGCTTGATGAGTTCAGGCCATTTTTTGATTTTTTCGTAGATTTCGATGAGTGACTCGAGTGCTTCGCTATTTTCTGGGTCGACGGCGATGAGCTGTTCATAGGTCTTGACGACCATTGGCTCCTGTTTGGTTTCGTCGCGATAAATGCGAATCATTTCGTTATAAATGTCGACTTTTTCTTCGACTTTTTCTGTGGCGGAAATGAGTTCTTTGTTGAGGACGTCGACGTAAGCATTCCATTTTTTCTGGTCACGGCTCAGGGCAGCGAGACGCCATTTGAGGCCGACGTCGTCCGTGATTTTGCGGCTGGTACGACGTATCATTTCGACGGCGCGGTCGAGAGCTTTAGCGCTCAGTGCGTAATCTGCGACGATGTGAGCCATTTCGATGGCGATCTGATTTTCGTCTGAGAGAGAAGCTTTTAACTGGGCTTCAACGGTCTGTTCGACTTTACGCCAGTTACCGGTTGCGACGACGGCGAGAGTTTCGATGACATTTTTATTGAAGTCATTTTCGTAGTTTGCGAGTCGTTCTTTGCCTGCGTCGATGTCTGCGGTTCGGAAGCACTGGATCCAGCCGATGGTTTCGCCGATAGCAAGCTGACCGTCTTCGGATGCATTTTCGAGAGCGGCCGAGTGAGCTTCGAGGATATTGTTCCATGTGTCGGCATCACTGGAGATAAGACGGCTGGCTGCGCGATAGATTTCGCGAGCATTTTCGGCATTGGAAGCGAGGGTGTTTCCCCAGACTTCGGCGACCATGATATCGCCGGGGTTGTGGAAGTCAGCGAGTCTGATTGCTTCGACGCAACCGTCCGTAGTACCGAGGGAAATATAGTGAGCAATTCGATCTTCCCATGACATGTGCGACAAGTCGACTTCTGCCACTTCTTCTTCGACTACGTCTTCGACTTCATCGACAGCGTCATTCCCATCACTGACAACTTCGTCCGTGCTGTTTTCCTGCACGGATTCAATTGATTCTTCTGAGGAAACATCCGCTGTGGTTTCTTCTGCCGAACCTTCGAGTTCCACAGCTTCTTCCAATTCGGGATTCAAACCTTCCTCATTTCTGATTTCTTCGCTCATGCCTAGTCCCCTAATAAATGACGTTGATGCGTTGCCGCACCATGATGAAAACGCAAAAATGCGTACGAAAATAGATTAAGAACTGCACACGACAGTCCTAAAATAGCATTTTATCCTACTACATTTGCCCTAATCTAGCAAGTAATGAACAGCCATCAGTTATCAGAACGTTACTATTCAGACGGGGCTCTGCCCCGAACCCCGCAGTGGCTTTGCCCCTTTTCTCAGTTTGCAATATGAAATGCACTTTGTTTCCCGAGCCAGCCTCACTCCTTTGTCACTACGTGACGTTCTCCCTCTCCATTATGGCGAGGAGGAATTTAAGGAACATTTCATTTGTTTACTGGGCTATGCTTTTTTTGCCATTCACGGGAAGGTGAAAATCCTTGGCTCTCCGGCGCTCGTTATTCTCTGCCTGATAATTGCGTAATAGAATGGATGGTGAGCCGTATGCCGTGAGGCATAGGCGCACCCGTGAGCCGTATGCCGGCCAGGCATAGGCGCACCCTCACATCTATAAAAACTATTCGCAGAAATGACTGGTATAAAAACTATTCGCAGAAATGACTGGAAACTGTTAATAGTTCGCCGCCTTTTTTGGGGCATGACTTTAAGGAGTACAGTATGGAAATTGCAGAAATTGTTGGAAAACTGAACGATCTGAGAGCTCGTTATGAAGAGCTCAGGAGGTATCTTTGACGTAGATCACGCCAAAGAAGAGGCGGAACGCCTGGATGCCGAGTCCAATGAACCTGGATTTTGGGACAATACGGAACGGGCGC
>JAZRVP010000024.1:0-31128 GCA_045599245.1 Myxococcota bacterium
GAATTCAACGAGTTCAACAACGATTTGCTCAATGACGCCATCGCCGAAGGTCTGAATGAAGCCGTTGAAAACAATGAAAATAACGACGACGCTCCTGAATTCAACGAATTCAACAACGAGCTGGTCAATGACGCCATCGCCGAAGGTCTGAATGAACCCGTTGAAAACAATGAAAATAACGACGACGCTCCTGAATTCAACGAGTTCAACAACGATTTGCTCAATGACGCCATCGCCGAAGGTCTGAATGAAGCCGTTGAAAACAACGACGTCGCTCCTGAATTCAACGAATTCAACAACGAATTTGTTAATGACGACGTCGCCGATGGTCTGAATGAAGCCGTTGAAAACAACGACGTCTCTCCTGAATTCAACGAATTCAACAACGAATTTGTTAATGACGCCGTCGCCGAAGGTCTGAACGAAGCCGTTGAAAACAACGACGCAGCATCTGCCCCCGAAATCAATAACATCCCAGGAATCAATGCCGCACTGACCGAACTTCTGAATGCAGCCAAATCATTCACTGAATTTTCAGAATCCAATGCATCCGACCTTGAAGCATCCATAAAGGAAGAAGTTTCCGAATCCCCCGTTAATGAAGCCATTGTCCCTCAAGTTAACGCCATTCTTCATGAAATTTTACCGGAAAACGGCACCCCAGCTCCTGAAATTGCAGAAGTTATACAGGAAGCCGCCAGCAATGCCGTGATTCCTGAATTCGATACTCTCATCAACGATGTCATTCCGGCCGATGAAAACGTCGAAAATGCCGCCGAAGCTCAGGATAATGACAATGCGCTTGACGGTATGATGCCGAATTTCGGCAGCTTCAACGACGTGATGTCGGCAGAAGAAAATGTCGAAAATGCCGTTGAAGTTCAGGATAATGACAATGCGCTTGACGGCATGATGCCGAATTTCGGCAGCTTCAACGACGTGATGTCGGCAGAAGAAAATGTCGAAAATGCCGTCGAAACTCAGGATAATGACAATGCGCTTGACGGCATGATGCCGAATTTCGGCAACTTCATCAACGACGTGGTGTCGGCAGAAGAAATTTCTCCAGTTGAAGAAGTCGTGACTGAACCTGAAGAAGTCGTGACTGAAGCCGAGAAATCCTCAAACGATCCGTTTGATGACTTCAATCTTGATGCCCTGGATGATGTCTTCTCAAAAATTGAAAAAGACGTTCCCGGCCCCGCACCCAAATCCCTTAAACCCGTCAGTCGTTCCTCTTCAGATGATTTCTTTGGTGAAATCAAACTCGATCAGCCAGAGGATGAACCCGTTGAAGACGACACCGAAGCCTATTCATTCGATGAACCGGCTAAATCCCATGCCCCAGAAAAAGCCAGCAAACACACCGTAACAAAAGATGAAAACGATGTTCTTTCTGCACTGGATGACATGGCAACATCCGCATTTGAAAAATCTTTCACCAAGGACGAAAAAGTTCAGGAAACTAACGAAAGCCTCACAAAGTCCACTTCAGATGATCGCGAAGATGACCTGAATGCCCTCACGGCATCCTCTGCCCCCGCCCCTAAACAACCCAGCTCCTCCATAGAGATGCTGGCAGTTCTGGCTCAAAATGCCTCTCCCAAAGCGCCGACCAATTCAACGCTCAACGGTTTCCCGGCTGCAGAAGATGACAACGCAAGCAATGATCTCTTCAACAGCCTCTACAACGAAATTCTCGGTGACAATCAATCCAGTTCTCACCCCAAAAAAGAAACAGAAGCGCCTGTCACCTCAGAACCGGTTGAAGAAGAGCCAACAGAACCGATTCACAACGTGATTGAAGAAAGTTCAGCAAATGATCTTTTCTCAGACAAATCATCATCAAACCGAAAAGAAGCGACCCTCGAATCCATGCTTGAAATCGCCGATAGAAAGAATAGCGATATCATCATGACCGACGTCACATCCTCCAAACCTGCTGCGCGACGACGTGCCGCTGAAGAAAATCAGCTCAACATTCCAAACACGAAGAAGAATGGCTTCTTTGGACTTTTCAAAAAATAATATCTTTGGTTAATATGTTTTGGGCCCGGTCTTTTGGCCGGGTCTCTCTTTTTTCTGCACCATAAAATTGCTACGGAGCATCCCATGCCAGTAATTGGAATTGACCTAGGAACATCAAATACTTGTGCTGCAATCGTTAAAAACGGCATTCCCCAGGTTATATTGGATGAAAAAGGACGATCGACGCTTCCATCTGTCATGTCACTGACAAGAAAAGGGCAATTTTTCATTGGATATATGGCCAAAGCACAGATGGCCGTGCAGCCAGAAAAAACTATCCACTCAGCCAAAAGACTTCTCGGTCAGAGATTTGACGCAAAAGACGTTCAAAAGCTCATGCCTTTTCTGTCCTATCCCATGAGACCGACAGATGACGGCATGATCGGCATAATGCTTGATAATCAGACACTTTCCCCCACAGAAGTCAGTGCCGCCATTCTGACTAAAATTAAAGCACTTGCAGAAAAAGCACTTGGCGAACCCATCGAACAGGCCGTCATCAGCGTTCCCGCACACTTTGACAACATTCAGCGACAGGAAACAAAACGCGCCGCTGAAATCGCAGGCCTGGACGTGACGCGTCTTATCAACGAACCAACCGCAGCTGCTCTGGCCTATGGCTTCGGTACGGATGAAACAAAAACTATCGCCGTCTATGACTTCGGCGGCGGCACGTTCGATATCTCCGTACTCGAAATCGGCGAAGGCATTTACAACGTCCTCGCAACAGGCGGTGACACATTCCTCGGCGGAAATGACTTCAACCAGGCCATTGCAAACTGGATTTATGACGAATTCAGAAAGAAAACCAAAGTCGATCTTTCGAGGCTCACCCAGTCTAAACAACGCGTTCTCGATGCCGCTGAATTTGCCAAAATGCAGCTCTCCGACGTCGAAATCACCAAAATTGAGCTTCCATCCATCTGCCCGGACATCAACCCAATGCTCTCCGTTGAAGAGACTTTGACTCGAAAACAGCTCGAATACATCTGTTCGCCCCTCGTCGATCGCTCGCTCAAAATCTGCAAGTCGGTTTTCGAAAGTGCCGGCATTCAGATGAAAGATATCGACGAAGTCATCATGGTCGGCGGCATGACCAAAATGCCTCTCATCCGAAACAAAGTTCGTGATTATTTCAAAATGCCACCTAACACGAATATCAACCCGGATGAAGCCGTCGGCATCGGTGCCGCCATTCAGGCCATGGCACTTGACACCGAATCCGATCTCGTGCTCCTGCTCGACGTCATCCCCCTCACGCTCAGCATCGAAACCGCTGGCGGTATCTGCCTTCCGATCATTAAGAAAAATACAAAAGTGCCTCACCGCGCAAGCCGCATCTTCACTACCAGTCGAGACAACCAGGAAAGTGTCATCATCTCCATATTCCAGGGCGAAGGAAGCCATGTCGAAGACAACACGCGTCTTGCGACCTTTGAATTGGCCGGCATCAGACCCTGTCCTCGAATGGAACCGCGCATCGAAGTTTCCCTGCGCATCGATGTGAGCGGCATTCTGTCCGTCACTGCAATCGATCTCGATACCAAACAATCTCAATCCGTTCAGGTCGTCGATATGAGCATGAAAGCGCTCGAAGCTCTCGAAGGCAAATAATTCAGCATGTTCTTTACCCTTAATGACATGGATCGGCGCACGGTAACGCAGCTTCGTGCGCTGAATTCTCTCCATCCCGTGCCACAGTTCCCGGCCTGGGAAGGGGCCGCAAAATTGCTCTTCGAAAAGGGCTTTCGCGTCGAGGCTTCCTCTCTTCTCGATATTGCTGCTCAACACTATGGCCGCGATTCCGGACGATTGGCCACCGAACGCGTCACCCACATCCCTCTCCCTTTGAGAGGACGCGGACTCGCCCATCGCGCCATGCCCGTAAGCCATCCCGCGCTTTTCGCGCTTCGTGATCACACACAGCCGCTTCGAATCGGCCGCAATATCATTCTGCGTTCCGGAAATAATATCATCATCGCAGCCCCGGATTCGCCGGATATTCGCCTGGTAAACGCAATTTCCCGCACTCCCGCAGTTGCTCCGCTCATGACAGCCAATCATAATCCTGTAGATTGGATTGCCATCGACACCTGCCTTCTCTTCACTGAACATGATCGCCGCTTAAACATCGTCGACCTCTCAAACATTGACAACCTCGACGATTCAGACATTCTCCCTTCGGCATCCATTCTCTTTGACAAAAACATTACTCATCTTTCAGGCCCGCTCAATGATGGTACTTTTTTCATCGCACTTGAGCCTGATATGCCTGTCTTTTCTGATATCTGCAAACTCTGTCAAATTAATATTTCTAAACTAAAAGAATCTTTTACAGAAACACCAACACAAACAATCGATATCCAAAACACAGATCTTTTCATAAAAAATATTCAGCTCCATAACATTGAACAACACTTTTTCGGCGACTGCATTCCTGCTGGCGATGTTTTTATGACTTGTGGTGGTGGCATGCAAAACCAGGAAATTCGTTTCATTGATACAAACGGTTCCTGGACAACTAAATTTATTCATGAAGCCCCCGTCATCCGTGTCCTGATATCCGAAAACGGCCCCGTTTCCATTGATTCTGCAGGTCTTGCCTACCTTTGGAAACAACAAAAGCCCATTGATGATATATCTTTTGATCTTTCAAAACTCCCTGATTTCATCACAACTCATCTCAATCAATCGACAATTTCAATCGACTGGACGCATCATTCCCTCTATTTTAATCATACAGATGCAACGGTATCCACTCTTGCTTCGGCTCTTAATACAATGCATTCGTGCCGACTTACACAAGATTCCATCGAATCAAATACATTTACCAAAACATTTTATTATCTTGACGGAATTGTTCTAGCCATGCTTGCGAATGGTTCATTTCATTTCTGGGATATGAAACATCAGTGTGTCGATGTCCGCTGGCAGCTTCCTCAAACTTGTGCTGAAGCTGTCGACTGGCAGGAAGTTCTCAACGCCGACAGTCCCGCCATTGAACTCGATCCAAGAATTCGAATCATTCGTTTTTAATTCGGTCTATGTGCTTCGCACATACGACCGAGTTTATTTGGCCTATTTCATACGGCCAAATTTATTTTGGTATCGGTCTATGTGCTTCGCACATACGACCGAGTTTATTTGGCCTATTTCATACGGCCAAACGACATATTTAAACGCAGTTTACGCCCTGCTCTGCATCACGCCAAACGCACATAACCTCACATTTCAATCATGATAGCGATGTATTTTTGCTCATGATGTTCATAAAAAGATGTGAGTATGCACGTGATGTTCAAAGAAAGCACCATTGTGTGCCTTATGTTCAAAAAAAAGGCACCCGAAGGTGCCTTTTTTAAATCATTCTGCTCAACTGATTAGAGCATTTTTCGAACGCTTTCACGGAGAAGATTGACGAAATCCTTGGCGACCTTACGTCCGCATTCCATAACTTCTTCATGTGTAAGTTTAGTAGCGGAAAGGCCGGCTGCTTTATTTGTCAAACAAGAAATACCGGCAACTTTCATCTGCATGTGATTGGCAACGATAACTTCAGGCACCGTTGACATACCGCAAGCATCTGCGCCCAATTTTGAATACATACGAACTTCAGCAGGCGTCTCATATTCCGGACCATGAGTGGCGCAATACACGCCTTCACGAAGGAGAATACCGAGTTCTTTTGCTGTTTTACGAATGACATCGCTCATTTCGAGGTTATAAGCTTCGCTCATATCAGGGAAACGAACGCCAAACTCATCATCGTTTGCCCCAATGAGTGGGCTGGCAGCCATAAGCATATTAAGCTGATCGGTAATCAGCATTAATTCACCAGCATTAAATGCGGGATTAGCAGCGCCTGCAGCATTCGTTACAATCATACGTGTACAACCGAGACAATGAAGAATACGAATGGGGAGGGTCACGCGTTTAAGATCACCACATTCATAAAAATGAACTCGTCCCTGCATTGCGACGAGATCTTTTCCATCGAGCTGACCAAAAACAAGATTACCGGCATGACCATGAACACTCGAAGTCGGGAAACCTTCAATATCTTTATATGGAATTACAACCTGATTATCCAAGGCATCGACAAAAGCGCCAAGACCAGATCCGAGAACGACACACATATCAACTTTGCGGTCACATATTGCTCGTATCCGGTTCGCGATTTCATTCGCAGAATCATATAATTGACCCATCATTCTCCTCCGATCTTTTCTATTCTTTCGTTAACGCACTGAACAATTATTTCACGATCTGATATACACCACGGCCGCTCTTTAAAAGACGGTTTTCCTTCGTCCATTTGCTCAGAAGCGTATAAATTCTTGTACGGAAGGAAGCGGAATCAGGAAGTCCTGCTTCTTTAATTTTGTCAACAATTTCGTTCGCAGCAAGCGAATCCGGATATACATCTTCAAGAACTTTGAAAACGATATCGCTGATCGCAGATTCTTTAATACGAGGTTTTTTGGTTTCATCGGCGTTATCTGCAACAGCTTTCACTGCGGCTTTGCGGCCTGCTTTGCGACCACGACGCGATTTCGGTGCAGCAGCAGCTTCCACATTCTTAAGATTATCAAGCGTATACTTATTCTTTACATTCGCTCCATAAATTGGCCCAAGAAGCTCGATTGTCTTCTGTACTTCTTCACGCTTTTTATCCAGATCCTCAAGCTCTTTTTTTGCTGCTTCATAAAGTGCCTGAATATTACCTTTCAATTCATCATAGTTCGCCATAAATCTACTCCTTAAGCGAAAATCACATTGTCTTCGCACCTTGCGAGGAAATGTTATTTTTGACAGCCTCTACTTTTATGGTTTGCATATTTCATTGTCAATCTTATTTTATTTGTTCCTTCACTTTTTTTATTTGTTCTCTTCTTCTTTCCTCTTCCCTTTATCTTCTATTTTCTCTCTCCCCTTTTATTTACGCCACTTTGTAAATCACTTTCCGCTCTTATACCTCATCTTCCTCCTTCTGTTTTATTCTCTCTCTCACTCCTTTTCATGCCTCTTAAAATTGTCTGTTTTATCCCGTTATCGATAACATACTTCTTTCCATCACCGCATAATTCAATCACTTTCATAATACTTCTTTACTAGTGATGTGTTCTCTTCGGTCTACACCTCACTCTTCCTTTCTTGTTCCTCTGTTTTAAATGACATTTTATTGCAGATAACTGCCCCCCCCCCGAGATCCCCCGCGCACGGTATAATTGTTTGGTTCAATTCTGTAGCGAGTTCTGGTCAAAGCCCCGCTTGAATAGTAACATCATAATCATTATTCAGACCTTCCCTGAGAAACCTCTGAATATAACACAATTATAAGGCAGAAATTGAAGAAAGCCGGGTGGGCCGAGAAGGCAGGCGTCCGGTGGACGGCTGGCATCGCAGAGCCCAGTGAGCAAATGAAATGAACGAGTTGGAGAGCCGACGGGCTCGGGAAACGAAGTGCATTTCATATTGCGAACTGAGGAGGGGCCCCGGCGGGGAATAATGATCAAAATCATTATTGTTCAGCACTTGCGGTTTATTGTATTGTGATTGTTGCCTATGGGTTAATCCAGGCAAGTCACAATTTTTCATCACAGGATAAATCGCAATGAAATGCAAACATATCATTGTAACAATTTTTGCGTTGACAGCCCTCTCATGCGGGACAAGCATCCCAGGCTGTTCGCCCAATAGCCAAACACCAGTTCAGGCAGTCAGTGATATTCAAGTTAAAGGGTCAGAAAACGCAAATGAAACCCCAAAAGCTGAAGACTTGACACAGGCCCCCCCCCCCAATCCAGCTGCAAATGAAACAGACACAAATGAACATCCTCACGATAAATCCCTGCCAATAATAAGTAATGATGTTCAAGCAAAAATGCAGGAAAACACAAACGAAACCTCCAGTCCAGTTGAAGAAGAAACAGATACATATACCTGTGATCACAATGAAACCATACCATTTACGAGAGAAGACGACGTCAAAACATACATCGATCATCACGAATCTTATCTAACGGTTTCAAACACAAATATTGATTGGAAAACGGTAGAATCCACTCTTCCGCTTCCCATATTCAAAACAAAGCAATCCGCTGATTCAGAGACACAAACGCTCTCCTATCTCAATCATTTAAAAAAATACCAAACATGCCATATCGAACAGACAATCCAAAAGAATCAATATTCAGTACAGCTCATTTTATGCGCCTTCCCCCTGGATTTAGAGTACAGTATTGACCAACACAATGATATTTACATGACCATATCAGGGTCTAAAGATGGAAGTATTCGCACTTATCTTGTCAAGGAAAATCTTACATTATACGACGGCGAAGCTGCAAATGATTATTACGAAAGCAGTATTAAACTTCTTTCATTGACAGAAAAAACATTTTTAGGACAGCCTGGTTTATATGTTCGTGTTCAGGATTATCACGAGTCCCAGGCCGAACACATGGGGACTGATATATATCTTCAGATAAACTACAATACTTATCTATTTGCCGGAGATAAATTCAGGCTGGTTCATGGCTGGACGGATGCCGAGATTAGCGATGAAACAACGCAATATGAAGATTCCAGTTATAAAGAAGAACACGACGGCGAAATTGCTTATTGTTTTTCAAGCAGCGGAAGATATTTTGAATATCATCAGACCTTTGATGGCGTAAATTATCACGAGGAAAAAATCACCGCCTACGATATGAATGAAATGAAGGCACTGATGAACCATCGCTAGTCCTATCGCCTGCGGCGATACGGCCTTTGGTGGTGCGGCGTTGCATGCAACGCACCTACGGGGGATGGCTTGCCTTGAGACGCAAAATTTTGCGGCTCTACGGTTCGCTGGACGGCCTATCGCCTGCGGCGATACGGCCTTGGTTTTCCTGACGTATATCCGACAAATTTTCGATATCCGTTGGGACAAATGGATATGGAATGCTGCCGTTTTCATCATACAAAATGGGCAGAACATCGCCTACCATGATCTTTTCGAGCGGATTCTGATGCGTAATCACATCCGCAGTGATGTCGTGATCACTTCCTTCCGGACGATAACGATAGGTAATGGCAAACCTCGGTCGTTTATTGACGACTTTAATGCATTGGTTTTTTATTACTTTATCGCCAGTTTTGCTCTCAGTTGGCAGATATTGAATATTATCGATGACAGCGACCGATTTTCGGCCATTTTGATAAAGATTGATGATGTGTGATTTAATTAATTTATATTCTTTTCGTATTTCAATAGCATATCTTAATTTATTATGCATACCAAAACCACATAAACCAGCTGCCCCAAAAAATGCAAAATAAAACATCCCAACCAAAGTTGTAACCATTTCCGATTGTATAATATTTCCTAAAATAATTACAGCACAAAATGATGTTGTACAAAAATAGTTGACACTTTTTCAGCAGGGATTCTGTAAAAGAGCAGAAGCCGTAGGAGGGCGTCTATGAAGAAAAGAAATCATTATGATCACGAGTTCAAGGTTCAGGCAGTCAAATTGGCGCTTGAAATAGGCCAGGCAAAAGCCTGCACGGAATTAAATCTTCCAGAAAACACGATTTACGGTTGGATGCACGCATATCGTCAGGGGAAGCTGGATCTTGGCCCGGGCACGCAAACACCAGCACGAGCACTGACGATGAGCGAAGAGCTCATAGAGTTGCGAAAGCAGGTTAACGAGTTGAGACGAGAGAACAAGCGCTTAAAAGAAGAAAACGAGTTTCTGGAGGAAGCTAGCGCTTTTTTCGCCGCATGCCGTCGGAAGTCAGCAAAGACGTGAGAATGGCGTTCATTGCACTGTGACGGCACTGAGCACGGAAAGCTGGCATTCTATTGCCGCATGCTTAAGGTCAGTCGCCAAGGATTCTATGAGTATTTGAAAGCGAAAGATAAGCCTTGGAAATATGAAAAATTGGCAGATTTGATCATGACAATTCGAGATGAAGATATTTGCAATGACTGTTATGGCCGAGTCAGAGTGCATCAGGCTCTCAAGCTCAAAGCACCCGCAGATACGACAATTCCCAGCGAACGAACTGTTTATAGAGTCATGAAAGAGCTCGGAATCGTGCAGCCTAAAAGACGAAAACCAAATGGGCTCACGAAAGCGGAAAGAAATTCTCGGAAATCTGATGATCTGCTGAAACGTGATTTCACAGCCACTCAGCCGGCAACAAAGTGTGTGACAGACATCACTGAGTTTAAATTCAGCGATGGAAAACTCTATGTATCTGCAATCTTCGATTGTTACGATTCAGCAGCTCTAGGATTGGCAATGGATATAAATATGAGGACTGAACTGTGCGTTAAGACCGTTGAAAACGCAGTGGTGAGATATCCAGAGCTTCGCGGTGCAATCATTCACTCAGATCGTGGCTCTCAATACACAAGTCAGGAATACAGAACCACACTACAGAAATATGGAATCATCCAGAGTATGAATAGCGACGGAGGCAGATGTCATGATAATGCTCGCTGTGAAAGTATGTGGGCAAGATTTAAGTCAGAACTCTGGTATAACCGATTCGAAAAACAAAATTTGACCATTGAACAGGGGAAAAAACTCATCTGGCGATATGTCATGAGCTATTGGAATAACAGAAGAATCTGTTCAACCAACGGCGGACTCCCCCCAATGGTCAAAAGGAAAATGTATTATGCCGCTCAGGAAAAAGTGGCTTAAACCAAAACCTTGTTAAAAATGTGTCAACCATTTTTGACAATTTCATGATATAAGAATATATCAAATAAATTCTGATAATTATAATTATCAGACGAATAAATGATTAATATTATTATTTAGAGGAGTGACGAGATGCGTATGAATCGAATAATGTTTTTTGCCGTTTTATGCAGTCTTTCAATGATTTGGGGACTGACTGCCTGTCATAAATCAGAAAAAGCGCCTATCGAAAACACGCCGGTTGCCGATCAGGCTAATGCGGATCCTCAAATACCTGCAGCAGAGGTCTCCCAAAACGAACCTCAGGCGAAAGATGACCAGTCAAACATGGTTGCAAACGCAGAACAGCCCGATTCTGATATAGTAAAAGCCGTAGAATATGTCGATATTGCTGAAGCCTGCCGTCCAGGCGCTGGCGATCAGATTTCGGCTGAAGATTGGGCAAAGGCAAATAATGCTTTCGGTTATCAATATCTGAAAACGACATCCGGCAATACCGTTTTTTCACCGTATTCGATTGAAAGAGCCATAGGAATGACGCTTGACGGTGCATGCCTCTCGACAGCTGATGAAATGCTCAAAGCTTTGGAAATGCCCAATGCAAAGCGTCTAAGCATGTCCGGTCACGAGGTCGATTTAAAATTGAAAAATGTCAACGATAACACCCTTTTAAATATCGAAAATAAGATTTGGCCAGACAAATCGCTGAAGCTTCCCGATGATTATATCGCGCGACTTAAAGCTGGATATGAAATCGACACGATAAGTCTCGACTACAAGGCAAATCCCGAAAAAGCAAGAATTGCAATCAATGATGATATCGCCAAAGCAACCAAAGATCGCATCAAAGACTTGTTGCCTAAGGATAGCATTACCAATGATACAAAACTTGTTTTGACAAATGCGGTTTACTTTAAATCCGTATGGCTAAATCCTTTTGAAGAATCTAATACGAAAAAGCAGAAATTTTATGGCGATGAATCAGAAAAAGAAGTCGATATGATGCATTGGACTGGACCTGGTCCCGTTCTTTCGTGTGACGGATATGATTTGTTTGACATGGCATTCGATTCAAAATTAACCAATGATGGCGGAAATTATATATTTAGAATTATTCTTCCGCGCGTTAAAAACGTCACATCAAAACCAGACCGAATGAAAGCCCTTTCTTTAACAGAAACTAAACTATCCAACAATTTTAAGGAATGCGAATATAAAAATAGTAAAATTCATTTGAGCCTACCAAAGTTTAAATTACAACCTGACACAATATCGATTGTAGAGGTGATGAAATCCTTTGGAATAAAGGAAGCGTTTACAGATGACGCTAAATTTTATGCAATGCCCAATTATGCAGCAAAAGTCGATGAATCTCCATATTTAAAGATTACCGATATTTTTCATAAAGCATTTATCGAGATCGATGAAAAAGGTGGTGAAGCCGCAGCGGCAACAGCCGTCGTTAAGTATGCTATTCCATCGTCTGCTAGACCTCATAGACCTGAAGAAATATACAATTTTACGGTTGATCATCCGTTTATTTTTGTCATTTACGAACGATCGACGAATGCCAACCTATTTGTTGGCCGTGTGACGGATTTATAGAATCATCGGGTGCGTTGCTCACCTTGAGACGCAAAATTTTGGCTCGCCTTGAGACGCAAAATTTTGCGTCTCTACGGCTCGCCCCAAAAAAGCCGGGCGTATCGGCATTGCCGATAGCCCGGCTCAAAGCGCGGCGTATCACAGATAGCCGCCCCAGCATCATTCATGTAAAGGCGTTGCGTGCAACGCCTTTACGCGCGGCGTATCACAGATAGCCGCGCCCCAATAATATATATTATCCTTTCACGGCACCAGCGGTGAGGCCGCCGACCAGATATTTCTGGAGTGCAAAGAATAGCGCCATGATCGGGATCGATACGAGAATTGCGCCTGCTGCAAAGTATCCGTACTGAATCGACTGATCGCCGACATACTGTTTGAGAGCGACAGGAAGCGTATAGTTGATTTCGTTGTTCATGAACGTGGCCGCGAGGATGAATTCGTTCCAAGCCGTCATGAAACTAAAGAGCGCCGTAATCGCGATGGCCGGTTTAGCCAGAGGCAGAACGACTTTGACGAAAATCGTCAGGCGCGAGGCACCGTCAACAATCGCAGCTTCTTCGAGTTCCTTTGGAATCGTGTCGAAATAGCCTTTGAGGTTCCAAACGCAGAACGGGAGAGCCGAGACACTGTAAACGAGAACGAGTCCCATGACATTGTCTGTGAGGCCGAGTTTGCCGAGAATGATGTAGAGCGGAATCATCATAACGACGCCGGGGAACATCTGCGTGACGAGAAATGCCTGAAGCCCCATTTTCCGACCGACGAAATTGAGTCTTGCGAAACCGTATGCGGCCGTGCAGGCAAGCAGGACGCCTATGGCTGTCGTGACAATCGACACAATAATGGAGTTCCAGAGCTGATAACCAAAGACGTGATGTCCCGCGTCATCCGTTTTGAAGATGACGTGTTCAAAGTTACTCAGAGTGAAGTTAATGCCTTCCGTGTTTGCACCAATGCTGGCGGCTTCATTCGGAGTGAATGCCATCTGGACAACCCATACGACCGGGTAGAGAACGAGCGCACACACGAGGATGAGAATGAGGTTATAGGCGATTTGTTTGATAATCCTGTCTTTTTTACTCAGGCCGACGGATTCTTCGACCCATTCTTCTTTTTTCGCCATTATTTAGCCTCCGCAGTGTTGTCATTCAGAACGAGCTGAGTGAGCTTGGAGTAGAGAACGAGGATAACGAAGACGACCATCGCATAAGCAGCGGCGTATCCGTACTGATACTGACGCTCGAAGGCCCATTTGTAGGCTTCGGAAACGAGGATTTCGGTTGATCCATCCGGCGATCCTTTGCTGACGAGATAAATGATATTGAAGGCATTGAATGTCCAGATCGAACCGAGAACGACAGAAGGCATGAGAGCCGGTTTGAGGAGCGGGAACGTGACATGACGGAAACGCTGCCAGGCGGTTGCGCCATCGACTGCGGCGGCATCCTCGAGGTCGCGTGGAATGGCCTGCAGGGCACCAAGTGTAACAACCATCATGAACGGGAAACCGAGCCAGGTATTGGTCGTAAGGTTCGCCGCGAAACTCGTGAGGAACTCATTGTACCACTGGACGCGATCGAGTCCGAGGCTCTGCAGAAGGTTGTTGATGGCACCAAAGTTATGGTCAAACATACCGCGCCAGATGAGAGCCGTGATGTAGTTCGGCATGGCCCATGGCACGATCAAAATAACGCGGTAAATGCCTTTGAGTTTGAGCCACGGTTCACGAAGAAGAAGCGCAAGACAAAGGCCGATGCCAACATGGAGTGCGACGTTCGTCATTGTCCACAAAACGGTGACGACAAACGTAAAGTAAATCGACATCGAATCGAAGAACGACGACTGTCCCGATGTGAACATACGGACGAAGTTTTGAAGACCGACAAAGCGGAACTCGCCGTATTCATACGAGAAGAAGGAGAGGAAAGCACCGATGATGAACGGCAGGAAGACGAGAACGATCATGCCGATAACGGCCGGAGCGACGAAAGCTGCGGCGACTTTGTTATCGGTATATTCGATGTTCGATGCCTTGTGTTTTTTGTAGGCACGAATGCCGAGGACGCACAAAACAGCGAGTATGCCGCAAACGATCGCGACGAGAGTCATCGGGTTTCCGTCTTCGACATTGAGGGGACGAAGGAGCGAAATACGCGTCTGAGCTTCTTCGAGAGCGGCCACGATATCGATGTTTTTGCTGCTTCCCTGGACGTCCCGGAGCCACATAAAGACGGGTAATGCGAGCACAAATGAAGCGACCGTACCGGCAATGTGCATCTGATGTTTTTTGGGTGTCGTCACACTTGGATTTGTGGCCTTGGCGAGGAAAACAAAGCCGGCGACGACGAGCGAGAGGAGCAGGAAAAGGAGGTAAGGCGTTTCACCGGATGGACCGCCGAACAAGGTTTTCTGCATGGCCTGCTGCATCGTAGCCCAGACAGACCCCATATCGGGACGGTTACTGGAGGACTGTGCATGATCGAGCTGAGCCAGGAAGGTCGGCGCAACAGTTTTCATGAACTTCGCCTGTTCGCTGTTATCCGCCTTGAGCTGTTCATAAGCCGACGTATAGGCTACCATTTGCTTGCCGACAACCATGCGTTTGTATGCGCCTTCGTTGGCGACATAGTTCATGAGTTTAATCGTGGCGTCGCGACGGGCTTCGACGACAGCCTTGATCGCTGCATATTTGGAATCGTTCGGCGACAATTTGGCGAGTTCGACGCTGGCTTTCGTGTCACGCGACATGAAAATGCCTTCGGTCGTCACATAAGGAGCTGCATAAGCATTTTCCGGAGCCCCCGGCTCATCAATTTTCGGCAATGTCACGACGCCGTAATTGACTTTGCTGCTGTCGATATCCGACATAAACCACGGGCCGGAAATGACCAAATCCGTCGTGCCGTCG
Organism: Myxococcota bacterium; assembly: GCA_045599245.1. GTDB lineage: Bacteria > Myxococcota_A > Bradymonadia > UBA4248 > UBA4248 > UBA4248. The sequence continues at coordinate 15,250 of JAZRVP010000024.1, forward strand.
TTAAACATGCTCTTGAGACGACCGCCATCAATGCCGCTCGGCATATAGGCATTCAGTTTCTTTGCATATTCAATCGATTTGGCATTGCCTTCGTTATTGAGCTGAACATTGCCATCGGCATCAAAGACATAACCGCCAAAACCATTGAGCCATGTGCTGTGAAGGAACAGGTCGGTATTCAGATAAGACAGGCCGTAGTGCTGTTTGCAGTCACTTCCTTTGCCGGCACAATCATCGAAATGTGTCTCGACAAATTTGAGGAGTTCCGACGTCGTTTGGGGCGGATTTTGAACCGTCGCCTTGTTGTAGAACAGAACCGCACTCTTATAGGCCAGAGGCAGAGCAAAGAAACCGGGCTTTTCGATTTTTTGTCCGGCATCATCTTTTGTCGTGTACGTAAATTTGACCGCATCGACCGTTGCCTCGTGATACTGCGTCAGATTAAAACTGGCCTGATATGGCGTCAAATCGGCAATAATCTTGTTGTTTGCCCAGTCGCCGATGATGTCGTGCGCCTTGATAAACGCATCGGGACCGTTACCGTAAGGAATGCCGGTAAACAGCTTGTTCGTCATCGTCTCGTTGGGAACCTGAAGGACCTCAACCTTGATATTTGGATTGGCTTTTTCGAAATCGCCGACGACTTCGAGCAAGGCTTTTTCTTCGTCACCGCCGGTACCGTATGCATGCCACAAATTGAGTGTTATGGTCTGGGTATTCGTATCCAGAGCTTTTTCTTCGCTGCATGACGACAGACCGAACAGGCACAGAAGCAGGGTGAGCATCTGGATCAGGCAAAAAATCCATCGCCCCGAGCCCCCATGAGGAATAAAGGTGTTAGGCATCAGCAAACTCCTTACTCTGATTTATCGGAATCGGAAGTCTTGTCGTCTGAACTATCATGCATTTCAGCAGCTTTTTCGTTCTTTTCTTCCGATTTTGCGGCTTCGGCATCGAGATGAGCTTCACCTTCCTGGATGCGCGTCACGAAAAGGGATTTTTCGCTGTTTCCGTGTGCAATCGCAGTCCCGTGTTCATCGTTGTCGAAGAGATGGACGAATTCTGGCGAAATATAAAGACCAACGTCCTGACCATCGACGAAATGCGCGACTTTTTCGGCTTCGAGAACAGCAAGGAACGGTTTGCCGCAAAGCGTAAAGTGAACGTGGCTTTCCCAGCCGAGTGTTTCAATAACATCGACTTTGACATGAATATTGGCGGGATGTTCATCATCGGCGAGGACGACGTTTTGAGGACGAATTCCGAGGGTAAGTTTCTGCCCGGCTTTCACAGCCTTTGCGCAGCCTTCGTCGAGAGCAATGGCATTATTTTCATCGACAGCGACGGAAAGTTTTCCACCTTTATTGACGATAGTAGCCTCGATGAAGTTCATGGCAGGGCTTCCGATAAATCCGGCGACAAATTTGTTGACCGGACGCTGGAAGAGTTCGAGAGGAGAGCCGACCTGCTGAAGATAACCGGCGTTTTTCGTTCCATTTTCCTTGTCACGGCCGCTCAGAACGGCGATGCGATCGGCCAGAGTCATGGCCTCGACCTGGTCATGCGTGACATAAATGATGGTGGTCTTGAGTTTTTTGTGCAGACGGCGAATTTCGACGCGCATCTGTGTACGGAGTGCGGCATCAAGGTTCGAGAGCGGCTCATCAAAGAGGAAAACTTTCGGCCGACGAACGATTGCGCGCCCCATAGCGACGCGCTGACGCTGACCGCCGGAGAGCTGTTTCGGGAGTTTGTCGAGAAAATCGTCAAGACCAAGCATGCTGCTAGCTTCGCTTACAAGCTTGTCGATTTCATCCTTTGGCATTTTTCGGACTTCGAGACCAAAAGCCATGTTGCGGCGAATCGTCATGTGCGGATAAAGCGCGTAGCTCTGGAAAACCATTGCGATGTCGCGATCTTTTGGATGTACGTCATTGACCAGCTTGTCGCCGATATAAAGTTCACCGGAAGTAATCGATTCCAGGCCTGCAATCGTTCGCAGAAGCGTCGATTTGCCGCAGCCACTCGGCCCAACGAGCACGAGAAATTCACCGTCGCGAATGTCCAGATCAATGCCTTTGAGCGTCGGTTCTGCGTTTCCATAACGCTTGACGATGCTCTTCAGTTGTAGTCCTGCCATAGTTTCTCCTTATAAAACGCCCAAATTTAGGGCAATCTGACGCCCAATTTTGCGACAAAAATAAAGGCACAAAAAATCGCATCAATTCTACGCCAGAGAAGGCCTTTTTCGCAACAATTCCGCCAAAATTGCGAATATTGCGGTTACGACTCAGGTAGGGTTAATTCACAAATCTTCTGAAATATGAGCAAAGATTGCAAAAACGCGGATTATTCACAACTATAAGGCAAAAATTGAAGAGAGCCGGGTAGGGCCCCGGCGGGGAACAAGGGGGCAGGCAGCCCAAATGGCTTATACCACCCTAAAATATTGCGGATTCTTAAGGGCTCAGCCCTTAAGCGGGGTTCGGGGCAGAGCCCCGGCATAGTAGTAACGATGAAGGTGTGCGTTCCTATTGCGCCTTGCGCAATACGGAGCGCGATGGGCCGGCTTATCGGCTGCGCCGATACATCCGGCCTTCTTTGTAAGGGTGCCCGGCTATTAATAATACGCCGGGCACACGCGTCTATTGCGCCTTGCGCAATACGACCGCGTTTATTTATGCATCACGCCGACGAAGCAAAATCATCCCGAACAACCCGGTCAACAGAATGAACCATGGCATTGAGTGAGTCTCATTGAGCGAATGCATCTGGCATCCAGGGTCGGAACTCACTTTGATATCCGACTTGCTTGAGCCATTGTCTTTCCCGTTCTGTGCGACATCGTACGGTACGACTTTAATCGCATCCAAAAGCGCCCGTTTTCCAACCATGGCTTCATCCGCAGAATAATCCGTCAGACGAACATACTGCGTATCCGTCGTCGTCAGATCGTAGTTGCCGAGCAAAACCCATTTGGGTGATTCAAGAGATATCGTCGGATGAAGCGTCTTTCCTGAGGCAGCAATTTCATACGTCATTTCATCGGCAACGACGCCCAGCCCCGGTTCAATATAGGCATAAATGGCATATTTTCCGGCCTTTTGAACGTTCAGATACCAGGTTCCGACGGCATCAGGGGCATCATTCCTGAAATAGAAATAGTAGAGGTGATTGTCGTAGCCGCGATCCGAAAGTTTCTTCCACATGGATGAATAGTTCTGGACAAAGCAGGCATCCATTTCATCGACGATGGTTTCAGGACGGCCATCGATTGCGGTCAGGCAGTCGGAAGGCATGACATCATCCGAAGCTGAATCATCCGTACACTGCCCATTTTTACATTTCTGACCATCGGAACATGCCGTGATTTCAGACCAGTCACGGCAATTGTCGTCATCAAACTGTCCGCAAGTTCGATATCCGCTGCCGTCACATTTCGTCTGATGCTCACTGCACTCGTGACTGCATCCTTCAGGCTGTGCCTCATCCATGCAGACCTCGTTCTGACAAACCTGTGCCGGACCGCAGTTCGTGACGTTCCAGGCCAGACAACCGTCCTGTCCTCTCTGACAGGTTCGGAAGCCTGAATTATCATCAAGGCACTCAATTTTACCGTCCTCACAGGCATCGTTACAGGTCGGCGTCGGCGTCATGCAAGTGCCCTCCGAACAGACCTGACCGTTTTCGCAGGCGACGACATCAAGCCATTCAAAACATGCATCACCATTCGTATTTCCGCATTCGTGATAGCCATTTTCGGCGCACTCTTTAATGCCCATTGCCGGACAGGCATCCGAACAATTTTCGGCATATTCAAATCGAAGAGCATCAAAGACGACGCGTTTTCCTGACGCATCCGTGTAGGCTTCGCCCGTATTGTCGGTCAATTTAACCCACTGATCGCCGCCTGCGGCAAATTCAAACTTGCCCAAATCAGCCCATCCGGATTGTTTTGACTGATCGATAACGATGGGGGTTTCAACGCCTTTTGCACGCACCACATAAGTGGCTTTCTGACTCAGATTTCCGGCTTTTTGATCGATGTAAGCCGAGACGAGATATTTGCCGGATTTCTGGACGTTAAAAAGCCATGTACCGGAAGCCGTTTCAGAAGTTCCGGTATAAGCAAACTGGAGACTGTCGTTATAGCCTGCGACATCACCGGTTGTCCGAACCGCGCCAAGAGTAAAGTAATTGTCAGAATATTTCCTACGGAAGCATTCGGTTCTTTCATCAATAATCGTACTTGTTCCATCGAGAGAAATACCGCAGGCAGGATGTTTGACGCAGTCACCAGCGGCCTGAACGATGCTCACGTCCATTCCATAGAAAAACCGAAGGACATTTTCCCAGATCCAGCCTTTTTTGGTAAGGCACATCTGGCCTTCCTGAGAAAGACAGCCGCTGTTTGCAGCGGCCGATTTGGAACCGCTTGAGGACTTAATGACATCGTTTCCGGATTTTCCCCAGTTGTATGTAACAGGCCCCTGTGCACTGATATAGCCTTCGGAATCTTTATCGCCGGCAAACACGCAGTCTTCATTGAGATATTTCTGTTTTGAACCGGAACGATAAAATGCGCAGATAATGGTATTTCCCCGCATCAAAACCATACCGCCCGTATCCTGAGCTGCGGCCATAAGCCGTTCCATCTGTGCAGCATTTGGAGCGCGGCTTTCACACGAATAGACCTGAGTTTTGGTACTGTCATAAACAGTCGTCACATTTCGAGCCAGATTGTAATAAGCGACAGAACGTGCAGCGACGGCCTGAGAACGAAGCCCTTCGTCCGGCGCACCGCCATTTTCGCAGTGCGTGACATTCGGCACATAATCGGTTTCAATATCGACGGTTTTCTTAAAATTTTCGTTATTATCTTTGAGCGAAATCGAGCAAAAAGACGAAAGCGGTGCTCGAACGACACTAAATTCCGGTGAAACGCCATAATTATCCGGATAAAGGGCCTCGTCATCGGAGCAAGCATTCAGGCAAAGCCCTCCTAGAACCAGCAATAACCACATCTTTTCAAACCGCATGGTAAACTCCTTATGAAGAAGAAAAAGCGGAGAGAATTATGCTGAAAATTTGCGGATATTTCAATTCATTCGACAGCAAGGAAAGTCTGATTGTTACTTAGCCGAGGCTTTGCCCCGAACCCCGCTGGGGCTTTGCCCCTGTCCTCAGTTCGCAATATGAAATGAACTTCGTTTCCCGAGCCTGTTGGTCGAGGCGTTGTGCACAACGCCTCGACTGGCCGTTCATTTCATTTGCTCACTGGGCTCTGTGTTTTTCGCCATTCACAGGATGGCAAAAATCCTCGGATCCACGCCAAAGGACTGAGCCCTTGGAATCCTCAATATTTTAGTTGGTATAAGCATTGGAAGCTACCTTAGAATTGTTCCTCGCCGTGGCCTCCTCTCCTGCTTTCATCATTTTCTGCTAAAAAATAACGATTTGTTCAGACCTTCCTGATTTTCTGTCTGAAAAAATTGTTATTTTTTGACATTATTCAAACGCGAAACAATACATTTATTATATATAATATATAACAAATCGAAAGCGAATGATTAAAGGAATTTCTAAATTTTCAAATCAAAGCAATCAGAAAAAGCGGAGTGAACGCAAATATTCGCAGAACAGACGTTGGGAATGCACATTTTTTATTTTCTGACAAGGGAAATATTTCCAAGCCAGCAATCAGATTGAGGTCAAACAGATGGCACGAATTATTCGTTATGCGCTCATTTTTGCGTGAATTTAATACAAGAAAAGGCCTTTATTTTAGCCTAATTAGACATAAAATTCAATTTTTGCCATTTTTTGCGAGCAATAAGTCCCCAAAAAAGCAATCTATCCCACTTAAACGCACATACAATTCTTGAAATCTTAAACCAATGGTTGTAATGAAAGAATATGTTCCGAGATGGAAGCATAACCCATCCTCAGTACGCGCTCCAAAACCGTTTACACGTGTGGGAGAATACTATGAGTGACAAGCCAGAAGCATTATCGCAAGATTTGCTTGAAGAGATTGCGAATATAAAAGCAAATGAAGTAGCAGAAAAGTATCGGATAGCAACGAAGCAGGGCGTTGGCGGCTGTTCCATCGTCTATGATGCGTGGCGCATTGCCGATGGCCGTCATGTTGCGATAAAAGTGCTTGCGCTTCCGGAGGGGCTGGAACAGGAAGAACAGGATCTGACGCAAAAGCGATTTTTCCGTGAAGCCAAAATCCTAGCTGCACTCCAAAATGAACACAGCGTCGAAGTCATTGAATATGGCTCATTCAACGCTGCGCCCTGTGTCGTACTCGAATTTGTCGAAGGCAGACAGCTTGATGATTATTTAAGAAACTTTGGCGCCCTCCCCTTTGAATATGCCGTAGGCATCATTTCGCAGGTTTTGGAAGCCCTTGATGAGGCTCATGGATTAGGTATCATTCACCGTGATATCAAACCAGCCAACATTCTCATCCTGGAAGAATCCGATCCGCCCGTTGCGCGCCTCATTGACTTCGGCATCGCAACCTTGCAGGAAGGCGCTCTGGGCGAAATGATGAAGACACGCCTTGGCGTAGTGCGAGGAACACCCTCATATATGGCACCGGAACTCTTTTCGGGAAAGATCGGTGCAACACCTGAAAGTGATCTGTACGCAATCGGTCTTGTCCTGATTGAAATGCTGACGGGCACAGTGTGTGTTTCCGGGGCATCCCTCATGCAGATTGCCTTTAAACAGGCACATGAAGAAATCGTCATTCCCTCTCTCATTCCGGATTGTCTGGCTAAAATCATCCGCAAATGCTGTGAAAAGCTCCCCGATAATCGTTATCATTCAGCAAAAGAGTTGAGCAAAGATCTCAATGAATGCCTTCCCGAAGCCGTCAAACAGCGTTCCAAATGTGAAGCCGAATATCTCCAGTCCATTAAGAATAAAAACAGTACTCACAATAAGAAAAAGGGGCTTCCGGTCTCTGTAATTATCGGCATTGTTGCCGCAGTCATCATACTGTGCAGTATTGTTGGATATATATTCGTAAAAAATGCCAGAGAGGAAGCCGAATCTCAAAAAGCCGCAGTCGAAGCCATGACAAAAGAAAAGAATGCTGCAGAGGCTGCACTTAAAGAGAAAGCTGCACAGGAAGAGCTCAAAAAGAAAGCCGAAGAAGAAGAAGCTGCTCTTAGAGAAAAAGCCAGACAGGAGGCTTTTGAAGCCGAAAAAGAAGCCGCCATCCAACAGGCAGCCGCAGAAGCCGCAGAGAAAGCCGTCAAAGAAATCAAAGAGAAACAGGCGGCCGAAGCAGAACAAGCCAAGGCTCAAGAGCAAGCCCAACCCAAAGCCCCGGCAGCCGCTCCCGCCCCTAAAACAGATAATAAAGCTCCGAAGAAATCACCCCAAAAATCCAAGAAAGGCTCTGAAACAACGAAAACGGATAATACCAAAAAGGATGTCAACAGCTTTATTCCGACGACTATTTTCTAGCCTCGTGAACAAAAATAAAAAAGCTCGGCGCGTGTATGCCGGCCAAAGGCCGTCATAGCGCGCCGTTTTTGTGTGCGTATGCCGGCCAAAGGCCGCCATAGCACACAGCCCCCCGGCTTTCATCATTTTCTGACTAATAATTATGTTTTGTTCAGAGGTTCCTTCAAAAGGAACATATAAAACGGAAGCTCCTGCCAATGACAATATTGACAAGAGCTAATTTTTTACGAAGCCAAGCGATTAGAATGTCATGCTAAAACCAACGTAATTAGGAACGACATCGACTCCAAAGGCAACACCTTGTGCTTCTTCTTCAAAATCAATATGTGTCATTTTGAAATGGAAATAAATCGCCAGGATCGAGCCAACAACGCCAAGGCCGAGACCTGCCCCCAATACTCCGGCACCTGCCTGAACAAACTGATTTGCACGTTGAAAATGGTTCTTCTCACCCAATTTCAACTTTGAATACTCATCATTTGCTTCAGGATAATAAAGACCAAGCAACACGCCCCCTGCAATTCCCGCCGCGACACCGACGAAAGCGCTTCCGGCACTCATCCATTGTGCTTTATAAAGAGAATCATGTTTTTTCGCCGCGACATCCGCTTTAAACGAAGATATCGTTGCTTGATTGCTCATTGTTTCTTCTTCAATTTGTGCGAGAAATGCCTCTTCCTGCGCAGCACATTCAAGTGATTTTTCTTCAAGCGCATTTTTTTGGACTTCGAGCTCTTTTTCCAATTGCTCTGCTTTTGCCTTGTAAGGAAGCTCACATTCAGCGCGTTTAAACCAGATTTTTTCCAAAAGAGGCATCGGTAAATTGTATTCATGCGCAGTATCACTGGCACGACGAATATACTTGCAGCTGTCCTCTGATTTGCCCTGTTTTTCGTAAATATCACTCACGACCGTGTTAACGACGGGATTCTTATCGCAGATGACAATGAGCTGCTTGGCATAACTAAGGGCTTCATCTAAATTTCCCTCGTCAAAAGCCAGTCCCATGCTTGTCTGATAAGAATTCCATGTTGCGGACCCCACGTCTTTGCAGTCGGCGAATGCATCCACAGAAATCATAGTAGTAAGCAAAGCAGCCGTAAGTGCCAATGATTTAATTGCCTGAACGTTCATGATGTTTTCCTTATATTGTTAGGAACTGAAAGATATAAATTTGAGTACCATTTCATGAAGAAGCGTGCATGCCAGCACGAACCAAACACTTCAAGGTAAGGTTTAATGATTTAACTCGTCGGGCGAAAGTTCGATATACGCCTCAAGACTATCGATGATGAAAGAAACCCTGGCTTTGCAATCCTCGTATCCGGGACGATTCGAAGAAAACGCCGCCTTACTGCAGTCAGAATCATCACTTGCGATTTCATTCATTGAATAACCGGCTTTTAGGGTTCCTTTGCAATTTCCTTCGACGACATCCTGTTCGTTACAAGACAAGGATCGGTTGTCAAGATAAGTTGCTTTAAATTTGAAAGAAAACTTGTCACGGCTGCAATCCGACGTGATGCAGCTCGATTTATCATACTCACTGACGATTTCGCTGGAAGACGGCGTTGCAGAGGACTGGAACGTAATCTTCGAACTAAAGGCTTTATCAGTACTGACCTCTTCATATTCAGGCCCCATCGAAAGCTCAAAATTATCGGCAGTCTTGTTCATGAACGGAGATTGTTTAATGTTAGCCTTAATATATAAAGAATTAGCCTTATCCTTCCAAGGAGAAGTTTTCTGATATTTGAAGCTCACAATCATCTCCTTATCCAAAGTAAGCAACAAACATCCCATATCCTTTTCGATGCCGGTCAGAGACATGGTTTCTGTATCAAACCCAAGCATCTGCAAGCGAGTAACGATTCGAGGATCGGTTGCAAAGCTATTCAGAACATCATCAGTTGAAATGTAATCCTTCAATGCCTCTTCAATGAAATCAAATATGGTCATATTTCGAGTGATATCGACACTGCTGGCAGATTCGAGCGACTTCATTGTCATATCGCCCAATTTTTCAGATGCGATGGCTGCAAAATAACTGCTGCTTGTAAGAAGACTGTATAAGTCGCCGACTTTCATTCCAGCCAGACTTTTCTTCAAATCTCCATCACCTGATGTCGACAACAAATTCTTGAGCTGCATAATGAAGCCGGCAAGAGGCGCAAGACAGAAATTAATATTGCTTTCGGGTATGACAAACTCCAGATTTGTACCATAAATATCTGACTCTAAATATTTACTGCTATGAAGCAGTCCGCCGCCAATCCACTGACTTGAAGGCGTAATTTTGCTAACGAGAATACATTTACTCGTTGTTTCCGGGCAGGCCACCACTTTTCGGCATGCCATACCATCACATACTTCGTCCAAATCACAATGAGCATTTGACGTACAGTAGCAAACATTTTTCGTTGATGATGCCCGGTTATCTTCATTACCGCACATATTTGAAGCGCAATCGGAATTATCCGAACACTCCTGTCCAGCCTTCTTTCCAGTGGTCCGGCTTTCGCTTCCTTTACCGCATACGCCGTCAATGCAATTGCCACTGATGCATTGTTCCTCACTCAGACATTCTCTGCCATCAGAATATTTATTGACGCAAATCCCATACGTGCTTTCAGCACTGCTGCAAAATTGCGAAGTCCTGCAAACAGCCAGACAGCTGTCAGCATCAAGCACGCCGGTGTCTTTAATCTCGGGTTCATCATAAGTGCACCCCAAACACAAAGCAGTTACTGCGGCTAATATGGAAAAACAAAAGAGTTGATTATGTTTCATTGAAGTTGCCTTTTATCTTTTTGAATGCAGGACAAATAAATGACGAAGAAAGGACGCCTTAATTCAGAACGACGTAAACCTTCATATTTACAATGTTCACAGGGGCCACAATCTTACACTGCGGATAGTATTTTTCCAAATCGGGATTATCACTGTTACAGCCATTGATATTAAGATTCTGAATGGGAGCTCCCTTGGCATCGCAGCTACATCCCTCATCCGCCACGCACTTAGGAACATTCTTCGATGCATAGCCACACATATTACCGGAAATCGATGCCGTTGCATCTTTTGGACAGTAACCTTTGGCGATATAATAATCGGAGCAATTGACAGCGTGACCTGCGGTCGATTTGAATGCAATCTTATAGGAATCATCATTGTTTAATTTATGAGACATTTTATAAGGAATCATAAATGAAACATTTTCACTGTCAGGCTGAATTCTATTTTCGGCCTCATATGTTTCCGTATTATAATCTTGTGTAATGCTTAGTTTAAATGTCGAGGAATTTAATGAACTTCCATCCAAAGTAAACACGTTGACAGTATCATGTCCTTTGAATGCACTATTTTCATTATATTTAAAGTCGAAAGTAAACTGTTCATCAATCGGGATTTCAATACACCCGATTACACTTCTCGACCTAATGCGTGAATCGAGAGGAAAATCCGGAATTCTTTTCAAGACAGAAAAAATAACATCACTGGCAGCTTTAATTCTTTTCTCTTTATTATCAGATGCCAAATCTTTTTCATCCGTATAAGCCGCTTGAAGCGCGTCGAGACACTCGTCCTGGCTTATGGCCTCCAACACTGTTTCCTGACATTTTCCGGAAAGTTCCAACATTTTACAGTTAAGAACTTTGGAATTATTCAAACACTTAATGAATGGAGCATCCAGATTTAAGACATGTCGCAGCCCCGTTTTCACAACTTCTTTGCCACTCTCATCCGTAGATTTATTATTAACCTCTTCCGTTTTAAGCAGCGAATCACTTTGATAATCCTTGAGAATGGATGCAAAATATGCATTATAATTTTGGCTTTCGCTTTCAGTCATCACACCATCACTATTGACGGTATGGCTCATGAGGATATTGATTACATCCAAAACAGTTGCATCATTAAAGTTCCAATATACTAAATTTTCGAGTCCAAATGCGCAAAACATTATATTTGATTCTGACGATGGAAGTGTTACGTCAATATCTCCACTATATACATCTTTTTCACCATTCTCTCTGTCACCATATACATTTGACATTCGCACGCCATAATACCAATTCTTATTTGGATCAACATCAACAGCTAAAATACATTTTTTACCGGATTTGTCAGGACAATCCACGACCCCTTCGGTCGTACATTGATTATTCTTGCAAATCTCACCATCACCACAATCCTCTGTCTTCTGACAAACACATACGCCGCCTGAACACTTCTCTGAATCGCATTCACTATTCACAGAGCAGCTCTCGCCAACATCTTTTGGCTTGAGCACACACTGACTCGTCACACAGGCATAGCCATTTGCACAGTCATCATTTGAACGACAGCCACATTTTTCATTCACGCAACTATTGGTCAGACACTCACTTCCCGCAGAACATTCGTCTCCGATTTCTTTCCTTGCCTTGCAAGTTTTATAAATATCATCATTGTCGGCACTGCAATATTCTGTATCCGAACAAGTATTTGCACTGTCACATGCACAGACACCGCCGAAGCAAATTTTGGATGGACACTGTGCATTTCTTATGCAAGTACCGCCGGTCGGCGACATTTTCTCACAAACTCCATCCAGGCAGTAAGAATCTGCTCCGCATTCCTGGGCACATTTCTTCTCTTTAACTTTGGGACCAGGCCCCTCATCGTCCTCTGCACAGCTCATTAACAATGCGCCAGAAACCATCAAAAATGAACTCCAAAACATAATAGAACGCTTTGTCATCACATCATCCTTTATTCGTTTATCGACAAACCTTTACCATGCAAAATCAATCAGATGCCCCGCAGATTTCACACGTATAGTCCAAAAGCAACGAAACGTTGCTCTTAATGCATGAATCAAGAATCTTAACTCCTAATTCATCCAAGAGGATTTCCCCAGTCTGAGGTGTTCTTCTTCAAAAATTTACTTTTAACCGTTTCAGATTTTTTTTCAATACTGTTTAACTAAAAAGTGTAATTTTTTCAGATATTTCACTACTTCTTAGTATTATGTATCACTTTTTCAGATACAAACAATACATTTATCGTATGGTAAATTATATTTTACCATAAAATTCAATTAGAACACCTATAAACGAATAACAATATTATTTCTATCGTAACACCACCGATATCACTTTTTCTCTAATTTTATCAATAACATATAATTATTTTAAACATTCTGAATAATAAAATATATTATAGCAATAATTGAGGAAAACCTGAGAAGGAACTAGAAGACAGGTGGTAAACGAGTGAATAAATTCCCCCTCTCCACAATGAGCCATAATGAAGAGGGAGAACGTCGCGAAGTAACACAGGACTAATTAGAACGACATCCCAAAACCAACATAGTTTGGTACGATATCAACGCCAAACGCAACTTTTTCCGGTTCATCGCCCATATCCAAATGCGTCATCTTAAAGTGAAAATAAATCGCTAATATCGATCCGACAACTCCGAGTCCAAGACCAGCCCCCAGAACGCCTGCACCAGCCTGGACGAACTGATTTGAACGTTGAAAATGATTCTTTTCGTTCAATTTCAATTTTGAATACTCATCATTTGCCTCCGGATAATACCGACCGAGAATGATTCCGCCTGCAATCGCACCGGCAAGACCAACAAATGCGGTTCCCGCACTTATCCATTGTGTTTTAAAAAGAAAATCATGTTCCTTGGAAACAACATCCGCTTTGAACTGCAAAATCTCAGCCTGCTCACTCAGCGAACTTTCCTCAATTCTATTGTGGAAAGCTTCCTCTTGAGCAGCACATTCTGCGGCTTTTGCCGCAAGGGCATCTGTTTTGTTTACAAGTTCCTTCTCCAACTGCTCTGCTTTTGCTTTGTAGGGAAGCTCGCATTCGGCGCGTTTAAACCAGATTTTTTCCAAAAGAGGCATTGGTAAATTGTATTCATGCGCAGTATCACTGGCCCGACGAATATACTTGCAACTGTCTTCTGATTTACCTTGTTTTTCGTAAATGTCGCTCACAACCGTATTGACAACCGGATTCTTATCGCAAATGACGATGAGCTGTTTGGCATATCCAAGGGCTTCGTCTAAATTTCCCTCATCAAAAGCCATACCCATGCTCGTTTGATAAGAATTCCATGTTGCAGATCCCACGTCTTTGCAATCAGCAAATGCCTCTGCAGAAATCGCAGCGGTTAGCAAAGCAGCCGTAAGTGCCAATGATTTAATTGACTTAGCGTTCATGATGTTCTCCTCATATTGTCAGAGATTGAAAGATATAAAATCGAGTTCTAATTCATGAAGTTGTACGCTCAAAAGCGTGAAACAAGCCATACGATGGCAAGGCAACAGACTACTGATTTAACTCTTCTGGCGAGAGTTCTATATATGCTTCTAGATAATCGATGATGAAAGAGACCCTGGCTTTGCACGCCTCATATCCAGGACGACTCGATGAATACGCCGCCTTACTGCAGTCAGAATCATCGCTTGCAATTTCGCTCGTCGAATAACCGGCTTTAAGGGTTCCCTTACATCTTCCTTCAACGACATCCTGTTCATTACAAGACAAAGACCGGTCACCAAGGTAAGAAACTTTAAATCTGAAAGAAAAGTTGTCATGACTACAATCCTTCGTCTGACAGCTCGATTTATCATACACACCGACAATGGTGCTGGAAGATGGCATTGCAGAAGCCTGGAATGCCACTTTTGAACTAAAGGCTTTCTCTGCACTGACCACTTCATATTCCGGTCCCACCGAAAGTTCGAAATTATCGATCGTTTTGTTCATAAATGGAGACTGTTTGATATATGCCTTGATATAAACAGGATTATTCTTATCTGCCCAGGGGGATGTTTTCTGATATCTTAACTTCAGTGCCATCTCAGCCCCCAAAGTCAGCACCAAACATCCCATATCCTGTTCAATGCCTGTCAGTGACATGGTTTCTTCATCAAACCCAAGCATCTCCAAACGAGTTACAATTCTGGGATCGGTAACGAAACTCGTCAAAACTTCACTGGGTGAAATGGAATCATCAATTGTATCTGCAATAAAATCTAATATTGTCATATTTCGTGTGACATCAACACTCGCAGCTTTTTTAAGTAATTCCATCGTCGAAGCGCCCAATTTTTCCAAAGCGATGGCGGCGAAATATTCACCATTCGTCAGAAGACTGTATAAATCACCGACCTTTAGTTTGGAGACACTTGTCTTAAAATCCCCATCGTCTGAATCTGCCAACAAATTCCTTAGCTGCATAATGAAACCGGAAAGCGGCGTGAAGCAGAAATCAATATCATCTTCAGGCGTAATAAACTCTAAGTTTGTTCCATAGGTATCTGACTGCAAATATTTGCTGCTATTGAGCAGTCCGCCACCTGCCCATTGAATTGAGGGGGTTAGTTTAGTTACGAGAATGCATTTGCTGGTTGCATCGGGGCATGAAACCACTTTTCGGCAGGCCATACCATCGCACACTTCGTCAGAAGCGCACTGATTATTTGAAGTGCAGTAACAGACATTCCTTGTTGCATTCGCCCGGTTATCTTCATTTCCGCACACATTAGATGCACAATCAGAATTTACCGAACACTCTTCCCCTACCTTTTTTCCAGAAGACGATGTTTCAGATTTTTTTCCGCACACGCCATTACTGCATATCCCACTAATGCATTGTCCCCCACTCAGACAAGTTCCACCTTCCGGATATTTATTGACGCAAGTTCCGTACGTACTTTCTGCACTGCTGCAAAATTGCATAGGCATGCAAACTGCCAGACAGCTGTCTTCGTCAAGAACACCGGTGTCTTTGATTTTTGGTTCGTCATAAGAACAGCTCAATCCCAAAGAGGCCAGGACGGAAAATACAAAAAAGCAAATGAGATGATTTTGTTTCATTGTGGTCACCTTTTTCCTCTTACGTTAAGGAAGGTCTGAATATAGATTTTTTGGGGGCTTTGCCCCAAACACCACCAAAGGACTGAGTCCTTTGGAATTCTCAATATTTTAGCTGATATAAGCATTTGGGGCTGCCTAACCTCTGTGCCTCGCCGGAGCCTCCCCCCGGCACTCATCCTTTTCTGCCTTAAAATATCGTTTTATTCAGTCCTTCCTTAGGGAAGGTCTGATTAATTGTTTTTTCTGGGGCTTTGCCACTGTCCTCAGTTCGCAATATGAAATGAACTTCGTTTCCCGAGCCTGTCGGCTCTCCAACTCGTTCATTTCATTTGCTCACTGGGCTCTGTGGTTTTCGCCATTCACAGGATGGCGAAAATCCTCGGCCCCCCACCAAAGGGCTGAGCCCTTTGGAATCCTCAATATTTTAGGTAGTATAAGCTTTTGAGGCTCTCTAATCCTTGTTCATCGCCAGTGCCCCCCAGTTCTCTTCAATTTCTGTCTTTTAAT
>JAZRVP010000025.1:0-32905 GCA_045599245.1 Myxococcota bacterium
GGCCATGGACAGAAGCGAAGCCAGAGCCGTTGGAAGCCACCAGGAACCTGAAGCCGGCAGCGTCCAAAGAGAGAAGAGAACAACGATTCCGGCTGCTGAAAAGCAGTGGCTGATTCCGCCAAATGCTGCAGGTGTCGGCTGCGGATCGATCCAGTTGTTGATGGTCTGAGCAATGGATGCAAGCCGACCGTTTTGGCGGCTCAGGCCGTAAGTAACGCCTAAAATGAGGGCCAGAATGCACCACACAGGAGCGGCCTGACACAGGTAATCGACCCATACGTCGAGAATTGAGGCGTGGGCATGAACCGGTGCAATCCATTCGACAATAGCAAGTGTGAGAAAGCCGACGAATGCTCCGATACCTTTTGACCAACGGGATTCCTGGCGGCCTTCAATCGCCATGTTGTGAAACACGACGTGAAGCAGGGTTCCGGCGATGAGGCCCTGGACGAGATTGAGAATAAAGAGGCCGGCCGAGGGCAGGGCATAGTGTCCGAGGGCAAAACCAAGGCAGGTTGTCGTCGCAAGGGCTAGAATGACACCCCACGTTTTTTTCAAGCCGATACGGGGCGTCAGCATCATGCTCAAAAAAATGCCGACAGGAAGGCGATGGAACAGAACACCCAGCCCCAGCATTTGGCTCACTTCGTCGTCGCTGGAGGACATCGACAGACCGATGCCGTCCAGAAGGGTATGAATGAGAAAGCCGATAAATACAATGATGAGAAGCCAGATTCCCGAGTTTTGGTGTTTTGGGGTTTGGGCGTCTTCCGAATCGTGGTCTTCGTTTCCGTGATGCTGTTCCTGGCTGGTTTCCTTGTGATCGTGATGTTCTAAATGATCGTGATGGGATTCATGGGAGTGATGGTGCTGGAACTTATGAAGAAGAGCCGGTACCCCGAGTCCGACAGCAACTGCAAAGACGCCTGCTATTCCCGCGTTTTCTACACTGTGCGGGATGAGATGCATCATCGTGAGTCCGACAATTGAAATCAGGACGAATGCATCAAAAAAAGAAAGCATAGCCGGAAATTTACGAATGACCGGAAAAATTGCGCATCCGACAAAAAGAGCTAGCAGACTGAGGATAAGGAGAAACATGACGCCTTAGGAAGAAACAAAAAAAACGCCGCAAAAAAAGCGGCGCGTCTTATACCTAATTAGGGCATGGTAATAAATCAAAAAAGGACATGATGGGTGTGATTGTCCCACTATATCCTACTATTTTGTCATTATCCTCTTAAAAAGACAGCCTGATCATATCGCAGCATGACGAGATCTCGCTGCCAGTTTTCATTGGCGGTGAGTTCAAGGCCGAGGTCTTCTTCAATCCACCACCGCGCGAAACGCGCGCCGGCGGCGTCTGTCAGCGGGTAGCCGCCGCCAAATCTTGGATTGATTTCCATGAGCAGCATGTCTCTCGTTTCCGGGTTCCAGAACATCTGGACACAGATCGTGCCTCTTGCACCGGGCAATTTTTCGGCAACATTTCGGACGAGTTCAATGATTTCCGGGGCATCGATGGTTTTGGCTTTTGAGACTTCACCGTCTCTGACCTCGAGTCTTCTCCGTGGGACAACGCACAGGCATTTTCCCGTTTTGGGTGAGATATAGGCATCGACGGTGACTTCGACGCCGATGCCGAGTGATTCGACGACATCATTTTCATGTTCGCCTGAGTTGATGCGAATTTCCAATGCCTTTCGGTTTTCAATTCTTGCGGCGCCAACGGAACGCGAACCGTCTGCAGGTTTTGCGAAACAGGGATAGACCCAGTCGGGATTGGCGAGTGCATCCCGGGGCGAACACTGTTTGAATGTAGGGAAGCCGTTGGCTTCAAACCATGCATGGGTATTGCGTTTGTCGGCTGCAATGGCAATGGTTTCCGGATCCGAGACCATGATGTTGATCCCCAGTTCCTCAAATTCATGACGAACAGAGGCCAGAACAGGCAACTCCGTGTCGATGGTTGGAATGACCCATCGGATATCATTGGCCGTACAAATTTTTTTCATCTGAGGAATGAAATCAGGATTTTTTGCGCGAGGAACGATGGCTTGGCGATTAGCGAGTGCAAAAGCCGGAGCAAAAGGCTGGGCATCCGTAGCAACGACATCTGCATCAAGGCCGAGATCAAAAAAAGTCTTTTCCCAAATTCTCAGGAGTTCAACGCGCCGTCCGGCGCATGAAAGCAGCAGGTTTTTGCTCATTCTTCATTTCCCATAAATTCCGGCATGGTTGCCGAGTCCGCGTGTTGAATGCCGCTTCGTTTCAAGACGGTGGCGGCTGTCATGAACAAAATTTTGAGATCGAGAAGAATGGATGCGTTTTCGACATACCATGTGTCATGTTCAAACTTTTCTTTCCATGACAGGGCATTTCTTCCGTTGACTTGAGCCCATCCCGTGATGCCGGGTTTGACCCACTGACGTTTCTTTTGTTTGTCATTGTATCGATCGAGATAACTCATGAGCAGAGGTCTTGGACCGACGAGGCTCATGTCGCCTTTGAGAACGTTGAGAAGTGTCGGGAGCTCATCCAGTGACATGGCGCGTATTTTTTTTCCAAAATCGGAAAGTCGTTCGCCGTCGTGAGAGGCATCGGTGCCTTCCGGAGCATTGGTCATGGAACGGAATTTGAGGAGTTCAAAGGGGTTTCCGTCGATGCCGGGTCTCTGCTGTCTGAAGAGAATCGGATCGCCGAGATGTTTCTTAACGGCCAGTGCCGTGATGACGAGAACGGGCCAGATAACGGCCAGTCCGGCCGAAACGGCTGCCACATCAAATCCGCGTTTTATGGCGTGGTAAATGGTGGTTTTCCAAGGCTTTGGCAGGTTGTCGGCGATGGCATCAAAACAATCCATCCACATTTGTCCGATATGAGGAATGTCGGTTTCCTCGGCCGTTGCCATCACGCGTTTCATAAGGTTTGAGAACTGTTCTGCATCTTCCTGGAGGGCAGCATCGAGTTCATTGCTATGGAAAATGTGAATGAGTTCGGCCATGGTTTTGGCAAGTTTTTCAGAATTTCCGGGTTCGACGATGAAGCCGCAATGAGAAACGTAAGCGGCGAGATCGGAATGATCGGGACACACGGCAAGTGGGATGCAGTGGGCCGCAACGGCACTGTAGATTTTGCTTGGTGCACTCGTCGCAAAGGCTTCGTTCGTGAGTGTTGCAAGGGCAACGGTCGTTTTGACGAGGAGTTCCGCCCAGGCATCGTCTTTCTGCGGGCCAATAAATCTGACGTAGTCCGTGAGATCGGCCCAGCTCTTTCGAAGCCGTGCTTCGCCCGGACCGGATGATGCAATAATCACGGCAAATTTCTTCTTGTCCTCGTCATTGAGTGATTCAATCAGTGCCGGAACGGCTTTTTCCAGCGTTTCAACATCGTGCATCAGCCCCATGTTTCCAACATAAGAAAAGATACATTTGCCTTCCATCCACTGCGTGAGATCGCTTGGAAGAACCGATGGATTTTGGCCGGCGCGAACAAATTCATCCTGCGAGGCACCGTTGGGAATAATCCACGTATTTGGATTGGTTCCGTATCGCTTTTCAGCCGATTCTTTCATGACATCACCGAGATATACGACGCCATCTGCGTGCTTGAGCATCCAGCGGTTGGCCATCGTCATGAATTTCGAAAGCCATTTCTTTTCGATGCCGGCTGCTTCCAGAGCATCGGGGTACATATCGTACATCAGCGCAACAATGCCGCATCGATGTATCGGTTTTGTGGCCACGAGAAAATGCGGAAGAAAGAATGGATTTGTCGTCACAACCAGAGTCGCTTTTTCGAGCGGTTTGGCCTGTATCGAAGCCATCATTGCTTCAAATAAGGTCTGCAGAGGATAACCGCCAAACGTCAGAGCTCTTGCCGTCATTCGACCGATCGTTCCTCGGCTGAAAAGCCCTCGCCATTGTTCCGGCGTCATAATCGGAGCACTTTTTGCGTTCTGGTGCTTTCTCTTTAATTCCTCTGTCATGCGATCTAATGGACCGCCGCCTACCGATGAAAACATCCTTGATACTGTTTTGTAATGCATTTATTCTCCCTCTTTTCGGTGGTGTCCTGCACGTCTTGTGTGCCCCTGGACTTATACTCTTTTTGGAGATGACATGAACCTGAAATACAAAGCATTTCTGCTCATTTGTTTTCTTTTGAGCATTCTCGTTTGCCCTGCCTGCAGTTCAAAATCCGATGCGCCTGCCGACGATTCTGCTGCCCAGACCAATCAGGATAAACCCAAAACCATGGTCGAAAGAAAGGCCGATTATCAGGACGCGACGATTAAAGCCGCCAAACTGCGAGAAGAAGCTGCATCGCTTCGTGCAACGGGGTCTGCTGCGGATGAAAAAAAAGCCGTTGAACTCGAAAATCAGGCGGCTCAAATGGAGCAGAAAACCCTCGAAGCACTTCCCGCCGGTATCAATGTGCCTCACTAAATCGCTTGTTATATTCTGATTCCATACATTTTTTGTCGTTTGTCTCAAATCGCCTTTGAGGCTTTTGGATGAACGGCTTTCTCTTTTCCATAAGGATTGAAGATGGCTTTTAAAACAAAGAAAAACAAACGCTCTCTTTCCACGATGAAACGTTCCGAACCTTCCATCTCTCAGAAAGAAGCAACCGAATTTACACGCGACCTGCTTAGCGGAAAAATTAATCTCGACGACCTCAAAGACGCTGAACAGTTCTCTGTTGAAGAATTGAGCAGGTTCCGCCCCTTCGATGAACTCATCGATGAAGCCATGGCTGAATTTAATGACGATGTCGAGCACAATTCGGCTGTCGTCGAAAAATTTATTGTCGACAACGAAAACCATCCTCAGGCTTTTCGGCTTCAAATGACACTGATGCAGAAACTTGCCAAAGACATGTCGGATGAAGAACGAGAGGCTCTTGTTGAGTCTATTGTTGCCAATTCAAAATCTTCAAGACCCGTGGATATGGATTATGAACTCGGTGAGCGCATTTTCCAGGTTTTGGATGACGTTCGGTCGCAGCGTCCGAACAAAGCCATCAAAATGCTCGAGAATCTGGTTCGTCGCATCGAAGCCAAAAATACTCCCCATACATTTGATGAGTGTCCCGTCTGTTCGGCATATCATCCCGTTGAAGTGGCACTGTATAAAGTTCTGTATTCGGATAATGATAGTCCACTTGATTTCATCACAACTCCCGCGCCTTATGATCTCGTCTATGCCGAACTGGCCGAACGCTATATTGACAGGGAGTGTTTTGAAGAGGCTTTCGATGCAATTAAAAAAGCGCTCTCATGGAACCCCATTAATGCTTCTCACTGGCTGACATACGCCCGACTTCTCTTTGATAATGAGCAGTACGATGAGCACTATTCTGCCCTCGAAATGGCCTATGATCGAATTACCAAACAGGATGAACTCGCCGCTTATTACGCTGGCCTGGCGTCGCATTTCGATCATCTCGAGAAGTATGAACTCTGCGTTCACCTGCTTCGACTTTCCTATCAAATCTGCGAAAATGAGATGGTAAATGCGATTGCGGACGATATCGTGGAATGTGAACTGGCCGGTGAAGAACATCGCAAAACTCTCGACGATCTGCGCGAAGAATTTGCCGAGAACTGTATCCCGGTAGGTCCTTCCGAAATCGTGGTTTCCTGCCTGAAAGAACTTTGCGAGAAAGAGAATGCCGAAAATATAGAAGAGTGTGATGCTTTCTCCAGCAATGACCTGATTGCTGACCTTGAGAAGTGTATTGCCGATGTCGGTGAAATCTAATTAAATGAGATTAATTGATTGTGGGCCGGCTATGGCTGATGGCCATACGCCCGGCCTTTCCCGTGCTATCGGCCTTTGGCCGATACGCACGGGATTTTTTTATTGGGCTTCGCACCGTGTGAAACAAAATAAATGTGCGAAACACCGGTATTTGTCGGCAGATTAGAGACCTGCAGCCCATCGACGGACTGATTCATACTTGGAATCAAGAGCCATGAGTCTGTACTTGTCTTTTTGATGTTCGGCACCCAGTTTGATGGCTTCAAGAGCGAGCTTTTCATCATCCATATTCATGACATGGCTCATGAAGGCATCGCGTCTTTCGGCATCGGCCTGATTCCAAAGGTTTTCGAGCTTTTCAATGAGAATTTTTGCAGCTTCGGCACATGATGCCGGCCAAAGAGCGGCTTTCTCGAGCAGGATGTTGAGGCTGTCATTGGCAAGAACAAATTCGACGGCATCTCTTTTGACGACGTCGCGCATGCTCATGAGCTGCATGGCATAGGTTTTCTGGCCGCACAGGCAGTTCAACAGGAGATTGCGAATGGCTGTTTTGTCTTCAAAATTGGCGAGCATCGTCTGAAGCGGATTTTCGACGTCGCGAAGCGAGAGTTCTGACCAGTTCAGAAGGCCAAGACAAACGCCAAGGAACATTTCCGGCTCTTCACTCAGATTGTCGGCCGCTATTTCAGCAATGAGTGAGGCATCCTCCCAGGTCGCAACAAAGTTGCCGTCACGGCTGTTCGACGGATTGCCGCTCAGAGACCAGATGAAATTCATCCAGTCGGCTTCTTCGATGTCGTCAAATGAATCGAGATATAGCAGAATTTGTGTCAGATAGCTGGCAACAGGGAAACCGGATTTTCGCTGCAGACTGGCGAGGGCAAATTTGGCCAGATCACAGAGATCGTCATCGGGCATGAGAAGTGTTGCGCAGTAGCAGACTTCACCAATGAAGCCGCCTACGGTCGCCATGAGATCGATCGGTTCAAGGCCTTTGGCTTCTGCCATGGATTCGAGCTGGCCAAGAGCGATTGGGTTGAGATGAAGCTGCATCCGTTTTTCAGCAATGATTTCAACGCGTTCGCGGCATTCTTCCGGAAGCTCGTCGAGAATTTGATTGAACGTGACGCGTTTGTTTGGATTGTCGGGAATATTGAACGGCTGACCGCTGACGGGATTGAGCCAGTTGATGGAATGCCAGCCGGGAATATGGAAATCATAGCCATTGATTTGAACGTCGTCGCATTCCTCGTCCAGAGCTTCGTCCTCGTCGTCGCATTCTTCGTCGTCTTCGTTCTCGACATCCACGACGTCGTCGTCTTGGGCCGCCTGCTTTGCCTGATACTGATTCATCATATTTGAAAGAAGCGGATTGTTGCCGACCATCTGCTGGAACATCGGATTGCTCATGCTTTCTTTGATCTGCTTTTGCATTTCCGGTGTTTTGGAGAGCTCGTCAATCTGCTTGAGAAGATCGGGGTGTTTGAAGACTTCGCCAATAAGCGCAAAAGGATTGCTCTGGAATTTTTCAACGCCGCCAAGGCGGTTGATCATATCAAAGAGTTTGGACTCAACATCATCTGCCATGAAATACCTCATAAAGAAAAAAATCCCGGAAAGTCGGGCAATACCAATAGAATCTCGCACACAAAGCGCTAAAATGCAATATAGTACGCCGTCCTGTCCGGCCTCGAATGAACTTGTCGAAACTCATTTCATTGTCAGCACACCGGCTGCCAGTTATTACGGAAATTCATGAAACGAACTCTTCTTGTCGCTATTTTTGCTCTCATACCCAATCTCGCATTTGCCGAAGAAACGGTTCTATACAGTTATACGAAAACCTTGCAGAAACCCGCCGACTGGGCCGTAATGCCTGTCCTTGTTGATGTTTCGTCCAGTCGGCCGGAGGGCCTTTTTGATGCCCTCAAACGACGAAAATTGCCGACGTATGGCAACACTTCTTTTGAGACTGGTTCGGGCAAATCTTCAGGTCTGGTCAAGATCGATGAGACCAAATGTGCGTATGCGTCGATTATATCGGCAGAAATCGGCCTGACATTTGACGCTCACGGCTACGGTGTTCCCGAATTCAGCTGTGACGGAAGAAAAATTGTGCCGGCCGGTGCGTCACTGACCCATTTTGCGGCTATTGTTCCTCTCTGGCAGGCGCTTACAGCGCAGTCGATCGAACAGCCGGCACTCGTTCAGGTCGGAAATGAATTTCTTTCCGTCGATGACTTTCAGACGAAACTTCAAAAACAGGATAAAAATCTAATTAAAATTATCGAGAGTGAGTTCGATACTCCCGCTCTTTTTGCCAAAACCGGCGTGATGAAAGGCTATATCAGCCGCAAATTCCCAAACGCCGAAAAACGTGTGGCAAAGGAACTCGGATCCTTAAATTCAAACAATGTCAGTGCGGCAATGGCGGCCCTTGCCAATACCAAAGACTCCGCGATTCTCAATCAGATGAAGTCTATCCTTCAAAAAAAAGGCGATTTTCAGGAAGGATACGCACTGTCCATGGTCGAGTCCGACGAGCCAATGCTTCGTGACGAAGCCCTTCTCATTCTACTCAAATCCTCTGTCGATGCGAATTTCAGTAAAGCCGCTTCAATCGTGGCAAAAGATCCTTCTCTGACAATTCTCATCGATCATCTCAAAGAAATCCTGGATGTTGCAACGCCGTCTCATGCAAAACAGCTTGCGACGATGCTCATCAACGGGCACCGCGATGAGGCTCTTGAACAATGGCTTGATGATGCTCAGAACAGTGATGCGGTTCAGGGCATTGCACAGGTTGCGCTTTCTTCGTCAAAAGCCGTCAGTCTTCGTCATGTTTCCATGAGCTGGCTTATGCTCAGCTCTTCAGCTGATACAGCTTTCGATGCTTTGGATGATTTGCTTTGGGAAAAACAAACGGATTTCGATCCCTCGATATGGAAACGCGGCCTGAAAGCCAAATATGCAGGGATTATGCTGGCCTGCCGCGATGAGCTTCGCGGCGTCCTTGATAAGACGCCTTCTTCCGATCTCGGTATTGCACTCTTTGAAAAGGCTCAAAATAATGCCGATGACGCCGTGGCTTCGTTAATGGAGCAGGCTTATCACAGCAATTCAGCCGTTCGTTCCGATGTTGCCTATGCCACACAGTGGCTCGACGGATCGGCTGATGCCCTCCGAACCGTCATGCTCAAAGATTCGGATGAAATGGTCGTCATGATTCTTTTATCACAAACAGCCAAACGTCCGGCCGCCGAAATTTCTTTGGCCATGGTCAAAGAATTTATTGCACGAACGGAACGATCATTCGATCTCAAAATTGCTGCACTTCATGCCCTTCCTTTCATGATGAATGAGAAAACGGCACAGACGATTTCGACTTTTGCCGCCAATGAAATGTTTGACGATCCCGAAGCCGTAAAAATTGCAGCCATTCGTTCTCTCGGACAGATTGCGGTGCTTTCAACCGATCCGATGATTCAGGACAATGCCGTAACATCGCTTGCATTGACGGCTCAGGATAAATCGCCGTCGATTGTTCATCATACGCTGATGGCTCTTGGCAAAACAAAGGTTCCGGCTGCCAGAGAAATCATCGAGCGCGCCAAATCAACGCATCCTGAGAGTGCCACGCGCGCCCTTCGATACTTCAAATAATCGTTCAACTTTCAATCTTTGCCTCTCGCGGTAATTCATATTAAGACACGAACGGGTGTGTTCCGGAGGCGTGTCATGGATGAGCAGCTCAACGAAGAATTGAAAGTAAAGCAAAATAGCAGCGATGCAGTTACTCCGCCTGAGGCAGATAATCAGCCGGATTTTATGGATGAAGATGCATCGCTAAAGGATTTGCTCAAGGCCGAAGACGATGAAAAGTCTGAAGAGGCGGGGCAGCAGGTCTCTTCGGAAAAAAAGTCGGATTCACAGGAAAATGCCCCCAAATCAGAGGCACTTTCTGCTTCCGAACTCGAAAAAAAGAAGCAGCGTTCGGATGAACTCAAGGCGATATCCGCCAACTTAAACAGTCTTCCAAGAGTTCAGAAAAAGTCACAGAGCGATCGTGAGTTTTCAATGATTTTGAAAATGCACGGCCGTGAATTTAGTCAGGCTCTGATGACGATTGCGGGAACGCGTCAGCGTTCCGGACGACTTTGGCTCACGGTAGGTGCAACGCTTATCGTCATTATTTTGCTCTGTATCCAGGTCTATTATCGCCATCGTGAACTCAATCTCGGTTATGAATTGAGTTCTGCCATCGCACAGCGCGAGGCGCTTCTCGAGGAAAACCGAAAATTGCGCATTGAACTCCGGGTATTAAGTCGCCGTGAAAGACTTGAACCGCTGGCGGGACGGCAGCTTGGAATGGCCAATATCAAGCCGGAACAGGTCTTTATCTATGATGTCACGAAAAAAAAGACGACAAATACGGGAACCATGCCGGGCAAACGTCTTGACGGACTCGACGATGTGAAGCGAATCGGGGAGGATTAATCGTGGATAATCAGGTC
Source organism: Myxococcota bacterium (assembly GCA_045599245.1). GTDB lineage: Bacteria > Myxococcota_A > Bradymonadia > UBA4248 > UBA4248 > UBA4248. Next base: position 10,283 of record JAZRVP010000025.1, read on the forward strand.
AGGGATGACATTCAGCGAAGAGAAAGCAGGGAACGAAGTACATGGATAAGACTCATCGTTGTCGGCGTGATATTGCTCGGGTTGTTTGGAACCATCGGGTTTAAATTCTATACGATTCAAACTGCGGATGAGGCTGATATGGTTCGTCGTGCCGAAAGGCAGAGTACAGGCCGCATCACACTGGGCGCCGGCGGTGAGAGTGAACTCGACGGACATCGCGGTTACATCTACGATCGCCACGGATATGAACTCGCAATCAGCGTTGAAACGCCGAGCGTTTTTGTCCATCCAAAACAGCTTGAGGATCCCGAGGCTGCGGCCGTCGCCTTGAGCCGTGCACTCGATATGGATATTACCGAAGTGCGCAAAAAAATTACCTCTGAATCCCCCTTTGTCTGGCTCGCTCGAAAAACTACCCCCGAAAAAGGGGCAGCCGTCAAAGCTCTCAAACTCAAAGGCGTCGGCACAAAACGCGAGAGCAAACGATACTATCCCGGACAGGAACTTGCCGGTCAAATTCTCGGTTTTGTCGGCCTTGATAACGATGGACTCGAAGGCATTGAATCCGCTTACGACAAGTATCTGCGCGGGGGCGTGCTCCGTATTCGCGGCACTCGCGACTCTCGCGGCCGCGTCATTTTGACTTCCGATTCTCCACGCCTGAATATGCTTGAGGGCAGCACGATTACTCTCACACTCGATCAATACATTCAGAAAGTTGCCGAAAATGCCCTCGATCGCGTGTGCAGGAATTTTTCAGCTAAAGCTGCCATCGCCGTCATCCTGGATCCTTTCACTGGGGAAGTGCTCGCGATGGCCAACTGGCCACGATTCAATCCGAACCGCTTTAAGGATTATCGCAAGGAAGATATGCGAAATCGGGCTGTACTCGATGCCTATGAGCCTGGAAGCATGATGAAAACCGTGACCTATGCTTCCGCTCTTGAAGGTGCTCACGTTCGCCCAACCGATCCCATCGATCAAAATCATGCCCGTTTAAAAATTGGCAAATATACGATTTCAGATACACATTCCGTTCAAAATATGACGGCAGAAACCGTCGTTTCCGAATCTTCAAATATCGGTGCCTATCATCTCGCTCAAAAAATTGGTCGAGAAAAATTTTATCAGTATCTCAAAGACTTTGGGTTTGGCGCTAGAACCGGCATCAATATCGCTGGTGAATCGGCTGGTATTTTGTGGTCGCCAAAACATTGGGCTGAAATATCGTTTGCCAATATGGCATTTGGGCAGGGTGTTAGTGTCTCTCCGCTTCAAATGGCGGTCGCCGTGAGTGTCTTTGCCAATGGCGGTAAACGCATGAAACCCTGGCTTATCAAGGAAATTCGCGATCATGAGGGCAATGTCATTCATGAAGGAAAGCCCGAAGTCGTTAAAGAAGTTGTGAGCGAAAAAACGGCAAAATACGTTCGGCAGGCTATGGAGCGCGTCATTCAGGAAGGAACGGCAATGCGAGGCTGGGTTTCCGGGTATCGCGTCGGTGGAAAAACCGGAACGGCTCAAAAGGCAATCAATGGCCATTACAGCAATCATTATATGGCGAATTTTGTCGGCATTGCTCCCATTGATGATCCCAATGTCGTCGTCATTGTCATGGTCGATGATCCCCGACCGCAGCACAGCGGCGGTTTCGTTGCCGCGCCCGTCTTTTCTGAAATCGTTTCGCAGATCCTTCCCTATCGCGGTGTTTTCCCGAAATATGTCCTCAAAGGTACGTTCGATCCGTTTGAAAATCAGCCCGTCGTGAATGAAGAAGCTGCACAGCAGTATGTTGAAAACGAAATACCTTCGGGCAAACAGTCGTGTGATGACAATGTCATCGTGCCCGATTTCCGTGGAAAGAGTGCTGCAACGTCACTTGAAATTGCGAATGATGCCTGTCTTGGGGCAAATCTGATTAACTCAGGGTTTGTGGTTTCTCAATGGCCGGCTCCCGGCGCACGCGTATCTGCACATACGCGCGTTGAATTGACGATGCGAGGCAATTATCGAACGGTTGAATAATGTTTTGATGGCGCATGGCGTATTGGCCTTTGGCCGATATGCCGCGTATGGATGTTTATTGCGAGAGTTCTGGACGTCTATTCATGGTCGGCTATGCCATGAAGCGCAATTTCTATCATTTCGTCGGAAAAACCGAGGTTTTTCAAATTGTTTGTGAAGATAACGGATGCTCTTTTCGTTGCTCTTTTTTCGCCTCTTTTTTCGCCTCTTGCTTCGGCAGTGGCGAGTGCTGAGGCTTCTTCGTGCAAGGCATCTTCACGCATTTGGACGATTGCTTGAATTTCGGGGTCGTCACTGATATCGGTCAAGGCTTGTATTGCTTTGTTCATGTCTGGATCATTATAGAGTCTGAGATGCTCAAAGTCGGCATCCGTCCTTGCGTTTATGAATTCTGTCCACATGACTTTTTGATCAAATTTCTGTTCTGCGTTCATTGTTAACCACTTTTTGAATTTCTTGAGTTCTATGAAATGGAGACTGAATTTGTCTGAAAAGATATTTGTCGTTCCCTTGATGCTGGTCACGATTTCGGTGTGATAGTCGTCCTGATTTGAAAAAATATTGAAATCCAGGATGTTTAATGAAATCGTTGGGGTTAGTTTTGAATATTTGTCTCCGGATTTTATTCCGGAAGAAAAGAGCCGTGCCCAATAATACATGGCACGATCCCGAAAATCCATTTCATCTTGACGCTGAATCTCGATATTGATGAGTTTGTTTTTCAATTTGACGTTGAGATCGAGCCGATTGAATTTTGAACTGGGCGATTCTCCCGGAATTTCAGTATTGATGAGTGTCAAATCGGTCATTTCGTCTTTGGGCAAATCGAGTTGGGCGGCCGTAAATGCTTTGAGGAGATCGAGATTGCGCGTGAACAGAATTTTGAAGACGACATCGATAAGCGGTGAAAGAAGTTTTGCCATGACGGTTTTCCTTTAAACTGTTTATGTGAATAAAATTCACTGATAAAATTATCATCATCAATTCTATCGCTCGCTAAACCTTGTGCGTCAATCTTTATTTTGAAAAAAAACGGAGGCGTCAATCGGTACTTTTCTGGTCAGTGGCGAGTGAAATGAAAAATTTCTTTGATAGTGAAGCTGCGCCGTATTGCAGATAGGCGCAGCCGCATGGCGTATTGGCCTTTGGCCGATAGGCATGCCCGCACTAAAAATTTATTCAAAGGCGAGTCAAGGCAGGTTTTGGGTGCGCGGCCGCATTCCTGACAGGCGCGAAATAGGAGGCGTGTCCATTTTTTTACGGCATAAAATCGCAGAATTGTGTAGAGCAGGTGGCGGTGCATTTGGCATCGGAATTTGACAACAGGGAAGTGCATGTATCAGCTTGTTGGAGAACCAAGTCTCGAGGTCGAGATTAAGAAATCGCGCTTTATCGCGACGTGTGTGACGGTGAATACGCCGGAGGAGGCGCAGGCGGCGGCTCAGAGGCTTCGGTGTGCGGATGCCACGCACAATTGCTGGGCCTGGCGGATAGGGGATGCCTACCGTTTTAATGACGACGGGGAGCCGGGATCGAGTGCCGGACGGCCCATTCTTTCGGCCATTGACGGGCAGAATTTTGACTGCGTATTTGCACATGTCGTGCGGTATTTTGGCGGGATTAAGCTGGGCGTCGGGGGGCTTGTCAGGGCTTATGGCAATACCGTTGCCGAATGCCTCAGGACGGCCGAAAAGGTGGAAATCATCCCGCGTCAGCTGCTTCGATTTCGCGTCGATTTTGCCGATACATACGCCGTTTACGGCCTCATGACGCAGTGCAGTCTCGTCAAGCAGAGCGAGGAATATACGGCCGATGGCGTCCGTTTCTGTTTGAGTATTGAAACGAACCGGATACAGGAGATAATGGATCGGCTCAATGATTTGACGCGTGCCAGAATTGTGTGGCTTACGGAGAACGAAACATGAAAAAACTCATCGTGTTGTGCTGCGGTCTGATGCTATTGGGGTGTTCATCGAGTGACCGGAAAACGGCCGAAATGCCGAAGCCGGTGCAGAGTGCGCAGCCGGCGGCCGCGATGCCGTTTTCTGTTTCGATTGCAGAGGCGCAGGGGGAGGAAACGGCCGTGACGGTTACTGTTTCGTATCAGATTGCGCTTGATGCGGCACCGGTGCTCGTGATTACGCCGAAAAATGACACGCAGATTCCTGGTGCGGAACTCACTCAGACGCTTCCTGTTCCTGAAAAGGCCGGGACGTGGAGCACGACCCTCGTGTTGAAAGGTGAAAATCCGGCGATCGATGTTTCTGTGCGGCAGACGGGGGAGTCTTTTGGTATGGAGTCGCATGCCTCATGGCCGAAAATAACTGAAAAAATGACGAGAAAACATGTTGCTGATACCGATGTGAGGCCGCTTCCGGCGCCGATTGAAGTCAATGGCGTTGAGGTGACGGAAGGCGTCGAGGTGCATCGCTGATGTATATTGATTCGCTCGATATCCTGAATTTCAGGAATATTCGTCAGGCAAGTCTCGAATTTTCTCCGGGATTTAATGTTTTTTATGGCGCGAACGGACAGGGCAAGAGCAATCTTCTGGAAGCCATTTATGCGCTGTCTTTTTTGAAAGGGTTTCGAGAGGAACGCGTCTCGGATCTCATTTCGTTTGGAGAACAGAAAGCGCAGATATCGACGCGGGTGAAATCGGGAGCCTCGGTGACGCGTCTGAGCCTGGAGTTTCATTCGTCAGGCCGGCGCGCTTTCATGGACGGGATGCCGTGCTCGCGAATTCGCGATTATCTTGGGACGCTTCGCGCGATTTTATTCGTTCCGATGGATGTCGCTTTTTTGCAGGGTGCGCCGGCCGAACGAAGAAAGATGCTCGATCGGATGGTTTTTAATCTCCGTCCGGCTTATCTCATCGATCTCGAGCAGTACCAGAAGATATCGAAGCAGAAAGCGGCCGTGCTTCATCAGGACAGCCCGGACACGTCGCTTTTGGATGTGTATGACGAGCAGATGATGCCGATTGCGGTGCGGATGATCGAGGCACGGTACGATTTTCTGTCGCTTCTTTCGCCGTATATTCGGCGGGTTTTTTCTGCGATATTTGAAGACGAGTTTGTGTGTGTGCCGTGCTACAAGAGTGCGGTGATGCGGGAACCGGTTGTGTTTGACGGCAGTCAGACGGGGCGCGAGGAGGTCGTCAGGGCATGGATCAGTTCGCAGAAAAATGCGAGGGCAAAAGAACTGATGCGCCGTCAGATCGCGCCCGGTCCGCATCGCGATGACTGGTCGATTGAACTCAATCGCCGGAGTGCAAAGCTTTTTGCCAGCCAGGGGCAGCAGCGCGCCATGAGCCTCGCGATAAAAATGGCCGAGATCGAGTGCCTGCATCGCGAGGCCGAGGTCGAGCCCGTTTTCCTTCTCGATGACGTCTCCAGCGAACTCGATCCCATCCGACACAAACGACTTTTTGAATACCTCAATCAAATGACGGCACAGACCTTTTTGACGACAACGGCTCGTGAACACGTTCACATCGAAAACGTTTCAAAAATGTTTCATGTCGAAAACGGGAGTATTGAAAATGCATGCTGATTCCGCAAAAGAGCAGTTTGAACAGCTCATCACTTTTGCTCAAAACCTTGGACTGGATTCGCTCGTATCATCCTGGAAATCGGCTCATGAACTCCTTGAGATGCACCGCGTTCGCGTCGTTATTCTTGGCGAATTCAATCACGGCAAATCCTCTCTTATCAACGGAATCATTGGGGAAAAGGTGCTTCCGTACGGGGTGACGCCGACGACACAGATCGACACATGGATATTGTTCGGACAGCCCGAACGGTGCGTCAAAGCCTATTCCGGGCCTCAGGTAATTGAAAAATGGTCGTGGGAGGCATGGCAGGGGACGGCCTGTCAGAACATGCCCGAAGTCCTCAAAAATCGGGCCTGTAACCGGCTGGAAATTTCCATCGACACGGAACCGGTCGATAAAAACTGTATTTTCATCGATACGCCGGGACTCAATGAGGCATTTCTTTCTCGCGAGAGCTATCTCAAACGGTACATGAACAGTGCCGATATGCTCATTTTTGTACTCGATGCCAATCAGGCACTGACCCATACGGAGCAGGCCATTGTCCGCGACGTCGTCTCGGAACTCAAACCGGAACGACGCCTCCTTGTCATCAACAAATGCGACAGCCTCGATGACGATGAATGGCTCGATATCTGCCATTATGTCGAAGAAGCACTCTCGCCGATGATTGGCAGGGAGAGGTTTTATATGGTTTCGGCGAAAAAGAAGAAGGTTGGAGACTGGGGCGTTCTGATGGAACGCCTTCATGATGGCATTTCACGGAGCCGGAGCGATCTGGAAAGGGATGCCGCCGAACGCCAGATAAGGGAGATGAGACGCATTGCCGAGGGACTTTTGGCGATATGGCATGCCCTGGCGGAACTCTCAAAAGACGAAAAGAAAGCACTGCGCGGTTCGATCTCCGATGCGCATCTGACATCCTTGGAACAGGCCGAGATCCTTCATGAAATGACGAACGAAATCGATCGCCTCAAAAGGCAGACTGCCTGTGATTTTGAGCGGTTTATGACGGATTTTATCCGCGTCATGCCGCGAGAAATTGACAAGGCTCAGCTCGATGATATCGAGGCTTTTTTTGAGGATTTTATCGACGAGACGTATGCGGAATTTTCCGAAAGCATCATTCAGCGTCTGGACGGAAATGTTCATGAAATCATCCAGAGAGCGGCCAGGCGCATGCTTGGCGTTGAGATTCGCGGATATCATTTCCGGCTTCATTTTAAGGAAGTGGAGATGCTCAACCGCAGCCCGGTGCCGACCGGGGCTTTTGATGTGTCGAGCTCATTCGGGCTGTGGAATCTTCCGCTTCCCGGACTGATTTCGGGGTATGCGGAGCATCCGCGTCGTGAGGCAATCAAGGCGATGGCTCAGAATGCCATTAGACGTCGCTGCGATCAGTATGTGCACGCATTTGACGAAGTGCTTTCGCGCAAAAATGATGTGATGGCAACGCTGATACGCGAATGCGGGATGCAGCTCAATGACATTGTTCCCATTTTGATTGAAAAATCGGGACAGGCTATCGATTTGGACGAGGAATTATTCGAATGAAAAAACTGATTTTGGCCATCTGCGGTCTTTTGGTGCCTGTTTTTTGTTCGTGTGACGAAAACAAGATGTGTGATGAAGATGCAGATTGTCTGAATATCTGCCGGTCTTATGACGGCAATGCCGTGATGTATGCGTGCGTGGAGAATGCATGCAGCTGTGTGTCGAAAGAGGCGATGGCGTGTACGGGGGATGCCGAGAGGGATCACTGCGAGGAAATCTGTGCAACGTACCGGCCGGAAACACGAGGCGTGTGCGTGGACAGTGAGTGCGCGTGCCGCGAAAAAGATTGTGAAAAATCAGCAGATTGCGAGGCGAAATGTAAGGGGGTTGGCGGCGTCAAATGGGCGTGTGAAGCCAATGAGTGTCAGTGTCTGATGCCGGAGGCGCAGGCTTGTGAAGGGGATGATGCCAATCAGTACTGTGCCGACCTGTGCAGCCGTTATGAGTCGGGGGCATTGGGCATTTGCCGCAGTGGAACGTGTGAATGTCAGTCGAGTGCCTGTGCGGTGGATGACGACTGCAATGAAGGGTGTGCTCTGTACGGGGCGGAACTGGTTTCGTGCAAAGAGGGCAAATGCCAGTGTATAGGGCGAGAGACGCTGGCCTGCACGGGAGAGGATGCGTCTGCCCGGTGTTCAAAAATATGTCAGATGTACAAGCCGGGGACGCTGGCCATGTGTTCAGAAGGGTATTGCAGGTGTGAGGCGTTATAACTCTGTTTTGTGAAGGGGTATTGCTATTGGCCGTCGGCCAATACGCAATGCAGGGCGCCGGCTATTGCCGCTGGCAATACACCGCCGCACGGCGGCTGTTGCATACGCCGCCGTTATCCGTCCTGCTGTGTTCCGGACTCGTTACTATTCAGACGGGGCTCTGCCCCGTACCCTGCCAAAGGGCTGAGCCCTTTGAAATCCTCAATGTTTTAGGTGACATAAGCATTTCGGGCTGCCCAACTCTTGTTCCTCGCCAGGGCTCCATCTCCGGCTCTCGTCAATCACTGCCTTGTATTTGCGAAATACTCTGGTCATATTTCAGAAGATTGGCGAATTACCTTGGCTGAGCAGTAACCCGGGCTCTGTAAAAAAGAGGTGAAACTGTGGATCTGATTGTTATCGCGCATTTAGTGAGGGATGAGCAGGATAAAGCTCATGCAAGAATTCAGTTTGTCGGTGAATATCGGGATGCGCATATTGCTGAAGAAATAAAGCCCAAATGTCGATTGCTTCTTACGTATGGTGTTTCCGGATCGGATGCTGATTTGTCAAAACGCTCGAAGTTTAGACCCAATCTGATCGATCATGCAGCTGTTTGTGTTCAAGCCGTTGATATTGATGAGCAGGGGCCGGTTCTGGTCGTGACGGGGGCTGAAGACATTGGGCAGGTATCTGTTTACGATATGGTGGTATGGCATGATGAAGGGCAGAACCTGTCGGATGATGGCAAAATTGCAGTAGATGAAGATGTTTCTGCGGTCAAACCTGAGGATGTTCAAGCGCAAATTGCCGTCGAAAAGGCGTCTGCTGGAACGGAAAAGAATGGAGAAGAAGCCAAAGGTTCGCTGATTGTGCCGCTGATTATTGGGGTTATTTTTATTTTGATAGCAGGGGCTGCATTTGTTGGGGCCATGTTGGATGATATGGATAATGCCTTGCTATTGATGGCGATGGGGGCAGGTGTTGCTGTATTTTATGGTGCATTTGCCATATCGCAGTTTAAACTCAGGCTTCCGAGTGCTTCAAAGGTATTTTATTTATTAGGTTCGGCCGCTCTTGCAATGACCGTTCTGGTATGTGAAGTATTGGCGTTTTCCAGTGGCGCAGATGATGTCGTTCCAGCGCTTATTTTGCCGTTTTTGATAGTTTTTGTTGCGAGTTTGTTAGGATATTTTAAGCTTTATCAAAGTGCGGCATTTAATATTATTGCATGGTTAAGCGGATATGGGTTGCTGTTATCCATTGCAAATACCATTGAGGTGAAATTAGATAGTTCTTTGTATCATACGTTGTTTAATGGCAATACTGATGATGGTGTATTCACGTTTTCTCTGGCAGCCGTTGTCTGTGCGATTGTGTTGTCGTATGTGATGTTAAAACGGCGAGTTTTTCCGAAGATATCACTGGTGTTTCCTGTTTTGGCGTGTATTGTGAGTTGGGTTTCATTGTTATGTGAAAAGGAAAGTCATTTCGATATATTAAGTGTATATATATATGCATTGCTTGCATCATTTGTTCTGGCACTGAGAAAATATCCCGGTGTATTTTTGATGTTGACAATATGGGGCGTAATGATTGGTGTGGTATATGATTTCGAGGGGGAATATCCGCTTTTGCTTTCCGGGGTGTGTGCGCTGGTTTCGACGTCAATGTGTTATGGCGTTCCGGTATGGGGCAAAACATTTACGCCTGCGGTTCATCACAAAGCCTATTGGATATGTCTTGTGGGGATATTGATTTCGATGCTGTTTGCCTTTGATGAATATGATCACAGTGTGCTTGTTTATATAATTCCGGCGCTTGCTACGATGGGGATTGGAATAAAATATCATCTGACACGATATATTGTAGCATTTGGAATGATATTATTATTTGTCGGCATGATTGAATTTCAGGACTATCTGGAGTCGGTTTCGTGGTGGATTTATATGTTGGTTATTGGTGCGATATTGATATCATTTGCGATCGTAAATGAAGTGAAGCATCGCAGGGGGCAGTCGCTTGTCCAGAAGATTCGGGGTATAAAAAACAGCGTTTGGAAATGGTAGGGCAGGCAGAGGTTCCCAAGGATAGTGTTTTTCCGGGGCTCTGCCCCAGACCCTGCCGGGGCTCTGCTCCAGACCCTGCCGGGGCTCTGCCCCAGACCCTGCTTAAGGGCTGAGCCCTTAAGAATCCGCAATATTTTAGGTAGTATAAGCCTTTGGGGTTGCCTAACCGTGATTTCCCGCAGGGGTTCCCGGCTCTTTTCGATTTCTGCCTTAGAGCTGGAAACGGCAGGGGATGCAGAGGTTGTCGATTGTTTTGAGGGGGGCGCAGGCGTATTGCGCGAAGCGCGATAGACTGCGCTTTGGCATGTCGTATCGGCCGCAGGCCGATAGACATGCCCCAGGAGAAGAGGAAGCGTCGTATTGCGCGAAGCGCGATAGGCGCTTTGGCATGTCGTATCGGCCGCTGGCCGATAGACGTGCCCTTTATTAAACAAAAAGTTTAAGATAGTAAAAATGTATCGAGATACGAAAATGGCTTGAGAATGTTTAGCGTTCGTGTATAAGAGCGCGCGTTTTCGGTTTACTAAACTTTTTGTTTAACAAACACGAAATAAAGAAGGCGTTTTGAAGTGTTGAAAAAAAGCGCATTTTGAAAGCGTCTTTAGGGCTCAAAGAAGGGAATTCTTATGGATATTGGCGGCAGGATAAAGCACCTGCGGAAACAGAAAGGACTGACACTGGAAGAATTGGCATCGCGATCGGAGCTGAGCAAGGGTTTTCTGAGCCAGCTTGAGCGCAATCTGACATCGCCGTCGGTGGCGACGCTTGACGACATTCTTGAAGCACTGGGGACGAGTCTGGCTGATTTTTTCAAGGAAGAGAGTGACACGCGAGTCGTTTTTCGTTCGTCGGATTTTTATGTGAATGAAAAAGACGATCACACCGTGAAGTGGATAGTTCCCAATGCCCAGAAGCACACGATGGAGCCGATACTTCTTGAGCTCCCGGCGGGAGGCCGTTCGTTTGATATGACGCCGACTGCGGGGGAGGAATTTGCGTATGTTCTGGAGGGAGCGGTTGTTTTATGCAGCGATGACAAGCGCTACAACGTCAAAAAAGGTGAAACGTTTTATATGAAATGCAGCACATTTCATCATTTGGAGAATGAAAAGAAGACGCCTGCGAAAGTCTTGTGGGTGTCGAATCCGCCGCTTTTCTGACGGCGCGTTGGAGTAAGTTGAATGGAAGAGAAAAAGAAGATCATTCAGATAAAAAATGTCGTCAAAAACTTTAATGACACGGTCGTTTTAAAAGGCGTGTCACTCGATATATATGACAACGAGTTTGTGACGCTTCTCGGGCCATCCGGGTGCGGGAAGACAACGCTTCTTCGCATTCTGGGCGGATTTATCGATCCGTCATCCGGCGAAGTTCTCTTCCAGAATGAAGACATACTCAGGCTTCCGCCCTACAAGCGGGATATCAATACGGTGTTTCAGAAATACGCGCTGTTTCCGCATTTGAATGTTTATGACAACGTGGCCTTTGGTTTGAAGATAAAGAAAGAGCCGAAGGATGTGATTGATCGAAAAGTTCGCCGCATGCTCAAACTGGTGAATCTTGAGGATTACGGAAAGCGTTATGTGACGGAGATGTCAGGCGGGCAGCAGCAGCGTATCGCGATTGCGCGGGCGCTCGTGAACGAGCCGTCGGTTCTGCTTCTGGACGAGCCGCTGGGGGCACTCGATCTCAAGCTTCGCCGCGAAATGCAGATCGAGCTCAAGCGCATTCAGCAGGAAGTCGGAATTACATTTATCTTTGTCACGCACGATCAGGAGGAAGCCCTGACGATGTCGGACAAGATCGTCGTCATGAAAGGCGGAGAAATACAGCAGGTTGGAACGCCGACTGAGATTTATAACGAACCTGCGAACGAATACGTTGCGAATTTCATCGGGGAGACAAATATCATCGACGGGCGCGTTGTGGATGATCACACGGTGCGTTTTGAAGACAAGAATTTCCCGTGTGATGCGGCTAAGAAGTTCAAGAGTGAGGAACTCGTGGATGTCGTCATTCGCCCGGAGGATTTGGATGTCGTGCCGGTGGGGCAGGGGATGCTCAAGGGCATCGTCAAGAGTCAGATTTTCAAGGGCGTTCACTACGATACGATTGTTGAGACCAAAGTCGGGTGTTCGATTACGGTCAAGATGCATGTATCGGAAGACCGGCCGGTTGAAAATCGCGAGGCAAAAGAGAAGATCAGTGCCAACAGCTTCTGTCTGGACTTTGACGACGTTGAAAAACTGGATGATGCGCGCATTCTTGAACTGGCATCGGCCGAGGCCTGGAAAAGCGATACGGACGAGCCCGTGGCCATTCGCGAGATTATTTACGACATCCGGAAAGAAGTCGGGACATATCATGTCACGTTTAAGACGCTTGCCGGAACGACGATTATCATCGAGGCCAATGTCGTTCATGAAAACCGCAACGTGAGCTCGTTCTTCAAAGAAGAAATCTATGCACAGGACTTCTTCGTCAAAACGGACGACATCAAGGATTCGATGGCATTGGATACCGACTTGAGAACGTGGGCGAATGCGTCGGCCTGGTCACAGGAGGATGAGAGCGAGATCGCGATCAGCGAGGTTTTGTATGATTTCGACTGGGAAAACATCAAGCCTGGAGACTACGACGTGACGTTTGCGACGGTGGGGTATCAGTACAAGGTATCGACGACGAAAAAGCTGGAGGCGGATACGGAAGTCGGCCTGACATTTGACCCTGAAGACATTCATCTGATGAAGTGTGAGCGCGTGATGCGGCTTCGCAATTCAAACAATTCGAAAATGTCAGGTGACAACAACAAGAGTGTATCCCAGGAGACGAAGTAAGGCATGAAACTGAACAAATTCCGCATCATGACCTATCCGTACATCTTATGGATAGCGGCCATGGTCGTCGTGCCGATGCTTCTCATCGTCCTGTATGCGTTTACAGTCGATGGCAACGATGTCGCGACGATCCAGTTTTCATTTAAACATTTTATTCGTTTTGTGACCGACTTGACGTTCATGAAAGTCGTCGGGAAATCGTTGTGGATAGCGTTTCTGACGACGATAATATGTATCGTATTGGGGTATCCGATTGCGTATATCATTGCGAAATCGTCGGGCCGGAAGAACATGATCCTGATCCTTCTTTTGACTCTTCCGACGTGGATCAACATGCTCGTGAGGACGTATGCCTGGATGGGGATTTTGCAGGACAACGGGATCATTGCAAAACTGACGGGGATAACGCTTATTCACACGGATTTTGCGGTGGCCCTGGGCATGGTCTATAACTTTTTGCCGTTCATGATTTTGCAGATTCACACGTCGCTTGCGAAGATGGACAACAGTCTTTTGGAAGCGGCATCGGATCTGGGGGCAAATCGGGTTCAGAGTTTTCTTCGCGTGACGCTGCCGCTGTCATTGCCCGGGGTCATCAGCGGGATTACGCTTGTGTTTCTGCCTGCAGTCAGTTCATTCTTTATTCCGAAGCTTCTTGGCGGCGGCCAGTACGTCCTCGTCGGGAACGTCATTGAGAGTCAGTTTTTGACGGCAGGCGACTGGAACTTTGGATCCGCGATTTCTCTCATCATGGCCATCATCATTATTTTCTCGATGTGGCTGACGCGAAAACTCGATTTCCAGTCCAGAAAAGAGGAGAACTGAACCATGGCTCAAACTAAATCTCGTTTCTGGAGCATATTTTCCAAGACGCTTATTGGATTATCGCTGCTGTTTTTTTATCTCCCGATCATCTACATCATCATATTTTCGTTCAATTCATCGGCATCACTGACGTCGCTGGACGGATTTTCGCTTCGTTGGTACGAGAAGATGTTCAACGATCCGACGATGATGGATTCGATTATGTACACGATCGTGATTGCCGTGATAGCGACTGCGGTTGCGACGGTTTTCGGGACGATCACAGCGATCGGACTGAGTCGAAGCGGGAAGCATTTGCGAAATGCCGTCGAGAGAGTCAACGAGCTGCCGATCATGAATCCCGATATCGTGACGGGCATCAGTCTTCTGATGCTGTTTTCTGCTCTTGCCGTGAGCAAAGGATTCATCACGATGCTTCTGGCGCACATCATGTTCTGTACGCCGTTTGTCATTCTCTCGGTCATGCCCAAGCTCAGGTCTCTCGATCCAAATCTGACGGATGCTGCGCTCGACCTGGGATGCACGCCGTTTCAGGCCATGTATAAGGTAATTATTCCGCAGGTCAAGCCGGGGATTATTGCCGGCGCACTGATAGCTTTCACGATGAGTTTTGATGATTTTGTCATTTCGTATTTTGTGACGGGAAATGGCGTCAACAACATCTCGATTCTCGTCTATTCGATGTCAAAGCGCGTCAATCCGTCGATCAATGCGCTCTCTTCTCTGGTGATTCTCATCATCACAATCTCACTGGTTGCCATAAACATCATTCCGGTCATTCGCCGGAGAGCTTTAAAGAAACGCGAATCTGAACTTTCAGATCATTAAATCATTTTTCAAAACGATCTGAGCCATCGGATCATCACTTTTTCAGGAGAAACTACATGACAGCAGCATTTCGTAAAATTCTCAAAGCATCGGCGATTGGTGCTCTTATTCTTGCAATTGGCGGCAGCATTGTGCTGACCGGCTGTTCGAACAAACCCAAGCTTAAAATCTATCTGCCCGGTGCCTATATGAGTGACGATCTCGTTCCCAATTTTGAAAAGGAATTTGGCGCAAAAGTCATCGTCGAGCTCTTTGACAGCAATGAAATGATGTATGCAAAGGTTCAGGCCGGCGACAAATATGACGTCCTGATTCCGTCCGACTACATGATTGAACGCCTTCTCAAACAGAAAATGCTTCAGCCGATCGACAAGACCGTCGTGACGAACCTCAGTCTTTTGTCCGAACAGGTGAAGAACCTGAGCTATGATCCGGACAATACGTATTCGGCACCCTATTTCTGGGGCAATGTCGGCATCGTTTACAACAAGAAGAATGTCGATCCCGAAGATGTCAAAAAAGAAGGTTATGGCGTCTTCCAGAACACGAAATATGCGGGTCATGTGTACTGGTATGATTCGGAACGTGACAGCTTCATGTGTGCCCTTAAAACCCTTGGGTATTCGATGAATACAGAGAACCGCGACGAGATCAACAAGGCGAATGAATGGCTTCTCAAGATGAATGACACGATGGATCCGGCATACGTGACGGATGAAGTCATCGACAACATGACGCAGGGACTCAAGGACCTGGCGATTGTTTATTCCGGTGATGCCGTGACGATTCTTGACGGCAATAAGGATATGGCATTCTGGGCACCGGAGGCCGGAACGAACGTCTGGTATGATGCGATGGTCATTCCTGCAAATGCTGAAAATCCCGCACTTGCCAATAAATTCATTAACTATGTTCTGACCAAAGAAGCTTCCAAGGCTAATACCGAAGCTGTCGGGTATGCCTCGCCGAATGCCGAGGTTCTGAAAGAGAAAGCAGGCGAGATGAATGAAGCTTATCTTCCGCGTTCAGGCAATGACAAAGACGAGATTTTCCACGACAACGACGTGATTCGTGCGATGATTTCCGAACTCTGGATTAAAGTTAAAGCGCACTGAGTGATAATCTGTTAAAAGATGCCGGTCTAGTTTCGTTGCATTTGCAACGAAATACGCCCGGCGTAAAGGTGCTATCGGCGGGACCGATACGCACCTTTTTTTTGGCCTGTGTGTAACGTACATACGGCCGAAAATACAGGCGAAGGTTGACATGGACGCGCGTGAAAAAACAGTATGGCTAGCAGTTTCAAGGTGAATAACCGACGCAAAGAAGGGAGATGGGGATGTCAAAAAAAAGAGGTTTGGTTAGCATAAATGGTACTAAGGGAATTTGGATTATCAGGATTGTGTTTCCGATCGTTGGTTTGGGATTTTTCATTGGATCGTTTTTTTTAGCAAAAGAAGTCTATTTTCCAGACTATGAGCCTGTCGAAATCGTTGGAACGATTTCTGATATCAAAATTTCGCATTCAGGTAGTGGAAAGAATAGAACAACAAAGCATAATGTGTATGTCGATTACACATACGGACATTATGAGTATAAACATGTTAATTATGGATATTATAAGGCAGGTATGCGAGAGAATGACAGTGTACCCATTAAGCTCAATCCGGCAAAACCGGGAGAGCCGAAAAGTGCGGAGGGAGAGACTTTCGGCTTCATCATGTTATTGTTCTTTGGATTGGTGTTTACGGGGGTGGGTATTGGCTTTAACGTGTATGAGGCCAGAAAGAAAATTGTCAATCGGGGTAATGAGCTGCTTTGAGAGAGAACTGCACATCACGGTGAAGTCAATACTGATGAAGTCGTTGTTTTATGCGGCCCTAAGCAAAGGGCTGCTGCAGAACACGGTTGTTTTCAGCCACACCATTTGCTGATTGTGAGGAGCTGCTTTCGGGGGAGAATGTGGTTGTTTTGGGTTGGTTTACTTATGGTTTCGATCAGTATTTGTCTTTTGATGTCAGATGTTAGGAAAATAAGAGGAGAAAAAAAGACGCGATGGCGTGAAATCGTAAACTGTGATGAAAGTAAAAAAAAAGCCGGGCGAACAGGCCCGGCATTAAATCAATTTATTTTTTTATTTTAAGAATGAGATGGCTTTAATTTCGCTGTCTGGGTGATTGGCATCATTGATTTTCATGCCGGCAGGAGAATTTGTATAAACGTAGGCTTTTTCGGAGAAATTATTCTTTTCTGCAAAGTAGAAACTGCTTCTTGAGACGTAGCCTTGCCACGGATTGCCATTTCCAAGGTCTTCATGTGTAACTTTTCCGAGGAATTCAAAGCCTTTGTCCGGGGTGACGTGATAGATGTAAGCACCGCCCCAGTAGTTAGTCGTATAGTTGTTCCATGTATCGACGGTAATGGGGATGGAGAGAAGGCCGGAGGCTGCATGATAGGTAAAGGCATGAGGGTCATCTTGTGCATACGACCATGTGTAGCTTCCGTTTGTATGTTCGTATGTTCGATGATGGCTTCTGACGGGATTTGCGAGGTCCGTGACGTCAAAAATCTGGAGCTGAAGTCCCGTGGTATTTCCATTTTCATCGCCATCCTGCCCGATGGTCAAAAGATGATTTTCATCCATCGGATGGATATATGAAGAATAACCATTAATCTTTAACTCGCCTTTTTTGACGGGATGTGCGGGATCGCTCAGGTCAAAGGTGAAGAGGGGATCGGTCTGTTTGTATGTGACCATATATCCTTTGTTTCCAAACATGCGAGCAGCAAAAAGGCTTTCGCCATTGCCGATATTATCGACGGAGCCGACGATTTTCATTTCAGGGCCGTCGAGTTTGAGAATGGAGAGGCGCGAGCCGTTTTTGTCGTCCGACCAGCCGAGGTTTTCGTCGGAGGCAACGCGAAGATGGCCGTCGTATTCGCTCATCCAGTACTGATTATTGACGATGCCTTCGACTTCGCCGGAGTTCATGTACCTGACCTGGCCATTGTCTTTGCCGAGATTAAACCGGTGGATATGTGAGTAAGTCTTGCAGGAACTGTTTTCGTAGCAGTCCCAGTACCAGTTGCTGCTCGATGAGACGACATACATGTTTTCGGAGGAAGCATAAACGGTCCAGCCGTCATCAGTAATGGCCTGGGCGTTGACGTTTTCAAACTGATCGCCGGAAATTTCAGCCATGATCATCATGCCGTAATCCGAGGAAGAGGTTCCTGGAATGTAGATGTCTTCACATTTGAGAAGGTTTCTCTGATTGGTTCCATCGGTGTATTGTGGCCATGTAATGAAACTGGAATCGGGGTACTGTTTTTCAAGCCAGCCTCTGACGATGGGGAGGTATTTTTTGATATTTTCTTCACGTTGGGCATCGGAGTAAATGCCGTCATACCAGTCTGATTCACGGTATTTGGGCAGACCTGGAATGTCTGCGTAATAGAGATCACTCAGATTGGAGAGCATTTTTCGGGACTGGGCACTCAGGACGAGATGAACGCGATGGTTGATCATGCGTCCCTGGACAAAGCTGCCTTCCATCTCATGTTTTTTAACGAGTGTTGGTTTGGTTGGATCGGAGACGTCATAAACGCGGACGCGAGTGCTCGTATCGGTGTAATAATACCAGTAATAGCGTTCACCGGAATAGCGACGAATCGTGTCGATTACGATGAGATGATTGCCATCCAGGAGCATTCCATCCTTATAGACATAAGCGTTTTCGATATCATCGGAAGGGATTTTGGCAACGAGTTTGGCGTCTTCGACTGGCCAAATTTTGGAGATCATGATGTCGTCATTGAGGGCATTGTACATCCATGTGCCGTCATTTTTGATATCGTCGACTTCATCGACGCCGACTTCCTGGTTGTTGGTCGCGGTGAAATCACCGGCACTGTTTGTGTCGGCACTGCCAGCGGATGCATCTTCGACAAGTGAAGGTACGGCATAGTCGACATCGGCATCGGCGTAGTACATGCCGCCTTTGTAGAAATAGACGCTGGAAAAACGGGCATCGACGATATTTCGTGCAGCGGCATCCAGCAGATGGCTTCGGTAGGCATCACAACCAGTGGCCTTTGTCAGGGCCAGTTTGTGCTGGGAAAATTCAAGCGGCATGGAAAAGACTTCGCCGGCGACGATGACTGGGCTGTCATTATCACTGTCGCTGCAGCCGGTGAACGTGACGAAGGATAATAATGCTAGCAAGTATGTTGACCGTTTCATGATGTGCTCCTTGTTGTCGAATTCACGAAGTGCAGGGGTAATAGTGAAAATTGGTGGCGGATACAATAGCGAGACAAAAAAAAAATCTGATACAGAAAGCGCATCTTTCAAAAAATGCATTGAGGGATTATGCCCCGAAATAAGCTGAGTCTGAAATTTCGATACAATTACTCCTGCTGGAACGTGAACAATGAGTACACAAGAAATGGGCTACATCTCTTCAATCTGAACTTTACAGACCTTTCGACAGAACCCGATTCCGACGACATAAACGGTTTTATAGCCTTCTGTATGAATTTCTTCGGCGTATCGTAGTTTGCGAACCTGTTCAATTGCAATTTGCGGCAGACAATTCAGCTCTAATTTTTCTTTGCACCACTTGAACTCGAAAACAACTGCCCGATCATCCCTCATATCATAAAGCACGATATCCGTTCGGCCAAGTCCGTTTTCGCGATTTGACTTGATTTTGTATCGATATAATTGTGATAGAATGCCGAGCATCATGCCATGATAGAAATTTTCCTGTGTATCGTGATAACTCACCATGGTGAACAGGATTTCGTCGATAAATTGTTTTATGACATCCGCATTTTTGTCCCATACAGCCTGGTAAAATGCAGACAAATCCTTTTTTTTGACGGTTTCATAAAATAACATCTTGATAAATTGCGGAAATATCGACCGAATTTCCTTGTTGACGAGAACAAGTTTATGAATCCAGTCATCCCCAATCTGGCGTTTCGACAGGCTTTTGATATATCCAGTAAAATATAAAAATGTCCAGATATTCTGTTCAAAGCTGTCGAGATCGCGATATGTCATCGATTCATATATCGGCTTATAAATCGGTTCGCCATGAAGCAGCATTTCGATATCATCCTGGCATTCATTGTGCCGGATAAGGTCGCGAATGATGTCATTGCCGCTCGAATTCACCCAGTAGCACCGGAATGGCTCCTTGTACCCTTTGGATAACGTCTCGACACACTGAACAAGACTGAATGGATTGAATACGTGAATGTTTCCAAAAAGATAGCTGTCATACCATTCATGAATTTCATTCAAATGCTCACTAATATCGTAATATTCGAGCATTTTCTGTACTTCTTCGTCCGTAAACCCGAAATATTCGCGGTCCATTTCTGTCGATATCGAATAGACCGCCAGATTGTTAAATCCGGTAAATATCGATTCTTTGGAAACGCGCATGCAGCCGGTCAAAACTGCCTTCTCAAAGTTGTCGTCATTTGTCTTCATTCCGCTGCTCAGCAGCGATCGAAAGAACGAAACCATTTCTTCGTAATAGCCGTTCAAATATGCGCATTGCAGCGGTACATCGTATTCGTCGATGAGAATGTAAGGCTTGACGCCGGTGGCCTTGACGATCCAGCGGGTCAAATCTTTCAAAAAACGAGCGGCTTCAGTTTTGGAACAGTCTTCATGAAGGTAGCGGTTAAATTTTTCCAGTTCAGATGTATTTAAAAAATCAGAAAGATGAAGAAACTCAAAAGAGTCCAGGCTAATGCTGAATAAATACTGAAATTCATCCAGTGCTTCTTCAAATGTCGATTTTCCGCAATCCTTCAGCGTGAGAAAAATCACCGGGTGCTGTCCCATTCTCGACAAAATCCGCTCGCCGCAGTCCATGATCTTTTTGCCCTCAAAATAAGGACGTGGATCAAACAGATTGCCATCGTACATGACCTTCTTTTCCAAAAAGGTCTTCAAAGTCATCAGTGACAGCGTCTTTCCAAAACGCCTTGGCCGCGTGTACAGCTGAACTTTGTTGGGATTGTCGAGCACCTGCTGGATAAACAACGTCTTGTCGACATAATACGCGTTTCGTTCCTGAAACTCTTTGTAACTCTCCAATAATGCGCCCGGGTATAATTTTTCTGACATGACAAAAGCCTCCGATGCAGTCGCGTTTCTTTGACCACATAATCTTGAAGCCTGTTTATCATAAAATTTGGGATATGGCGAGTGTGTGCCGCTCTATTGACATACGAGCGGCGCCTTTGCTTATGTGCTCGATTGCAGTGCAGTTACTGTTTGTCATAAAACAATCAGATAATGCAAATTAATTAAATGAATTTCAGATTAAAGGGGGGCAATCTGCGCGCATACAGCAAAGGATGTTTGAGGCATCTGAACCAATGATTGAAAAATCTGTGGGCAATTCGGATTTCGTGTGCTAAAAAGAATTTACAATTGGTTTTTTGGGCAGAGATGAGACCCAAAAAACATCATCATTTTTCATAAATTTTCATTTATGGAGCTTTGAAACTTGGTATGAGTATGAATATAATTTTGCAATTTTTCGGGGGGGGGGTAGAATATTCTAAACTTTTATTAGATACCGAATGTAATTCATACTCTGTTCACAGACATCATTGTTCCACCATAATCACATCTGCTACTGCATCCATTCGATGCATGGAGGTGGAACGATGAAATCGAGCCGTAGGTTATTTGAAGTCAATCGATCGCTCGATGAAATTAAAGAAGCGGTTAACTGCAGCTATTCGATTCGAACTGGACGTTCGTTCCTGGCTGTTGGCTCTGAACTTGTAACCGGATTGGCAACAAGCTGGACATGCAATGAGCTTAAGTCAAGAAAATAGCAGGAAGGAGTGTTGTATGCAGACAGTTTCATTATCTGACAATTGTACAGTTCCGTCTGATGCAAAGCCATGTGTTCTGACTTTTGATCGAGAAAGTATTAAAGTTGATAGCTGGAATGTTTTGTTTATAGAGTTTTTTAATAAAATTGTAAATAATGCAAATGTTTCAGTGATAAATTCGAATTTGAGAACAATGTTCGTCCAGGGCAAAATATTTATGGATAGAGGATGTCTTGTAAATCCAATCTGTTTCTATGAATATTTCAATAAAACAAATCGGGAAGTCGAAAGATATTATTTAGAAACTAATAAATTGAATGCCAATGATTATATTCGAATAATGCAGGAATGCTGTGAACGTTGTCATATAAATCGACGTAATGTCATTGTTGGCTACACCATAGATTCTGAACTGACGTCGACATTGTCCCAAATCGATGAACTCGAGGATTTTATGGATGAAGAAGTTGTGAATGATGAAGTTGAAGATGATGAGGAAGTTCAGCCCACTTCTGCAAACACCATGGATTATTCAGCTGCTCTTGCGGCACTAAATGCAAAAATATCTGCTTTAACTGAATCTTTAACTCAATATTCAACCGACTTTAAAACTGTCGATGCGCCAAATGCTTCAAAAGCACCACGTACTTATGAGGCTCCTTTTTTGAACAGCTCTTTTATGAAGTCGCTCTATGCCGCACCAAAAAATCAAATAGCCGCTGAATATTTTAATAGACAAAAATCTTTATGCGTTAAAACACTAAATGCGCTTACCGCTCCAATTAGCGGTGAGATTCGCAGAATTGCACAAAGGGTTGACGATAGACCAGATTGCTTTGTTCAGGAATTAATGGATCTGGCCAATAATTGGACGATTCCACCCACTTCCATGCGTGTAATCATGCAGTTGTGTTCTCCTGTTGTATGCGTGTGTTGCTATGATACTGAAACGATAGCAAATAGGGTATATAAAATGCGCAGAGCGAATACATTGATGGGGACTATGTGTAATTCATTAATGTATCAAAAATGTGGTGATGCTGGGGATTTGGTTCCATTGCCGTTTAAAAGGGTTTGTTACAATTTTACAGCACTTGGACTAAGATTTTCTAAATGCGAAAATGTAAACGATTGTAATTTTTGCTCAACGTATAATGAATTTTCAAAGCTGGTTGAACTTTGTGAATATTGGCTGGAAAACTGTAAAAGCCGCAATGACGTGGATGATGCTGAAATCGATGATAACGAGAATGCTATAGATGAAGAGGACGTCGAGGAAGACGAGGAAGACGAAGAAGACGAAGAAGACGAGGAAGACGAGGAAGACGAAGACGAGGAAGACGAGGAAGAAGAGGAAGACGAGGAAG
>JAZRVP010000026.1:0-3101 GCA_045599245.1 Myxococcota bacterium
AGATAATCGCGGCAGTCATCCTCGGTTTGAAACCAGTCAAGGAACTCCTCGTAGTTCTTCGGAAACGGTTTTTCTATAGACGCTTTCATGCTGAAAATGATATCACGATATGCTACGCCAGTCAATCAGCCACCCAGTTTACATTAAGATGGATTAAGTAAAGCGGGAATGCATAATCCCTCGAATGAAACAAAATTCGATTAGAAGGCACGATCGAAATCATCCCAAGCAAAAGTAAAAATATCGAAACCGCCAAACCAAGTTTCGCAAAATAAAGAAACCCAAGGTATTCGCACAAAATCTTTACGCACAAAACCACCGTTCCCAAAACTAATAAGATAATTGAGGCCCGAAGTGACAGACACAACCAACATTGGCTATACTGCCTAAAATACAACCCCAACATAAAAAACATCAATCCCTCAAATGAAAAGAAAAAATTTAACATCTCATATATTCGCCCTGGATATACGATCCCTAAGATCGGCTTCCCAATTAAGTAAAGAACAAACGCAAAAGCTAATCCCGGCCACCGTAGTTTAACCAATTTATTTATCAATGGAGACACCAACAGCAAGACAAAAAGCGCCCGTATAAACCACAGTGTTCTCAATTCTGGCCGGCAAAAGGGATTAATGCCAAAGACAACTCCGAATCGTTTAAAAGCTAGCACTCCAGACACAAAAGACCTATCTGCCATTATATTTTCGGCTCCCAAAATCAAGGAACAAACAACAAAACCGACAACGCTCCAAAAAATATAAGGGAGTGCTAATGATCTCATGCGCTTTCCAATCTCTCGTCCATACCATCCTTCATCCTTTAAATGTCCTGCAAGAAAAAAACCAAACGCCATAAAAAAGAAGGGAACTGCGATTCGGCATACGCCCTCACCTGTAAACTGCCGCAACCACCAAGCATACGATCCAACCTCCTGCGGCCGCTTCAAAACATGAATTACAACAACCATAATAGCGGAAATCATACTCATGTTTGCAAGACGTACCGAAAGCGCTTGATCAACCGCCTCCGCATTGGGGCGATTCGAGACGACGCCCACGCGGGTTTCTATGGCGTTTCCATAGGGTCCGTGGTCAAACCCCATGAACGGTGAAAATTCACTATGCTGCCGTGCTGCGTTCATTCCTTTGCCGTATATTTTACCATTTTCACCGCCGTCAAACCACCAACTCAATCAGAGAAAGAGAAATGTTGGAATGTTGGAATGTTTGAATGTTCGGATTACTTTCGCGACGAACGAGTTGTTCGGTTGATAGTCTGGAATATCCGGAGAAACTCTTCTGCCTCAACCGTCAACTTGCGGATGACATTATGCTCCGGATAGAGACCTGCAAGAACCTGAAGCCAATAATGCGTTTCCGAAGCCTCTTTGAGCACAATCGAGATCTTATGCGCAAAGTCATCTCCAGACTCCGCCCGATTTGCCTCCCTGTAATTCGCCCCAATTGAACTCGCCGACTTCCCCAGCTGATAAGAAATCACCCGCATTGCACCCCGACATTCCAACATTCCAACATTCAAACATTCGAACATTAAGCTCCCGCCCGTCGCGTATGCAGGGGAATAGCGACCCGTGTCAGATCTGTCCGTTCTTGCCGTCATCTGATGCCGCATATTGTAAACTTTTCGGTTAACCCAGTCAACGCCCCAAGTTGGCGCAGAATGTCAGCAATCCGCCGCGAAGCGTGTCCGCACCCGTCAACCGGCCAAAGCACCGCGATATCTGCCGCGCCGCGTTCATCCTTTTGCCGATCAGTCTCGTTTGTCGAATGGATTCAGGACCTGTACACCTGTGTGTTCAAAATCCTTTTCATTCCGCGTCACAAGCACCATCCCGTTGACAAGCGCCGTTGCGGCAAGCTGGGCGTCTATCGCCGGACGCGTCTTGCCGAGACGAATCGACTCGCCAACAAGCTTGCCCCACGCAATTGCCATCCTCTCATCAAATTCTAGAATGCGCCCGGAAAACACCGATCGAACGGATAAAAACCATCCCTCCAATCTCTGGCGCAACGGGTCGTCCTCCGACAACCTGTCGATACCCTTCCGCAACTCCCCAATCGTCACGACGGACAAATACAAGTCCTCATCCGGCACACTGGCAAACCAACGCCGAACATCTTCAGACGGCTTACGCGCAGACAACTCGGAAATGGCACAGGTATCAATCAGGTATCGCATATCACGCCCTTACGACCGAAAACCGCCCATCCGATCAAATGACGAAACTTCATCCCGTCCGTCTTCCGCCACAAGCCCCGAAAGATCACACGGACACGAGGTAAGCGTTTCAAACACGGATCGCTGTTTCTGCGCTTCCGCATCATGCCGCGCCAACGAAATGACAATCCGATATGAGACGCCATTGCGCGTCAGATACTGCGGTTCGCCCGAATACGCCCGCTCGCACACGTCTTCCCACGTGTCATTCGCCTCTTTCATCTTCCATGCCACCATAGAGCCCTCCTTTCATCCCTTTGCCGTATATTTTACCATTTCCACCGCCATCAAACCACCGGAGAATCCAACAGACTTTATTGATATAGTAGCACTGATAGAGTAATCCGCCGCGGAGCGCGTCCTCGCCCCCGCTGACCGGCCAAACCGCCGCGATATCTGTCGCGTCGCGTTCATCCCTTTATTTATGCACCAAATTCGGATTCCGCAGAAGCTTTTCAACAAGAGGTCGATAGATTGCTCTGTCAGAAACCAGTTCTATAGTCATAACTCGATTCCCACCATCCTTTGACGACGCTCCACAATGATAAATCACTTCATCGCCAGTTCCAAAATCTAGGATTATGTATCGATCATGAAAGATGCCGCCCGAGGTTTTCAACTCAACCTTTCCATACTCCTTGCAAAAGTCGTTGAATTCCACTCCAGACAATCCCTTGCCGAGATTGTCTGAACAAACAGTCACATCACAACGTCCAACAGCCTCTTTCAGGAGAATCAATGTTTTCAGCCCAATGTAATTGTCAACGACATAAATCGTCCGTTGCGCTTGTGCATAAATCTGCAAATACGCTGCATCTGATTCAACTGGCTGTCCGTTCAAAATGAGCCAGCCACGACGT
>JAZRVP010000027.1:0-2393 GCA_045599245.1 Myxococcota bacterium
TCTTCTATCCCATAAATCAGACGGAACCAGAACCACATCACCGTCTTTGCGAACGATATCGAAGAAGTCGAAAACGTCGGATGTGTCGTTATACTTTCTGCCAATCTTTACCTGAGCATTCCTGTCAACGCCGGATGTCAGTGTTTTGGCTTTGACAAGATTCTCGAGTCTTTCGATGAAATCGCCGACTGTCATTTGTGCACCTCAAAATCCACCGTGATAGACTGGTTCAAACGCATCGATTTCTTTCAGGCGCTTTTGGATGCATTCGGAAGCAATCGCCGCGACTTCATCTTTTGTCTTTTCAGCATCGATACGGACGACTGGACATTTGCGCGAAAGACGCGGGATCAGGTTCGAATATGCGTCATTCAGTGCTTCCATGTATTCACGTTCGATGCCGCATTCACAAGTCCGGCTCCGTTCACAAATGCGATGCATTGCAGTATCGATCGACGCATCGAGATGGAGAATGAGCTCAGGGAACGGGATGTGTGCTGTGAACCACGTATGCCATTTGTTGTACGTTTTGAAGTGAAGGTCGTCCATGAATCCCTGTTTTCGCTGCACATCTGCGAAGGCATAATCCTCATAAATGGAACGGTCGCAGATGCACAATTCGCCGCGTCTCGAACGGCATGCGGCTTCCTCGAACGATGCCCCGCGTTCGAACATGAGATTAATCTGCATATCAAAGGCATATTTCGCAGGATCTTTGTAATACAGCTCAAGATAAGGATTTGAGCCAACAGGCTCATAAAACCCTTTTGCATCGAACAGGTTGCACAGCGATTCACAAAGCGAACTCTTGCCAACACCAATCAAACCGGAAATGACTACGATCATGTTTATCACACCATATCATGAAGATTATTATCATATGTGATAATTAAATCACTAAACTTATTGTATCACAAAATATGTGAACTTTGTATAAAAATGCTCAGTATTGACTAATATTAAAAAACATGCAGAATATAGAACTTGCAAGGCATTTCCTTGCGAAGAACTCTTTTCTCATCAAATGTATCAGAGTTATACGAAGTCCGCGAACGCTTCGCTGAACGCGCAAAACGACGTGAACTCCACCCTGCTCACGAGGAAACAAAACTTGAAATCGCAAAAGATTTCCTCAAAGACCTTGCAGCTTGCGATACCAAAGACATTGAACTTTGTTATCTGACAGAACCGATTCAGTACCTGCGGGATGCCGTTGATAATTTTCATGCCGTCGTCGCCTCTAATGCCGAAGCCAAAGCCCAAATTGTTGTCGGCGAAAACAAAGAAAAGAAACAAGCACTCATCGACACCTGGCGCAAGTTCGTCAATCGCTGCAACGCACTCGCCGAATGGCAGAATGACCCCAAACTCAACGACTTCATCGACCAGATAAATGTCGTCATTGCGCAGAACAACGCGACGTACGCCGCTGAAAAGACGCGCAAAGCTAAAGCTTAATCGCTCAATTTACAGAAAAGCGGCTCTTTGAGCCGCTTTTTAATGATGGAGTATTCTCATGGCAACTTCACGTGAATACAAGGATCGACTGTTTTCGTTTATCTTTGGCCGGGAAGAGCACAAGGACTGGACGCTCAGTCTATATAATGCAGTCCGCGGTTCGCATTATACCAATCCAGACGATATTCAAATTACAACGATTCGCGAAGTCCTATACCTCGGTATGCATAACGACGTTTCTTTTATTATCGCGAATGAACTGAGTCTATACGAACAGCAGTCGACATATAATCCCAATATGCCAATCCGAGAATTTCTTTATGCAGCGAAACTTCTTGAGCAGTATCTGGCTCCCAAAAAGATGGAACTGTACTGGAAAAAGCTCGTTCGTATTCCAGCCCCCAAACTCGTCGTTTTCTATAACGGCCGAGATAATCACCCAGATGAAACGCTTCTTAAACTGAGTGATGCCTATCCCGATGGGATCGAAGGAGATATCGAAGTCAAAGTGCGCATGCTCAATATCAATTTCGGACATAGTAAAAAACTGTTCGATGCCTGCCAGCCACTACGCGAATACACATGGCTCGTTGAAAAAATTCGTGATTTGACTAAAATCACGAATCTGGAAGAGGCCGTTGATCGTGCGATTAACGATATGCCCGGCGAGTTTCGATTAAAGACAATACTCATTCAGCATAAAGCCGAGGTTAAAGGTATGATACTCACTGAATACGACGAACAGGAAGCAATGAATAGCTTTCGAGAGGAAGGACGACAAGAAGGCTTAGTGAAAGGACGACAAGAAGGCTTAGTGAAAGGACGACAAGAAGGCGTACAGGAAGGCTTAGTGAAAGGCATGATTGCTCTGATACAGCAAGGTGCCATCAATGTCGAAGTAGCCGCCAATAATTTGCAAATGACGGTCGAACAAT
>JAZRVP010000028.1:0-2343 GCA_045599245.1 Myxococcota bacterium
TGCTGTATGTTATTTCAAACCGCCATTGCGGTAGTGTAATATAAACCCGACGGAGCAGTTTTACGGTCAAGAAAGAATAAAAGTACCCTCGACCATTTATTTTCTCAGATAAGTCCTGAATTCCGGCAGCATCTGATTTACGATATCATCGGGAACTCCGGCGACATTGGCGAAGTCGCCAAACGCTTGTGCAGTTTCGCATACCGTATTGATGATCTCCTGCGGTTTGGAAATATCAAAGTGTCTTGCTACCGCGATGAAATCCCCGGTACTGAAGCCGTCGCGTTTCCCATTAATCGACATCTGGTGCTGCCCTGTCCATTTCGAGCCGGGTTTATATGCCCAAGCCATATCATAGGCCGGGGCAAGATGCCAAACGCCATCCCGCGTCATGAGAAACGATATGTTTTTCGTGTGGTCGTCGTGATTGCGGACAACGGCATTGAAGACCATCCGGCGAAACAGTTGGGACTTCTCGTCGGGAAGCAATTTCAGTTTTTCCATGGTGTCAAACGCTTGTTCGTAGGAATTTGCGACGGGGGCGTTGTAATCCATGTGCCGCATAGCGCAGAGTGTCTGTATATGGAGTTTTTGTTCGTCTGCCCGGTCGAAGCGCTTGGACATGAAGTGAGCGCAATCGTGGTCTTCCAACAGTCGACATTCGCTCATTTGAATACCAGCCGCTTTTGCCATGAGGTAATAGGCATACTCGATGCGTCCGTAGGATTTCCCATCTTTTGGGCTGTCGAATTTCAAAAGCCAGTAGTCGCATCCGGTCGGGGCAACGACCTGACCGGAAAAGACTTCATTCGTTTTAGGATTCCACGCAATCACGGCTTTGGGACGTGCACCACCAGCCGACGAACCGACTTGCAGGATATCGCGAAAAGCGGTATTTTCAGCATCCATGGAAACTTTGAACGATTCCCTTTTCCGCATAATCTCAGCAGCCAACAGTGAAAGCGCGTTGATATCGACTTTTTGTGATTTCCGCACCCGCGACAGAGCCGGTTTGAATTCCAGCGCGCCCATGCCCCGCTTCCCGATATAACAAAGCTTTTCCACAGGATCGAAGGAGTTTTCGGCACGTCCTCGCGCTCGCAAAAAGGCGTTGATTACCGTATTCCCGAAATAATCCGGTAATGAGTCGGCCAACAATCCGGGCAATCCCTGATAAGTTTCCTCGGAAAGATTTGGAAAACTGTAAACCCGCTGTCCGGAAAGCGGCATCATCAGTGGAGCGAGTTCCAACTCTTGCTTTTTGAACTTGGCGTCATATTCAAAAAAAGCGACGTGCAGTGCCGAATCCCAGCCGACCGTCCCAACGAGCGAGTCCCAAATGAAAACATTGCCCAGCGTTGTTATGCTCATGATCGCTTCGATGCCCTCCGACGTTCTCTGCCATGGAGTTTTGCCAACTGGATCGGGCTGATCAACGGCATGGGCAGAAATGCATTCAATGATTCAAGTACGTCAAGTGCGGTCAAAACGCGGATAAGGTTTGCCAGCGTAGAACCTTTTCCATCTTCCAGTCGCGCCACAGATGCAAGACCGATTCCGGCACGCGCCGCGACCTCCTTTTGCGAGAGATTACGGTTCAGCCGATGCTGCTTGATCCGTTCTCCGATTTCATTCAATGCCTGTTCCGTGTTCATAGGGTATCCTTTCGTGATGCCACACAATATAGCATGAAATAAAAGAATTTCAAGTCAACTTATCAAAAATGATTGAAATCATCGAATTATATGCTTTAACGCATTATTATTGACTTGTTGAATGAAAATGTTTGTCATGGCTGTAGTGGCAAACTGGCGCAGTCTTCATATTTCAGTACTGAAGAATTATATTAGTTTGCGTTGATTTTAGCCGTTAAGAAAAAATCATTTTTTTTCTCACAGATATCCCATATCTTTTTGCAGTCTGCAGGAAACAACGGACAAGAATATCTCCAGAGTTGCATGTTGTTTAACCTCAGGCAAACGTTATGCACGGAGATGCGCCGCAAAGCGGCTTCCTCCGTGAGTGGTTCGGGTCGCCCCGTTGGGGCTCGGGAGGTTTTGGTTGCCGAAACCAGGGGCTGCGCCCCCTTCGGCGGCTCCCCCCCTGGCTATTATCGTGCCGCCCCGTTGGGGCTATGGGTGGAACGTGCCGGATGTTGTTCGTGATTGCTCGCGACGGGGTGGGATAGATGCCGTATAAAAAAACGGATGTTTCGCGTGATTGTGCGCGAAAACGGGATGAAATGCGGGGGGGTAGGGGATATAGGTCTTGTATGTCTGCCGGACAAATTTGACGGAATAGGCGTATTCGTGATTGTGCGGGACATAAATGTGGTCTATTCGT
>JAZRVP010000029.1:0-16976 GCA_045599245.1 Myxococcota bacterium
TTTGTTTGCGGACAGACACATTTCTTCTGTCAGGCCGCAAGTCTTTTGGGGATTGTCGCCAACGCAAAGACAATTGTCCATATTGAGTGATTTGTTTGCGGACAGACACATTTCTTCTGTCAGGCCGCAAGTCTTTTGGGGATTGTCGCCAATGCAAAGACAATTGTCCATATTGAGTGATTTGTTTGCGGACAGACACATTTCTTCTGTCAGGCCGCAAGTCTTTTGGGGATTGTCGCCAACGCAAAGACAATTGTCCATATTGAGTGATTTGTTTGCAGACAGACACATTTCTTCTGTCAGGCCGCAAGCAGAAGTGCTGCTGTCATCGCAGGCGTTTATGCAAAAAGCTGAGAGTAATGTTGTAAAGAAAACGGGTTTGGATTGTGATTTCATATAGCTCTGGAATCTCTGATTAAAAGTTAATTGTATGTTGGGTCTTTGCCCCTGTCCTCAGTTCGCAGTATGAAATGAACTTCATTTCCCGGGCCTCTCGGCTCACCAACTCGTTCATTTCACTGGGCTCTATGGATTTTGCCATTCACTGGATGGCGAAATTCTTCGGCTCCTCCAGCCTTCTTCATTTTCTGTCTAATGTTTTTGTTCAGACCTTCCTTATCTTTGAGGAGCGGCATTGTGTAATGCCGAAGTAAAAATGAATTAATGAAAAAGTGTGAATTTTTTTTCGCACATATAAAAAATACCTCTTATATAGAAAATCCCAATTGTCAAGGTAAAAATAGTGAAAATTCATAAAATTTTAGAATTGATATTAAATAATTTGTAGTATGCAGCAGAGTTGCATGGTTTTTGGGTGTATAAAAAACATTATTTTTTTGATATAACCGTCCGTTTGTTGAGAACCATTTCGGCAGGTTCAAGGCCGGAGTGGTCCCGTTGTTTTCACCTTCGATGAAGGGGAAGCGGGAAAATCGTTGTTAGTGGTAATCTTTTAAGCGGAGAGACATTAAGATGATCGCACTGGACTATTTCAGAAAGAGCATAACCGATACAGAAGTTGATTCCATGATTCTTTTGGATGAGACGGAATTATCGATGGCGAAACCAGCTTCGGAGTCTGTTTTAATAAAACAGAAGCAGGGTGATGCATATCTTTCTGCAACATTGTCGCAAAAGCTTTGTGCATACCTGATTTTGTTTGCAAAATATACCAATGCAAAGAGTGCGATTGTCAGTTATGTTACAGAGCAGAGTTGTTACCCGATATATGCGGAGGTTTCCGGTTCGGAACAGAGCAGTAGTCTGACGGCACGTATTGAAAAATGGATCAGAGATGTATCAGAGCTGGAGGATATTGGTTCATTTGATATCAATCAGCTCATGAAACAGTTGGAACTTCAGCCGATGCCATTTCTGTATGGGGAGGCTTCATTATTTGAGAAGGCTGTTGTCGGCAGGGATGGAATGAAGCTGGCAATTTTGCTTCAGGATGATGTGATTGCATTCAAATATGATACGGGATGCTTTTTGCCTGGCACGATTGATCGTGTGATGAGAGCGTATTCAGGTGTTTTGAAAGGCGTATTGGAGAATCGCACCATTGCTTCCATCAGTATGATTGATGAAAAAATGGAAGAGGAACTGGATCGATTTTTTGACAATACGGTTAGCTACGATGCTGGACTTTCTGTCGTTGATTTGCTGAAAAAAGCCATTGCAGAATATCCAGAACGCACTGCGGTTGTTTATAAAAATACCCGAATTAGTTACAGGGAACTGGGAAGTCAGACTGATAAAATAGCAGCATATATCCGGAGCAAAGGAATCGGTCGGGAAGATGTGGTTTCCATTCTGATCGGAAGAAGTGAGTTTATGCCCATAACCGCCATAGGTGTATTAAAAGCCGGGGCCGCCTATCAGCCTTTGGATGCAACCTATCCGGAAGAACGATTGAATTTCATGGTAAAGGATGCGAATGCGAAACTTTTGATTGCGGAAAAAGAGCTGTTATCCCGGGTTTCAGAATATTCTGGAGAAGTTCTGCTGACAGACGAAATAGCCGTTTTGCCGGAAGCTGAAAAAAACATAAATGATGCAAAGACGGATGGACTATTCATTCTATTATATACTTCAGGTTCCACAGGCGTTCCGAAGGGGGTTATGCTGGAACACCGAAATTTAGTTGCATTTATACACTGGTATCGCCGGTATTATGGTCTGGATGAAAATTCAAAGCAGGCAGCATACGCATCGTTTGGGTTTGATGCTGATATGATGGATATGTATCCTGTTTTGACTGCTGGCGGAGAACTGCACATTATTGAAGAAGCGATCCGGCTTGATTTGCTGAAGCTGAATAAATATTTTGAAGAAAACCAGATTACGGATTGTTTTATTACGACGCAGGTAGGCAGGCAATATGCGATGATGTTTGGAGAGGCCAAATATCCTAAGCATTTGTCAGTTGGTGGAGAAACTCTTGTTCCGGTTGAACCGCCTAAGGGGTACAAACTGTTTAATGGCTATGGACCGACAGAATGCACGATTTTTACAACGACTTATCCCGTTAATCGCCTGTTTAAAAACATTCCTATTGGAAAAGCACTGGATAATGTGCATTTATATGTTGTTGATTCCGGAATGAACCGTCTGCCGGTTGGTGTTCCTGGTGAATTGTGTATTGCCGGTCCTCAAACCGCAAGAGGTTATTTGAACCGTAAAGAACAGACGGAGGCCGCATTTGTATGCAATCCTTTTGATGATACAGAAGGATATGCCCGTATGTACAAAACCGGTGATATTGTCCGATTTTTGTCCGACGGGAACATTGAATTTATAGGAAGACGTGATACGCAGGTCAAGATTCGAGGTTTCCGCATTGAATTGTCGGAGGTAGAAGGCATCATCAGGCAGTATAAAGCGGTTAAAGATGCAACGGTCATGGCATTTGATGAGGCCGGAGGCGGAAAATATATAGTGGCCTACATTGTTTCGGATGAAAAAATTGATATTTCTGATTTGAATAAATTTATTGGAGAAAATAAGCCGCCGTATATGATACCGGCGATAACGATGCAGATCGACAGAATCCCGCTCAATCAGAATCAGAAGGTTGACAAAAGAGCTCTTCCCAGACCGGAACGAAAGATTTCACAACGTCTGATGCCCGTCACCGAGCGCCAGACAAAGATTTATAATATATTGAAAGATATTCTTTCCCACGATGAGTTTGGCATCACTACGCCGTTCACTGAAGCAGGTCTGACATCCATTGCGTCAATTCGTCTTATTGTGGAATTGACGCGGGAACTGGGCGTTCCCGTCACGACACAGGATTTGAGAGATTATGACACAATCAAGAGTCTGGCTGAGCATCTGGCATTGGTTGAGTGTACAGATATCCATGAGACGCGTGACAGATATCCTCTGACACAGACACAGATGGGAATCTATGTAGAATGTTTACGCAGTCCGGATTCTGTGCAGTATAATCTTCCGGGAGCATTTGCACTTTCGAGGGATACGGATACAGATGAGTTACTGCGAGCCATTCATTCGGTAATGGATGCTCATCCTGCGATGAAATGTGTGATTCATGAGGATGAAGCAGGGGAAATATGTATGTTCCCTAAAAAAGATGCCGACTTTGCTGTCGATACCGTCGAAGGTTCGGAAGAAGAATGGCCGGATTTCTTTGCTGAATATGCGCATCCGTTTGATATGCGTAATGAACTGATGTTCCGTTTTACTTTCTATAAAACACAGGAACATTTATATTTAGTTCTTGATTTTCACCACATCATCAGTGATGGCAGTTCCATTGCGGCATTTGTCGGGGAACTCAATTGTGTACTTAAAGGGAGACAGCCGGAGGGAGAACATTTCTCTCAATATGATGTTGCCGTTATGGAAGAGAAGATGCGTTCTGGTGTGGAATATACCCGGGCCAAAGCGTTTTATGACAGCATTTATAAGGGAAACTCGACTCAATTTGGTATAAAGGGAGATCTTCAGATAGAAAAAGAGGAGTGCGGCTTCTTTAAGAAATATGATCAGTATTTAGACAGATCACGTGTTGACGCGTTCTGTAAAAAACATAGAATCACAGAGAATATTTTCTTTATCTCAGTCATGGGATACGTGATGGGACAGTACAATCATGCAGATGATGCTGTATTTACGACCATATACAACGGAAGAAAAGACAGTAGAACGATGAATACTTTCGGGATGCTGGTTAAGACGCTGCCGGTTTACAGTTATTTCCCGAAAGATTTGTCGGTTGCCGAGTATATGTCATCGACCCAGTCTCAGCTGATGGATTCGATGCAGCACGATATCTATTCATTTGCAGAGATCAGCAATGCATATCAGATCAAGCCGGAGATACTGTTTGTATATCAGGGCGAAGAGTTTGTTGAGTTTGATATTGGGGGACAGAAAACTGTTTTTCGTGAGGCTGTGTCGGACAAGGCAAAAGCGAATATTTCCATTGACATATTTGTGGAGAACAACCGTTATCGCTTTGAATTTGAATATATGAACCATGTTTATTCAAAGCGTTTTATAGAACGTTTTTATGACATTTATGTTACTGCAGCCAACAGTTTTTTAGACGCGGAACGGATTGGTGATGTATGTATTCTGTCTGAAAAAGAAGCCGCAAGAATCGAGAATTTCAATGATACCGATTTTGATGTGAAAATCACCAGTGTGAACCGGCTGTTTGAGGCATGGGCTCAGAAAGTTCCTGACCAGATTGCTGTGATTGCAAGCGGTGAAAAACTGACATACAGAGAACTGAATGAAAAGGCAAATAGGGTCGCAAATGGATTAATAAAACGAGGCGCCAAAACAAATGCTCTTGTGGGGCTGCTCCTTAACCGTGACAAAAATGTGTATATTGTAAGACAGGGCATTCTGAAAGCCGGATGCGGATTTTTGCCACAGGTACCGGAATATCCGGATGACAGAATCGATTACTGTCTTAAGGACGGGGGCTGTCTGTTTGTCATTACAACAGAAGAAATCAAGGCCGCCCGAAAGAGCCTTTTTGAAAATAAACCATACAAGGTTCTGACGGTTGAAGAGTTGCTGGCTGACGAGACTGTCAGCATAGAAAATCCCGGTCTGAATATTTTTCCTTCCAATATTGCTTACTGTCTTTATACGTCCGGTTCGACAGGAAAACCGAAAGGGGTGTTGATCGAGCATAAAACTCTGTGCAATTATATTCATTCAAATCCGAAGAATATCGAGGTCGAAAAATGCACAAAGCATGGACACGTTTTCCTGGCATTTGCAGCCATAACTTTTGATGTTTCCGTTGAGGAGGAGTTTGTTCCTCTTACCAATGGCATGACAATCTGCATGGCGAACGAAGAAGAGATCCATAATCCTCTTTCACTTGCTCGCTTGATGACATTAAATCATGTAGATGTTATGTGTTGTACGCCGTCCTTCATAATGAGTATTGTGGATATTCCACAGATGAGGGATGCATTAAGCCAGGTCAATGTATTTGATATCGGAGCCGAGGCATTTCCGCCCGTTCTTTATGATAAAATACGCGCAGTCAGTCCCGAGGCGGATATTATCAACAGCTACGGTCCGACGGAATGTACCGTGTGTTGCGCCGCCAAGATTCTTACTGAATCCGGAAACGTCAACATAGGCGGCCCTCTGACAAATATGAAACTGTACGTCGTGAACGCTTCACAACATTCTCTGCCGGTTGGAATCAGCGGGGAACTTATCATTTGCGGAGCCGGCGTAGGACGCGGCTATATGAACCTGCCGGACAAAACGAAGGAAGCCTATTTTGTTTATAACGGATTGCCTGCATATCATAGCGGTGACCTCGTAAAATGGAACGATGAAGGAGAAATTGTTTTCCAGGGTCGTATTGACAATCAGGTGAAGCTGCACGGTCTTCGTATTGAACTGGATGAAGTTGAAAATGCCATTTGTTCCTATCAAGGCGTTAAATCCTGCAAGGCCGTGGTCAGAAAGAACGGAAATGATGACTATCTTGCGGCTTATTATACCGGGGAGACTGAGATCGATAAGGGAAAACTGGTAGAGCATATCAGTTCAATGCTCGCGCATTACATGGTGCCCGGGGCGTTGATGCAGCTCGACAAAATGCCGTTGAACAATCATGATAAAATTGATGTAAAACGTCTGCCGGAGATTGCATTTGCAACTGAAGAGCGGGAATATGTTGCTCCCCAAAACTCGCTTGAAAAGGAACTCTGTGAGAAATATCAGGAAGTGCTCGCGCTTGAAAAAGTCAGCGTAACCGACAGCTTCTTTGAGATTGGCGGAACTTCATTGTCTGCAATAAAGATTGTCATGTTCTGCAATTCCAGAGGTTATCCTATCGTTTATCAGGATGTTTTCACCAATCCGTCACCGAGAAAACTGGCAAAACTGATCGAGGAAAAAACATCTGAAAATGTAGTTGTGTCTGAAAATAACCCCAAAGAGGATGAGTTTGAATACAGTCTGATAGAGGATATGATTTCCCGAAATGTATTTTCGAACGATATGAAAATCCGTAGAAAGACGGTTAAAAACATACTGCTAACCGGGGCGACGGGGTTTCTGGGAATCCACATGCTGAAGGAACTTCTGGATGGTGATTTTGGAAAGATTTTCTGTATTATTCGTAAAGGAAAGTTTGAAAGCAGTGAAAAACGTCTAAACACACTCTATTATTACTATTTTAATAAGGGCCTGTCTGAGGATGAATGGAAACGGGTTGAATGTGTCAATGCAGATATTACGGATACGAATCTGAAAGATGTATTGTCCGGACATGTGTTTGAGGTAATCATAAACTGTGCAGCCTGTGTAAAGCACTTTGTTAAGGATGATATTCTGTACCGTATTAACGTAAAGGGTGTAGAGAATCTGATTGATTTGGCAATTCACAAAGGGGCTGAATTGATACAGATTTCAACGGCATCCGTAGCCGGGGAGGGAAATGCAGATACTGTTCCTGCATCGAAACAGTTCATGGAAAATGAACTGTTCATTGGGCAGATACTGGAAAATGAATATACCCGTACGAAGTTTTTGGCCGAAAGAACTGTACTTTCTGCGGCTAAAACGAAAGGTTTGAAAGCGAAGATTATTCGCCTCGGCAACCTGATGAGCCGAAAGTCGGATGGTGAGTTCCAGATCAATTTTGTGACTAACGGCTTCATGCGTTCACTGAGAGGGTACAAGGTTTTAAGGCAATTCCCGATGAGCGCGATGCATTCGACTGTGGAGTTTTCTCCCATTGACAGCACGGCAAAAGCTATCGTGACTCTGATGCAGTGCGATGAGCCATACACTGTATTTCATGCATTCAATAGCCATAGTCTTTATATGTCTGATGTAATTTATGCCATGAAAGATTATGGATTTGATATTGATATTGTCAGCGACGAAGTGTTTGAATCAACCTTGAATGCGGCAAATGAGAATGAAGCCCTTACCGAAGCTGTTTTGGGACTGGTTGCCTATTATTCCTCGGATAGCAAGCCTCGCTATGAGATCAGTGCAGACAATCGCTTTACGTCAGAAGTGCTTTATCGGATGAATTATAAATGGCCGATCACGGATGATGAGTATTTAAGAAAGTCCATTGTTGCACTTAATGGACTTGGATTTTTTGACTGATATAGATAATGAGAATTTGATCGATGCTTACTAGAAATGACAAAATAATCGTACAAAAAATGAAGCAGTACCTCCTGCCGGGGGTAATGCTTACGGCGGCTTTGCAGATAGGGAACATCGTGGATACCATGCTTGTTGGCAATCTGTTGGGGCCTGATGCCATGTCTGCCGTAAAAATCGGTATGGCTGTAGACAATATCATCGAAATTCCAGGGTACGTGCTCGGTGTCGGTGGAAGCGTCGCAGCCGGAATACTCATGGGCAACCGCGAAACGGAAAAAGCAAAAAAGGTTTTCTCTTCAACGTTGATGATCAGTGTTCTTCTTGGACTGATATTTTGCTTTTTTTCAATATGGTCTGGGCAATATGCCGAATGGCTGTGCGGAGGAAGTACCCTGGTTGAGGACGCCCGGAATTTTATCTTCGTGACACTATTAATCTCTCCCATATTAAGTGTTGCGCTGCAAATGATTAACTACGTTGCAGTGGACAATAATCCGGCACTGGCTTCGGCATACGTGATAACTGCAAATGTGCTAAATTTAGTGCTGGACTATATTCTGCTGAAATATACCGGGCTGGGAACCGCCGGTGCAGCTCTATCCACCGGACTTGGCTATGGATTGGCATTGGTTTTATTGATTTTCTATGTGAAATCCAAAAAACGAATGCTTTCCTTCGTCAATCCCTTTACTGAAATGAAACCTTCCGTACTCGCCGCTTTAACGGCCGGAATACCGACTTTACTGTATATGGTATTCGAAATTATCAAGGATGTGTCATTGAATACCATGATAATAAAAACCGTTGGAGAAACCGCAATGATTATATATACGGTGTGTTTCAACGCGACTCTTTGTGTACAGTTGTTTGCGGGGGGAATCGTGGGACTGCTCTCCAGTATGGGGAGTGTATTGTATGGAAAGAGTGATTATTTTGGAATTAGAAGCCTGATTAAGCATTTAATGCGTTACAGTTATATCGTTTTGGGCGCGTTTATGCTGGTCATGATTGCAATACCAGAGGTGTTTTTGCGTCTCTTCGGCGTAACCGAGCCTGAGCTTACAGCCCCCGGTGTTGTTGCTTTGCTGATATATACATTCTCATTGCCGTTTTATCTCTGGAATCATTTTATGACTGTGTACTACCAGTGTACGGACAAAACTTTTCTCTCCAGCCTTATTACATCTCTGCAAACCTGTGTCGTTGTCGTTCCTGCGGCCTTTATTTTTGTCGCCGCAGCAAGGGCTTTGGAAACTGATTTGGTGAATGCACTGTCAATATCTTTTATATTCAGTGAGATCGCCACACTCCTGATTACATATATTTATCAGAGAATAAAACATAAGGATCAGAACTATTTCATGCTTCCAAAACAGGATGAAAATATGCTGGATTTTACAGTATCTAATTGCACGGACCTGATTTGCGAAGCAAAAAATACGATTTCTGAATTTTGTCAAAAACAGAAAGTTTCGGAAATTGCAGTGGAGAATGTTGCTGCAATAACCGAACAGGTTTTACATGAAATTTTCACAAGTGCGAGTGCAAAGGACGTGGATGTTTCAGTAAATATGACAGAAGATATGGTTCAACTTCGATTGATGGATAATGGAGTTCCGTTTAATCCATTGGATGACAAAACGGATAATGACGATTCTTCAGACAACGGCACGAGTAAGATTGGCCAAAAAGTTGAGAAAGTCGAATATTTGCGTGTGATTGATTTGAATTATTTACAGATTGAAATTAACAGATTGCCGCATGCCGACGCGTATTGAGCGAGCATCCGTGTAGCTGCGGTGCATGCAACGCAGCCACGGAAGGCGTATGAAATAGCCGCCGCAGGCGATGTAGAACCGCAAAATTTTGCGTCTCGTCCGAGCGAATAGCCAGCCCCATCATCATCCCATTCGCTCGCCATGATCCATGATTTATGCTAAACATGGTGTTGTGTAGACGTGTTCCGACACGTCTACAGGCAACCAATCGCGAGAGAAAACATCATGGGACTCTATGTCAATCCAAATGAAGCACTGTTAAAAAAAGCAATGAATTCAAAGAACTACGTCGATAAATCGATGATGATCCATGAACTCAATCAGCTCATTAACACGGAACAGAATTATGTCTGTGTTTCGCGTGCGCGCCGCTTTGGCAAATCGATGATGAGCGGCATGCTTACAGCAAAAAAGCCAATTCGCGTCCGCTGTTCGAAAAGCTCAAGATTGCGCAAAGTCCCGATTTTGAAACGCATCTCAATCAGTACAATGTGATTTGCTTTGACATGAATGCGTTTTATTTCAACTCCAACGGTGATGAAGACATTGTGCCGCTGTTTACAGCTAAAATTCGTCGTGAAATGATGCGCGAGTTTCCGGAGGCCGATATCGAAGAAGAGGATGCGCTCGAAGATTGCATTGCGAAAGCATATATGCAAACTGGCGAACAATTTGTACTCATTATCGATGAATACGATGTTTTGGTTCGTGAGCAGGTTAAAGCAACGATCTTTAATACATTCTTGAGATTTCTCAACGGTATGTTTAAGAATATCTCGCTTTCGCCAGTTTTTGCACTGGTCTATATTACAGGTATTTTACCGGTCGTGCGCGACAAGATTCAATCCAAACTCAATATGTTTTGGGAGTATTCAATGGTCGATGCCGGGCCATTTACGGAGTTTACCGGTTTTACGGAGGACGAAGTAAAGGCGCTGTGCAACGAAAATAATATGGATTTTGCGGAATGCAAACGTTGGTACGACGGTTATCGGCTCAATGACTATAGCTTGTATAATCCGCGTTCTGTCGTCACTGCGATGATGTATAAAAAAAATGGCGGGTATTGGACACAAACTGGGTCTTATGATGCATTAAAAATATATATATTAATGGATTTTGAAGGCATTCGCGACGATGTTTTAGCGATGATCGCCGGCGGTAAGGTGAGTGTCAATGTTACAAAATACATGAATACGATGACCGACTTTTATTCAAAGGATGACGTATTCACGTATTTAATTCACCTCGGCTATCTGGCGTATGACCAGAAAAACGCTAAGTGCTATATTCCAAATCAAGAAATACGCGGTGAGTGGATCAATTCGATTGAAAACAGCCCCGACTACGCCCAGGCTATTCGTATCGTGAAGCGTTCTGAAGATTTACTCGATCTCACCATAAATGGCGACGAAGCTGCTGTCGCGCAGGCACCTGAACGATTCGCACGAAGAGTTGTGCTCCAATTTGCAATACAACAACGAAGGTTGTTTCCAAAGCGTTATTCGGCTGGCCTATTTTTATGCAAACACGCGTTATACCGTCGTGAGCGAAATGCCTGGCGGCAAAGGATTCGCCGATATTGCATTCATTCCTTATATTCCCAACATTCCCGAGATGATCGTCGAACTCAAGCGCAACAGCACGACCGAAACCGCGCTCACACAAATCGAGAATAAACAATACTGCAACGCGCTCAAACCATATCAGGGCGATCTGCTATTCGTCGGTGTGAATTACGACGAAAAGACGAAAGAGCATACGTGCAAGATGCGCAAGTTTGTC
Organism: Myxococcota bacterium; assembly: GCA_045599245.1. Taxonomy (GTDB): domain Bacteria; phylum Myxococcota_A; class Bradymonadia; order UBA4248; family UBA4248; genus UBA4248. Next base: position 11,199 of record JAZRVP010000029.1, read on the forward strand.
GTGTAAGGAGTGTGCACGTTCATTATATATAATATTCAGACGACGCGTATTGGGCACATAAAGGTGTGTTACGATACGTCTCTGAGGTAATGTGTTCCATGTCGAACGGCTTGTTCATTGGCTGAGTGAGTAGGGGGGATTAGTCAAATAATGACTGGCCTCATGCACGGCTGTTGGCTTTGGGCCAAAAGTCGTGCATCCTGGTTATTTACATTCGGTATCTGATGCGCAGCCTTTGCCGCCACATGATTTTACACTGCGCCAATATTGGGTGCGATCACAAATATATAGAATGTCGTTGGCGCATTTCGTTGTACCAGCCGTGCAGGCTGATGAATTGATAAATTCGTTTTCGAGAGAACAGATATGGTCTTCTTGTGAGGGATGACAGCCAAAACCGGAGCAATCTGTTTTTAGAGTCCATTGAAGCTGGTTGTTTATTTCTGTGCAATGGTAGAGGTAGTCATTATCGCATCGAAGCTCGTCTTTTTGAGTGCATGACGTGTGGGTGATGGGTTCTGCGGGGGCATTGCACTGCTTTTGTGATATGTCACAAACCTTTGTCTGGCAGTCTCGAACCTTTCTCCAGTTTTGGGATTCATCGCATAGATACTCGGTTCCATCTTCACATTTTCTCGATCCGGGGGCACAGTCAGCGGTTGGGGTTGAAACGATGCAGGTGTCTGGATTAGCGCATCTTTGATTGCTGCAGTCGGTTTCTATATATCGATTATTTATATCGCATAGTAAGAGCTCGGAATCATTATGACAAACAGAGACACCGGGGGTGCATTCAAAACAATTTTTGCCATTGGGGGCACAACCCAAAATGTCACATTCATGTAATAATTCCCAATATGATTCATCGCTGCAACGATACATGGCATTGTCGACGCATTTGGTATCGCCTTGTGTGCACGTTGATTTGTCACAGGATTTGCCGTCGGCTGCACAGCCATGTCCGCTGCAGTAGACTGCAACTTCCCATTTTTTGTTGTCGTTGCAGATTTTTTCGAAGTTATCTACACATAATTGTTCACCGGGTGTGCATGAATCGGCTTTTGACGCGCAGATTTTACCATCCGGGGCGCAACCTTGATCGTCACATTCATCGCCGTATAGCCAGATTTGTGCATTGTTACAATGATATTCACGGCCATTTTCGCATTTGGTATCATCGGGAATGCATTGGTCTGTATTGATTTCACATTTTTTTCCGTCGAACGAGCATTTGTCATTCGGGCAGGCTGATATCTGTTCCCAAATTGCCTGATTATTGCATTTCATTATTTTACCATCGATGCAGTTTGATTCATCTATGGTGCATTTGGCAGTTGGGTTGCATTTTCCTGTCATTGAACAGCCGGCACTGCTGCACGATTTAACCAGTTTCCAGTTGTGGTTTTCGGTGCAGATATATTCAGAATTGTCGGAACATTTCATTTCTCCTGTTTGGCAGGTATCAGGCGTGGTTTTGCAGGATAATCCGTCCAGAGAACAGCCGTTTGGGCATTGATTGGTTTGGTTCCATTTACCAGCATTATCGCATGTATAAATGAAATTATCTAAACATTTAATGTTATTGTTTTGACAGGTGGTGGAAGCAGGTTTGCAAGATAATCCGTCCAGAGAACAGCCATTTGGACATTGATCGGTTTGAGTCCAGTGTCCGGAAGCATTGCATGTGTAGATGGCGTTGTTTGTACATTGGATATCATTATTACGACATTCGACGGATGAGGCTTGAATGCCATTTTCGTCACATGCAGTGAATAGGATTTGGGACATGATGCAAATAAAACCAAGTTTCATGAGTTTCATTTTATGCTTCCTTATCTGTTTTACACTGAAGAGGATATCGCTCTCTCCATCGAGAGAGCAGGCTGGATAGAGCCGTATGATTATTACCTAAAGTGATTTAAAAGAAAAGAATGAAGAAGCTTTTTTATGCCAAAGATGGTTACTATTCAGCTGGGCCCCGGCGGGGAATCATGGTTAGGCAGCTCAAAAGGCTTATACCACCTATAAAAATTGAGGATTCCAAAGGACTCAGTTCTTTGGTGGGGTCTGGGGCAAAGCCTGCACAATAATCAGACTTTTCTTTGTAACAATATTTATTACTATTTAAAAAAGCACTTGATTTCACACGTGTGTTCTTTTGTTTTATTGTCATAATTCACGGCAACGAGAAGAAGATTGCCGTGATAAAGTGGCAGGGCATTGAAATATTCTTTGGCTTTGATTTGCTGCAAAGCTGCGCCGGTTGAATCGTTGCGCTTGAGTTCGACAATCATGGCAGGCACATTTGGAATGTAAGGTAAAAAGACAACATCGGCATAGCCCTTGCCCGCTGGAAGTTCGGAAATCACGGTGTAACGCGTGTTGGCATAAAAATAGGCAAATCGAATGACGCTTTGAAAATATCCCTCGTTGTTATATTGTAAATTCGAGACGAGTTCCTCGTGTGCGTCATTCATGGCTTTTGCAACGGCTTTCTCATCACCTTCAATCGTGAGATCTAATAATTGTTTGGAATGGTTCACGATGGCAATGGCTTTGGCGTAATCATCTTCATCGCGAATAGACAAAATCCATTGCCGGCGAATTTCCATATTTGGGATGTAACATTGCTGAGTCTCTTTATCGTATGCCAAATATCCTAAATGAATTAAATAGGTAAATACGTCGTCTTTATTATGAAAATCGGTCATTGTGTTGAGATAGCTGGCGGTTTCTACATCGGCTCTTCCACCGGCAATCATGGTCATGACATCATCTCTAATGCCTTTAAAATTCATCAAAATATATTGTTTAAGTGCATCATAAGAGCCTGTTTGAGTCCAATAACCACCATATTCTTGATCGTTCATCGCCTGAACTACGGAATTTGGATTGTACACACGATATTTACCCATGCGATATCCGTCGTACCATCGGCTGCATTCTTCAAAATCCATATTGTGTTCCACACACAGAGTTTTGACTTCCTCTTTTGTAAAACCAACAAACTCGGCCAGTTGTTTGGAATTTACCATTGTATATTCACGGAACAGATTGAGTTTAGACTGAATTTTGTCACGCACAACGGGCAAAATGCCTGTCAAATAGACGAGTGCCAATGCTGGCGCCAAGTCGGCATTCTTAAACATGCCATTCAAAAAGCGAAGATATGCATTAAAAATAGGTGTGTTGACTTTTTCCCGAACCAAGACATCGTATTCGTCGAGAATGATAACGAATTGTTCACCGGTTTTATTAAAAACCCGTTGAATACATTTGTCTAAAGTGTCGGTATCTTTGATATCGCAATTGGGAAACTGTTCTTGCAATTCCTCACGAATCTCAGCCGAAAATAAGGGTACGATATCTTCATTTCCGTTTGAATTGGAATAAAACGCATTGACGTCGAATTTGATGACATTGAATTGATTGAGATATGTTTCAAAGTCGGGAGCGTGAGCAATTTTTAGTTTTTCAAAAATGGGGCGAGAATTGGCGAGTTTGCTGTAATAGGCGGCTATCATGTTGCCAGTCATTGACTTTCCGAAACGGCGGGCACGTGACACACAAATGAAGCGCTCTTCTGTATTTAACAATTGATTGAGTTCGTGAATCATCATTGATTTATCTATATAGATTCTAGAACGAACTCCCATTCTTAACATTGCTTCACTTGGATTTACATAGATTCCCATTACCACATCTCCGTTGATTATTTGCACGCTGAGTGCAACTCGGGGGTATTCTAACATGAAATGAGAATAATGGCGAGGAAGCGGGGCGGCCAGAAAAGGAAAAAACGGCGTATCGCAAAGCGATAGTCGGTTTGTAAGTGCCGTATGTGCCCAAGGCGCATAGGCAGAAAAACGCCGCGTATCCCAAAGGGATAGCGGCGTTCGCGAGTCGTAGACAATATGTAGTGACCTCAGGTTGCATGTTTCGTGGATTTACCTGTATAGCCTGAGTGTCTAAACCGCGGTAACAGGGCTTACCGCATTGCAATGAGGTCACTATGGGAATGAATAACACAAAATCAAAAAAAAGCAGAGACAATTTTGGTTGGTATGGACGTTCACAAGGAAAGTTTTACGCTTTGCTGCTATACCTTGGAGAATGATGCCCCGCCCAAATACCAGCAGATTGCAAGTACGTTCTTCGATATCTGGAGAATGCTAAAGCAAGTTATGATTTAAATGCAAACATTGTTTGTGGTTATGAAGCTGGTTGTCTTGGCTATTCACTTCAGCGAACTCTAAAAAAACATGGAGTTGATTGTGTTATCATCGCCCCATCTACAATTCCAGTACCGCAAGGAAGAAAACGCATTAAAACAGACAAACGCGATGCTGAAATGATTGCCAAGTGCCTTGCCTTTGGAACATGCCGAACCGTTTGTATTCCTAGTGTTCAAGATGAAGAAGTTAAAGAATACATACGGATGCGGGATGCACATAAACTTCATTTGAAAAAGACAAAACAGCAAATAAAAGCCTTCTGTTTACATCAGAATATTCGCTATTCAGATGGTCGTGAAACATGGACAATTAAGTATGTATCTTGGTTGTCCAAAGTTGAGCTTTCGCCAAGAAATCGAGAGACTCTGGATGAATATCTGATTACTTACCATTATTTCCAGGAATGAATCGAACGATTGGATCATCGAATTGAGGAGATCGCACAAACAGAGCCATATCGTGAAAATGTAAAAATGCTTTGTTGTTTTACGGGGATTAAGACAATTACAGCGATGGTCATTCTTTGTGAAATTGGCGATTTCAGTCGATTCTATAAAGCCGAAAATTTCGCATCGTTTGTGGGTTGGTTCCTGGTGAAAACTCCAGCGGTGAAAAACAGCAGCATTTAGGAATTACAAAAGCTGGAAATTCACATGTTCGACGCGTCCTCATCGAGTCTGCACAATGTTACAATCGTTCTATTTCATTGCCAAAATCAAAAGAATTAAGAAAAAGACAAAATGGGGCTGCGCCAGAAGTCATCGCTTATGCCGATAAGGCAAGAGAGCGACTGAAACGTAAGTTCAATCGCATTTCAAAAGAAATGAATAAACCTGCAAATATTGCCTGTACTGCCGTTGCTCGAGAACTGGCCTGTTTCATCTGGGGAATGATGACTGACCACATTTCTTGATAAAATTTACGCAGATTGGGAGAAACTCTTTCTTTGTGACCAAAGAAGAGGTTCTCCCAAACCCTCTTCGAAAGAAAGTCGGATGGGACATTTAAAAGTCCGGCAATTGATGAGTTAAATGAGAGCATTCGGAATGAACCATAGATATAGAACGGTTTGTGTTATCAGCGACGTCTCTATGTGGCATTAATTTGATCTACGATCGTAGAATGCTGGACACCTTGACGGACCATTGACCTGAGGTACCCAATCCACGAATAACAGAGTGGCCAATGTCGAGAACCAGAGTCTATTGTTCATTCCGTGTGCTCTCAATCTTCAACAAAAGAAATATGGTAAACTAAAAAAGAGGAAACTGCCTTGACAAAAGGTCACTACATAACAGAGACGTGCCGCGGAGACTGTGAAATTATTCACAGCATCGACACGTGTTCTGCTATTATTTCTCCAGCTTGCTCATTTGAGCAAGCTGATTGTCTTTTAGTGGAGAAATAATGCCAGCCAAATGCATTACACCTGAAGTTCGAAGCCAATATAAGCTTGTATCACTTGATAGCTTAATACCTGAAAAATCAGAGGTACGCGTTATTGATGTATTAGCCGAGCAATTTTGGCAAACGTGGTCTAAGG
>JAZRVP010000030.1:0-3589 GCA_045599245.1 Myxococcota bacterium
CCCCTTAGTCACTACGTGACGTTTCCCCTCTCCATTAAGGCGAAGGGGAAGATTAGGTAACATTTCATTTGCTCACTGGGCTCTGTGGTTTTCGCCATTCACTGGATGGCGAAAATCCTCGGCCCCCCACCAAAGGACTGAGTCCTTTGGAATCCTCAATATTTTTAGGTGGTATAAGCTTTTGGGGCTGCCTGACTATTGATTCCTCGCTGGAGCCCCTCCTCAGTACGCAATATGAAATGAATTTCGTTTCCCGAGCCTGTCGGCTCTCCAACTCGTTCATTTCATTTGCTCACTGGGCTATGCGATGCCAGCCGTCCACCGGACGCCTGCCTTCTCGGCCCCCTGGCTCTCATCAATTTCTGCCTAAAAATTGCGAAATACGCCATATTCAATAGATATATGAATTAACCCTGGCTGAACTGTAACGACACACGAAAAAATGAAAATTGAAGGCTTGACAACGGTCACTACATAACAGAGACGTGCGGTCTGCACGTCTCGCCCGAGGGAGAAGCGCCGCCGGGGCGCCGTATTCGCGAAGGGAATAGGCGCGCCCCCATATATCCAATCGTTTCGCCAACACGCATGGCAAAATGTGCCCTCGTGTGCTAAGATGCAGTACGTATGCCGCAAATTCTGTGTATGCATCACAGCGGCTGAACGGGGAGGCACGACGATGGCTGAGAAAAAATTAAGACCGGGTGGATTGATCGAGTTCTACACCGAATTTAAAGACAACCATGCATATTACGTCGACAAAACGATGTTTATTGCGCAGGTGTTGACAAATACGAGTAAAGTTCAGCTCTACACGCGTCCGCGCCGCTTCGGCAAAACGCTTTCGCTCACGACGCTCCACACCTTCCTTGCATTTCACGATTATTTAGGCAGGTCGTTTGATCCGAAGCCTTATTTTGAAGGCCGAAAGGTCATGTCATGCGATGACGAAATTTTGTCGCGCATGGGCAAACATCCCGTTATTTTCATGTCGCTCAAGGAATGCTGCAAGCCGACGTTTGAAGAAAATCTGTTGAAATATGCGGATGCGGTTGCAAGTTGTTGCAAGTGTTTCCGTCGTTTGGCGAAATTGGGCAACAACTTCGAAGAGGACGAGCGTGAGGCGTTTAAGCGCCTGATACTAGAAACAGCGAGCCAAAACGAACTCGAAAAATCGATTCGTCTGCTTTCCGAATTTATTACGATTGAATATGGCGTCAAACCGTACATCCTTATCGATGAATACGATGTACCATTGCAAACGGCGTATCACTACGGTTATTACGACGAAATGGTGTCTTTCATTCGCTCTCTGTTCAGCAATGGCCTTAAAACTAATCCCAGCTTTGAAAAAGCCGTTTTAACGGGTTGCATGCGCGTTTCGAAAGAGTCGATATTTACGGGATTTAATAATTTACGCGTCTATTCAATTGATTCCGAAATGGATAATGAATACTTTGGCTTCACGCCGGATGAAGTCAAAGAAATGCTCGCATATTACGACTTATCCGAGCATTATGATGCGATTCAGGATTGGTACGACAGTTATCATTTTGGGTCGAGGCATGTTTACAATCCGTTTAGCCTAGTTCAATGTGTCGATAATCTCACGTTAAATGATCTGAATGCCATTCGCTGCTACTGGACCAATTCGAGCAGTAATGATGTCATTCGCGATATGGTCGTTGAGCATCCAGAATGCCGCGATGATATCGAAAAATTATTAAAAGGCGAATCGATTTATAAACCGATTCATGAATCGATGACATACCGTGATATGAATTCGTATCAGGATAATATCTGGACGCTGTTATATTATACAGGTTATGTCAAAAGTCTGTCGCGCCGAGAAGTTGGCAACAAATGGATTCATGAAATTAGGCTCGTCAATAAAGAAATACATGCAATCTTTCCGCAATTTCTAAGCCTGGCATTTAGTTATGCTGTGCAAAAGCAGGATCTTTCGGCATTCTATCAATCGATCTGGGATAAAAACGCCGATTATATAAAACAATTTATTAATAATATATTAGCCGTCATGGTGAGTTATTACGATACGCAAGAAATGTTCTACCATGGCATGATGCTCGGTATTTTATCGAATTTATATCAATACGAAATCAAATCGAACCGCGAAGACGGCAACGGCCGCACCGATATTGTATTGCGCGATGATAATGCAAGGCGTGCCGTCGTCTTTGAATTCAAATGGTGCAATGACATGGAAGATATTGATACACTTCCTGCCATTGCACTACAACAAGTTCGCACCAACAAATATGCCGAGGCAATTCACAAAGAAGGCTATAAAACGGTTTATGCCGTAGGCGTGGGGTTCTGCAAAAAGACGTGTGCGGTGATGGTCGAAGAGATGTAAAGGTAGCGTTTGTTGTTGAGCCGTTGTGCACAACTGCTCAACAACAATTAACAAAGTTTTTATGGATAATAAACCGTTCATAAGGAGGATACAGAGATGAAATCTATATTATCAAAAATCCTAACGGGGGGGCAAAAAGTATGCCATAACACATAATTTATTTTATAATTCCTCTGATGGTTCGCACCTGCACCTTCTCCAGTCTGAGGAGGTGGCGTGATGAGTACGAAATTCTTCACCAATGCCTCCGGAAATTCGCTGTTTGATAAGTTGAAAGGCATATCTGACAATATGCCTAACTTTGACCTGTTTTGTGCAGCCGTTGGTTACTTTCGAGCATCGGGTTATTTCAAAATCCGGAAAGAACTTGAGAATGTTCCTGAGATCAGAGTTCTCGTCGGTATTAATGTCGACAAACTCTTTGCCAGACACCAGTCAAACGCTTCAAAGCAAGGTAATCTGTTCACGACCAAGCCTGATGAGGTTCGTACACAGTATATTGAAGAATTTATTAAGGATGTAAAAGAGGCGGGCTACCGTGCCGAAATAGAAGACGGCATTATACAATTGGCAGAGGATTTACGCTCCGGAAAGCTAAAAATGAAGGCCCACCCAGATCATAATCTCCACGCTAAATTCTATTTATGCCTGCCTAAAAATTATAATGAAAACACCGATGGCTGGGTCATCATGGGCTCATCCAACCTTTCTGAACAAGGCCTGGGGCTGACGCAACCGCCACGATATGAACTCAACGTCGCCATGAAAGACTTTGATGACGTGAACTTCTGTCGTGAAGAGTTCGAAAAACTGTGGGCAGAGGGCGTCGATATTCGTCCGGAAGACGTAGATCATGCCACCAATAGCACACACCTCGCGCAAGTTACGCCGTACGAACTTTATATGAAACTACTCATCGAGTGGTTTGGTGAACTCGTCGAAGATGATTTCACCATCGACTTGCCTGACGGCTACAAAGACCTTAAATATCAACAGGATGCCGCCAGCCAGGGCTTCCAGCTCATGATGAAGCACAACGGGTTCATCCTCGCCGATGTCGTCGGTCTTGGCAAAACGATCGTTGCCTCAATCATTGCACGACGCTTCCGTGAAGTGAATGGCAATTATACAAATATCCTTGTTGTATGTCCGCCAGCGGTTCGCCCGGGATGGGAAAAAACATTTAAATCCTTTGGACTGAGAAAACGCACG
>JAZRVP010000031.1:0-1320 GCA_045599245.1 Myxococcota bacterium
ACATACGCTGCGAACATGCTCGCCGCTTACTTCGACAAATCCGTCGATTCCCATGCCCTGTTTGCCGATCTCGAAATCGCCGGACTGCCAAGCTATGAAAAATATTTAAACAAATTCAACGTCATTCAGGTCGATGTGCAGGGATTTAGAACTCGCTTTGGGCAGGACAACTTCGAACAGAAATTCCAGGACGTGCTCATTCAGGAAATGAGGGAGCTATGGCCGGATATTGACGAAAATGAGCATTCACTGGTGGGTGCCGTCGATTGTGCATATAAACGTTATGGCGAGCAGTTTGTATTTATTCTCGACGAATGGGACTGCATTTGCAGAAATGAAACCAATGATGAATTGCACAAAACATGGATTAACTTCTTACGCGGTATTTTTAAGGATGACGCAATTTCAGCCGCAACAGGACTCGTGTATTTAACCGGCATTCTGCCAATTCGAAAATACGGCACACAATCAGCCCTCGGACATTTTGATGAAATATCCATCGTGCAGCCTGCGAATTTTGCTCCATGGATTGGTTTTACAAAAAATGAAGTCGACGATTTGGTTGAACAGTTTCATCTCAACCGGGCAGAAGTTAAACATTGGTATGATGGATATTTGCTGAAAAACATACATATTTACAATCCCGCATCTGTGTGTAAAGCCTGTTTCAAAGGCGAATGTAATATGTATTGGACCAAAACAGAGTCTTTTGAATCGATTAAAAGATATATTGGAATGAATTTCGATGGTTTGAAAGAGAAAATGATACAAATGCTGGAAGGCGAACCGCATCGCATCTGGATTCAGGCATTCAATAATTCCATGAATGAACTCAACGATGCGAATGACGTTCTGACACTTCTGATTCACCTTGGCTACCTTGGATATGACTGCGAAACGAAGACGGCATTTATTCCAAATGAAGAAGTGCGCCAGTTATTGGAGTGCGCAGTACGAAGTCTTGGCTGGCAGGAAGTTATGAAAGCCATTGACCAGTCCGAAAGTTTTATGAAAGCCGTTAAATCGAAAAATGCTGAAAAAGCCGGCAATATTCTGCGCCTCATGCACTCCGAAGTGACTTCAATATTAAAATATAATGACGAAAATAGTTTAAGCTGCGCACTTGGGTTTGCCATATACGCAGGGCGAAAAGATTATACTGTCATTCGAGAAATGCCAACAGGCGAAGGCTTTGCCGACATCGTACTCATTCCGAGAAGCGATCGCGACGTTCCCGCAATGATCGTCGAACTCAAATGGGATAAAGACGCAGAAACCGCCATTGCTCAGGCTAAAAATCGCAATTATCCACAGGGACTT
>JAZRVP010000032.1:0-3280 GCA_045599245.1 Myxococcota bacterium
CTGCGCTCAGAAATCAACTTCAAACCATCAGAAATAACTCGGACAGATATCTATCGGGTGAAATATGCTGATCGCTCTGAAGAGATGGAAACAGGGCAAACGATAAAGGATGGCTAAGCCACCCTTTTTATTGTCAATACATACCGTTATTAAGCGCTTACCAATAATTGGCGCTCATAATGGGGCTGGCCAACCCTTATTCCCCCCGACTTTCCCCATTTGCTGCCTTGGAATTGTGTTTTATTCAAACCATCCTTAGGGTTAATGACAAACTCGTATTACTTTTTCTTATAAAGTGCAGGATAGGCACTTCCTTTTTGACGGTATTTAGCCGGAATCTTTTTATTAATAAAAAGAGTTCTGATATTATTAGGAGCAACAACACCGTCGAATTGAATGCGGCTTTTAGGATCATTTATATCCGATAGATACCAACGATCGACTTTGTAAACTTCTTTGACAATGCCATCAATCGTTGATATGACGTATGGGTATTGATTGGCTGTATCTAGTTTTAATTTCCATGCACGTCTTGTTGCCTCATAGAGAGAACCGTTGATTTCAATTGTACTATTTTTAGTTTTGATGATGATATAGTCAATACCTTCTGGTTCTTCATATTCTGGAACTTCAAAAATACGAATGAGATCTTCTGCATTCATGATACCACGATCTGGATTATATCCTGATTGAATGTTCGTCAAACTGTTATCATACACATCAATGAGTGCGGCTTCCACTTCCAGTGCTTCGCTTTGGGTCATACCAAAGCGATGAATGATATGAATAACCTCTTTACCTTCTTGATGAATGTCTCGGATGGTTTGCATTTTGGTAGAAATCTCATCTTCATCAGTTTCAAACTTCAAATCTCCTTTAATATGATCAAAGACCCTATTTTTTTGACCTTTACCAACATAAAAGGTTTTGCCGTTACGAGGATCGATGAGCCGATAGACGTAACAGCCGATTGTTTCGAAAGCTTCTTTAGGAAATTCACTCATACTTGCTCCATTCAAAATTATCTTCTACACCGTGTGGAAGATTTCTCATCATAAAAAAAAAAAAAATAAATCAACTCTTTTTGACAAATAATTTCAAAAATTGTTACTGCTCAGGCAGGGGTAGTTCACAAATCGACATGAAATATGAGCAGAGTATTTCGCACTTATTAGGCAGAAAATAATGAGAGCCGGGCGGTGGGGCCCGGCGAGGAATAATGGGTAGGCAGCTCCCAAAGCCTATACTAACCTAAAATATTGCGGATTCTTAAGGGCTCAGCCCTTAAGCAGGGTCAGGGGCAGAGCCCCTGCTGAGCTGTAACAAAAAATTAGATCGTTGAAAACGTAGCAATGGTGCGGGTTTGCGTCGAATACGAATAATAATCCGGGCGCGTATGCGCGCAGGCCGAAGGGCGAGCACATAGCGACCGGCCAAGAGGCCGTATGCGCGAAGCGCATAGGCCGATGCGCGAGCTGTGGAGCCGTGTGGTGACACGGCTCAAAGCGAGCCCCAATCAAAAAATCCTCGCTTTATGCGATTTGGCGAGTTAAGGTAAAAATGGGGGAAAACTGTGTCATGACACGGTTTAATTCGTGCGAACAATCGCAGTCGGAGGGTGTAATGGGCAGGTTTCTCAATCCGGGTAATAGTGGATTTCAAAGAATTATTGATGCGGATGTTTACGTCGACAAGACGGGGCTTCTCGCGATTTTGAACAAATGGATTGGCAAGGATACACGGTTCGTGTGCGTGAGCCGAGCGCGGCGGTTTGGCAAAACAGTGGCGGCACGGACGATTCGGGCTTATTACGACAATTCGTGCGACTCGCATGCACTGTTCGCGCCCTATGACATCGCACAGGAGCCGTCCTACGAAACGCACATCAATAAGTATGACGTGATCGGGATTGATGTGCAGTCTTTTTTTCAGCTTGGTCAGGATCCGAAGTCATTTATTACTCGTCTTTCTACCGAAGTACTTGAGGAAGTATGTTTCAAATGGCCAAATATTGATGGTTTGAGGGAAAATACACTGGCGAATGCCCTCATCAAAGTCCACGAAAAGACGGGCGCGCGCTTCGTCTTTGTCATCGACGAGTGGGATGCAGTGTTTCGGTTCTGCCCAAATGACGAAGTCTTGCAGAAGGAATGGATTCACTTTTTGCGCGATCTGTTCAAGCAGGAAGACATGGATGCGGTCATTGCCCTGGCCTATATCACGGGCATTCTGCCCGTTAAAAAGTACAAGACGCAGTCGTCGCTGAATCAGTTCCGCGAATATACAATGCTTCGTCCTCTGGCGCTCGAACCCTTTGTCGGTTTTCTGCCGTTGGAAGTCGATGCCTTGTGCGAGCAGTTTGGGATGAATCGCGCCGAAGCCGCCGAATGGTATGACGGCTATTCGTTTTCGCATGAACACCACGTGTATAATCCCAATTCGCTGGCGCAGGCAATGACTTATGGTGAATATGGCAGTTACTGGACGCAGACGGATTCGTTTGAATCGCTGCTCGATTATATCAACGCGGATTTGGACGGCATCTACGACGACGTGATGTGCTTGATCGGCGGCGGCCGCGTCAATGTCGATACGGGGGCTTATGACAATTCCTTTACGGTGCCCAAATGCAAGGATGACTGCTATACTCTGCTGACGCATATCGGCTATCTGGCTTATGATGCTGAAGCGTCACAGGTTTTTATCCCCAACGAAGAAGTGCGCATGGCCTTTCGAGCGGCGCTCAAACAGTGCTCCTGGCCCGATGCAATCAAACCCTATCAGCGTTCCCGAAAATTTATACAATCCATACTTGCCGAAGATAATCATACCGTCGCGCGCATGGTCGAAGAAACACACCAGAACATGACGTCTGTTCTGATGTATAATAACGAAAATGCGCTGTCGTGCGTCATTTCTGTTTTATGTTTTTTTGCTGAGAATCAATATAAAGTCATTCGCGAGTTTCCGACAGGAAAAGGCTTTGCCGATATTGTATTATTGCCCAAAAAGAGAATCCCAGGCCCCGCCATGGTCATCGAACTCAAATTCAAACAGGAAGTTCAGGCAGCGATCGAACAGATACACGAAAATAAGTATCCGGATTCGTTAAATGATTTCTATGGTGAAGTGATTCTGATCGGAATTAGTTACAATAAGAAAAAGGCGCACAACTGCGTGATCGAGCGGTTTGAGCGGGAAGCGTAGAAGCTCGATGATTTGTGCATGGCTATGCGCTGGTGGCGCATACGCCCTTTGTTCTGCGGCTATTATGGCGATA
>JAZRVP010000033.1:0-36008 GCA_045599245.1 Myxococcota bacterium
TACTATCACGCTATAAGGCTGTTAAAGCATAGCAAAAGAACCGCCGTGTACTGAACGGTACGCACGGTGGTGTGAGAGGTCGGCTAACCAAATAATGGTTAGCCTCCTACTCGATTGGGCTTGAGTTGAGACACGGTTGAAGATGGTACAAAAAAAGCCGCCTGTAGGCGGCTTCGTATCAGTTAGACTGAAAGCAGAAGAAATTAAAGACCTGTGTATTCGTAGGTTTCTTTTCCACTGCTGTCGCACTGGGTACCATCGGATGTGCATTTACCGATGCAGGAATCGTATGTACCGTCGTAAGGATACCAAACTAAGCCATAAGTGCCATATTCACGACATTCGAGACGATCAGTGAAGAATCCGCCGTATTCGTCATCATAACCGCAGGAAGAAACTTTTTTACCGGCTTCTGTGCATTTCGTACCGAGAAGATATTCAGCAGGGTCACCTCCTGCAGTTGTTCCGGAAATATCGGTTGTGGAGCATGTGACTTTATTATTTGAGTCGCAATAGGCTTTATAAGTGCTGCCATAGGCTTCTGCGCAGGCTTCATCGCAGGTATAGGAGCCATCGCCGCACAATTCAGTGCCGCAATATTCGAGGCTGCCGCCTGAGCTGCTGCCGGTTCCGCAGGCTGTTCCATCGGCATTGCAGGCACCGGAGCCGCATTTGTAGCTGCTCGGATAATCTGTGACATAAGCCATGGAGCTGCCGACAGATTTGCAGACGTCGTGATACATGACGCCGTCATAGCAGTATTCTTCGACATCGTTTGCTTTTGTGCAGGTTTCTGCGCAATAGGCATCTTCACCGTCTTCGGCGATGCAGGTTGTGGTGATGCCATAAGCGGCCCCCATGGACTGGCACTGGCTGAGGCCTGAAGCGGAGCAAATGCTGACGGAAGGATTGGAAGAACCAAGCGGTGTATCGGTGCCGGAGGGAGATCCGCCGGCTCCGCAGTCATCGCCGGTTGCATTACAGCCAGCGCTGCAGGCATAGCTCTGCTGATAATCGATTTCGAGGCCGAGAGAATTGCCGATGCTCTTGCAGACACCGACGAACGTGGCATAACCTGTAGAGCCGTCAGTGAATGATGCTTCTTCGCACATTTTAACGGTTTCACCGGCTTTGCTGCAGGGCATATAGCAGTCGCCAACACCGTCAGAACCGATAAGGCAGCTGGTTCCTGTTGAGCAGTTGGCAACAACGTACTTATTGTTTTCGCAATAGGTCAGAGTATTTCCCTTGCAACTATCTTTTGTGGTGTTTGAATCGCAGGCATCGCCGGAAACAGGAACGGTTTTGTCGACGCAGGCGGCATCGAGGCAACGATCAGCACCGGGCTGATTGCAGACAGCTGTTGTAACCCAGCTTCCGTTCTGGCATTCCTGGATGGCATTTGATGCACCGCACTGTTTTGAACCATTGACGATGCAGTCAGAAACGTTATGGCAATTGCCGTTCATGCAATACTGACCGGCAGCCGCATTACATGTATTGACGTTAATCCATTTACCGTTTTCGCATTTCTGGGCGTACCAATATTTTTGAGCATCGGGTAAATTTTTGGCGTCATCGCCGTTGCATCGGACGTCACCATTGCTGCATTCCTGACAGGCCCCATTGAGGCAGAAGCTTGTGCCTTTGCATTCACCGCTGTTAGCCCATATATAGGTTTTGGAAGGATCCTGTGCGACGGCAGCACCGTCGGCGTTGACCTGGCAAACCTGAGGAATGCCGGAACGGCTGCAACGCATTTCACCGAGTTTGCATTCGTATTTGGGAGCTTCCTGGAGGGCCTGACAAAAAGCACCGGTTATTGGATCCACGTTGCAAACGCGATCGGCTGGACAGGCTTCGTATTTCCACATACCGTTGTTGCAATACTGAACGGTATTGCCAACGCATGTCGGTACGCCTTCCGTGCACTGCGCTTTTACGGTGCAGTTTCCTGCATCGCAAACACGATCTGCTGCACAATCAGAGATGACGTAGGCATTATTTGAACAAATATAACGGTGACCTGCGGAGTCGCAAATCTTCTGACCGTCCGTGCACACTGCTTTTTCGTTGTCATCATCGCACGCCGAAGCACACAGCGCCGCGAGCATTGCGAAAACTATCCATGTCTTTTTCATCGTTTTTTCTCCAATTAATCGCCTCTCTGGCGAGATGTATGTTGTGAATACTCAGTTTTGAGCGTGTAGATTGCATACCGATATGTATGCCACTCTTCCGATTCTTCCTTTATGCCGTAAATGAAACATACTTTCAACCACATATCGCATTGTGGGTGATAAAAAATATGTTTTTTTGAACAAAAAGCGAATTTTTGACGATCCCCTCCCCCGTTGATAATCAAAAATTGGATAAAATTCAGTTTTTGGGGGAACGGATGATGATTCCTGCTGTCAGATATCGCACGTGAATTTCCTTTGCACGGATCCAGTCGGCTTCGATGACGTCAGCTTCAATCGTGGGAAATTCAACGTTTTCGATTTGTCTGGCTCCTTTGTTCTGGCTGTTTATCGCCAGATCCTCGAGAATGATGATCTCTGACTCGATGGTTTCTGTGCGGATAAAGTTTGCCCGGATGACTTCAGCCTGTACGGTTTTGGCCTTTAATACGGCGTATTGTGCGACTGAATTTTCTTCATTAAGCAGTCCGTGGGTGCGCAAATCTTTTTCGATAAATGCGTCGAGTTCCTCTTTGAGTTCAGGTGTTGGGGTTGCTGGCGTGTCGAGAATGTTCACGATCTCATTGGTCATGTTCTCATCGGCTTGAATGGCTGGATTCACGTCAGAAATATGGTCTGACTCGATCTTTGGAAATGGTTGTGAACACTTTTCATCGCGGAAAAGAGACGAATTGGATTCGACAAACTGACGATGATAGGAGTCGGATGCGCCATTTGTCCGGTTAAGAAATGCAGCATTTTGTTTGTGAAAACTGTCGCATCGCGAGTCGGTATCCTGTTCAATGGGATCGGACAGGGACAAATTGTCGTCGGGTTCGCAGGACTGAATGGGTTCGTCGGGAAATACGTTTCCGGAGGAGATATTGTCAACAGAAGGAGCGCCGGAATTGTTTGGCTTGTTTGCCGGTGGGATTTCGTGAACTGATGAAGAAGCCTGACTCCATGAAACAGCGGGAGAGGAGAAGAGATCGAGCTGAATGGAGTTTGACAGTGGTCCGTCTGTGAGAACGGGCATGTCCATGAGAATGTCTTCAGAGGAGAGATTGTCGTCGGAGAGGTCGGTGTTATCGGACAAGCCGGTTTGAGACTTCCAGAGGATATCTTCGATGGTATGAAGTCTGGAGTCGCCAAAAGCGGGAATTCTCTGGAGGACGTTATTTGAGTAGGCGATGCGGAGATCATCCATGGAGTGAATGCTTCTGTCGAAGAACATGCGTCGGGCCATGGTTTCACCGATGCCGGGGATTTCGCACAAGTAGCAGAAGAAGGGGTCGAATTCAGGCTGGAGTTGATCGATGAGCTGAATGTTTCCGGTATGGATGAGTTCTTCGAAGATTTTGATAAATTTAGGGCCGTAGTTAGGGAAAATTTGCCGGATGGAAGCTCTTGCGAGGAGGTCCTGAACGGAGTGTTTCCAGGAGGCGATATTATCCATGGCTCGACGAATAGCCTGAGCGAGGTTATTGCTTCGTTTTCCGAGGACGAGCAACGTGTGGAGACGTCGTAATTTTTGGAGGATTTCCTGATTTGTCATGGCTGCTGTCGGTAATTATGAGAGAGTGGGATGGAAAACGCGTCGAGAGAAAGGTTGGTTTTGAGAGTGTGTTTAAAAGAGGGGAGCAAATAAATAAAAAATGCCCGACGTATCGCGCGCAGCGTGATAGTCGGGCACAAGGCGCGGCGTATTGGGCATTGCCCAATAGCGGCGCTTACCAACGATCATCATCATCGAAACGATCGCGACCTTTTCTGCCCTTGTCTTTTCGTCTGGCATCGCGTTTAGCGGAAGCGTCATCGGGCATATAAGCGAAGGAGGCATCGCTGTAGGATTGGCGGTTATCGGTGGGGGCGTCATCGTGATCGCGGTGAGCTGGGGCGGCGTCATTGCGATTTTGATTGAATTTTCTTGGGCCATTGAAGGATTTTTTGGGGGCATCATCGGCGAGATTGACGCGAATTGCGCGACCGTCGAGTTCTTTTCCGTTCATGGCTTCAAGAGCGGCTGCGGCACTTTCCTCATCATCGAAAGAGACAAAACCGAAACCGCGTGAACGTTTTGTTTCGCGCTCGAGGATGACTTTTGCTTCGACGATGTTACCGAAAGAGGCGAAAGCGGCTTTCAGACTGTCGTCTGTGGTAGCCCATGCAAGACCGCCGACAAATAATTTCTTTGACATGTTTTCCTCCAGAGGGAATAAAAAGGATGAAAAGTTCGTTATTAACGACTAATCCGACTATAGCATTGTAAAATAGCATTATTCATGATTTCAAGAAAAATTCTTGCCTTTTAAATGTAGGTGATTAAAGAATTTTCATTCGTCCCGACCGGTTTGGGACGATTTTTTTGTTCTTTTTGAGCGCAGAATTTTGGCATATTTCGCAAAGCGAACCACGGAAAGAGGCGTAAATTATGACGATTATCGGAATTGATCTTGGCACGACGAACTCAGTTTTAAGTATTTTTGAAGGCGGCAAGCCTGTTGTTATAGCGAATCCCGAGGGGAGTCGAACGACGCCGAGCGTTGTGGCCTATTCCGAGAACGAGGGCACACTTGTCGGTGACATGGCGCGCCGTCAGAGCCTGGTCAATCCGCTTGGAACCATCTATTCGATCAAGCGTTTCATGGGAAAACGCTATGATGAAGTTCCCGAAAGCGATCGAAAAAGTGTTCCCTACGAGACGTGTGATCAGCTCAATGGCGATCTGGGCGTTCGCATCAACGGTAAGATTTACAGTCCGAGCGAAATATCGGCGCAGATTTTGTCGAAATTCAAGACGTGTGCGGAGCAGTATCTTGGGCACAGTGTGAAAGAAGCGGTCATTACGGTTCCGGCCTATTTCAACGATGCGCAGCGACGGGCGACGCAGGTTGCGGGTGAGATTGCGGGTTTGAATGTTCGCCGTATTATCAATGAACCGACGGCGGCGGCTTTGGCTTATGGCGTTGATCAGGACAAAGAAGAGAAGGTTGCGATATACGATTTCGGTGGCGGTACGTTTGATATTTCGATTCTTGAAATCGGCGGCGGCGTGATCGAAGTTCTGGCGACAAATGGCGACTCGCATCTGGGCGGTGACGATATCGATCAGGCGATTGTGAACTGGCTTTTGACGGCGTTCCAGATGGAAACAGGACTCGATGTTCGCGGGGATGCGATGATCATTCAGCGCGTTCGCGAAGCCGCAGAAAAAGCCAAGATGGAGCTTTCGTCGATGATTCAGACCGAGATTTATCTGCCGTTTTTGACGGCCGATCAGACGGGCCCGAAACATCTCAAGAAGACGCTCTCCCGTGCTGAACTCGAGCAGCTCATGAAACCGCTCATCGAGCGAAGTCTCGATTGCTGCAAACGCGCATTTGATGATGCGAAACTGAAACCGTCGGATGTTGCTGAAGTACTTCTCGTCGGTGGATCGACGCGAATTCCTCTCGTTCAGCAGGAAGTTGAACGCTATTTCGGCCGTGCTCCGAACCACAGTCTGAATCCCGACGAAGTTGTTGCGATTGGGGCAGGCATTCAGGGCGGCGTTCTGGCCGGTGATGTTCACGACATCGTGCTTCTCGACGTCACGCCGCTGACGCTTGGTGTAGAAGCCAATGGCGGTCTCATGATTTCACTCATCGAACGCAACACCACGATCCCGACGAAAAAGACAAAACTGTTCAGTACGACCGTCGATAACCAGGAAAGCGTCGCGATTAACGTCTATCAGGGCGAGCGCAAATTTGCTTCTCAGAACCGTTTCCTCGGTCAGTTTGAACTGACGGATATCGAGAAAGCGCCGCGTGCTGTGCCGCAAATCGAAGTCTGTTTCGATATCGATGCCAACGGCGTGATACGCGTTTCTGCGACAAATAAGAAAACAAACAAAGAAGAGTCGCTCGTGCTCATGGGCGCCGGCGGATTGACAGAAGACGAAATTCGCAATGCCGTGGCCGATGCCGAAGCCGCTCGCGAAGCCGATGAAGCTCGTAAAGCCAATGTCGTTGCCAGAAACAAGGTTCAGGGCTTTACCTTCAGCATTGCACGTATGAGCCGCGAAAATGCGTCTCTTGCCGATGATGAACTCATCCAGAATTCAAAGGCGATTCTCGAAAAAGCTGACGCCATTCTCGCCAATGACAGTGCTTCGACCGAAGAGTTCGAAGCCATGGGCAGCGAACTTTCTGCCTGCAGCTGTCAGTGGCATGAACTCATTTATGCAAAAGAAAAAGCGGATCGCGAAAAAGAAGAAGCTGAAAAGGCCGCTCAGCAGCAGGCTCAGCAGCCGGGTCAGGACGGTTCCAATGACCAGGCCTGAACATAGGATTTTTTCTTCATTTACGTTCAGGATTCTGATGGCAATGTGCCTTATTGGCATCGTTCCTGTCGTGGCATCGCTCATCATTTTCGATCGCATTTCCGACTTCAATCAGAATCTTCAGGAACAGGCCGTCGAGAGCATCGACGGCGTTTCCGATATCTATCGCGACATGGTTCGCGCTGAGGCCTCAAAGATTGATCTGCTTCAGAAAAATCTGGCGTTGGAAGTCGATCGAATTCTCGAAAAACATCAGATTACACGCGTTCTGGAAGTTCAGCGAAGCGACGAATTTAAACAGGATTTACAGCGCCTGTTTCAAAATTATGTCGAGTCGGAGGAACTCATCGTCGACGTTCGACTTGTCATCAATATGACTGCGGTCGTGAAGGCGGGAACGCGTCCTTTGGATCCCGGCAAATACACGATTCAGCCTTATAAAATCCCGGTTGCACTTCGATCGCGATATCAGGCGGCGCGATCCACTCTGGTCAATGACGGGGATGAAATGCCCGTTCTCGTTGCCGAACCCGTTGAAAACGATGAAACAATGGATTTCGGTGATGTCTCCAGTCTTCCCGACGATATTTCCGGACTAATGGGAAAGGCTCCCGTGTCTTCAAGCGGGGTTCAGCTCCTCGTTTTCTTTGCAAATGACCGCGCCAAATCCGAACACTATAAACAGCTCGGGGAAAATCGGCTTCTTCACGGTGCCATAACCGCCCTTGAAACAACCGATGATTCCAAGATGACATCCATTTATCGACTCATCTTTTATTCCGTGGCGGCACTCGTTTTTATTCTCGTGATTGTCTGCGCATTTCTCATCGCGTTTCCTCTCAGTCGTCGCGTGTCTGAACTTACGCGGGCAACCGAACGCATTGCTGACGGCGATTTGTCTGCAAAAGTCGAGATTCGCGGCAATGACCAGATTGCATTCCTCATGGCTCAGTTCAATGATATGGTTGACCAGGTTCGTTCCGCCCAGGAATCGAAAGCCTATATCGAACGCATGCAGGCCTGGCAGGAGGTTGCACGCCGACTCGCTCATGAGATTAAAAATCCGTTGACGCCGATTGTACTCGCGGTACAACAGCTTGACGGAAAATTTGATGATTATATTGATAAACCGCAGAAATATCGAAAACTTCTTACAAATGCTGTTGAAATTGTTAATGAGGAGACGGGGACTCTCAGAAAATTAGTTAAGAATTTCAGCGAGTTTGCGCGTATGCCGATTCCGGAAAAGCAGGCAACGAAGTTTTCGCAGTTTGTTTCGCAGACGATTGAGCAAAATCCTCAGTTTGCTGAACAGACACAGCGTATCACGGTTCATCCTGCCGACTCCTCGATGTCGGAACTTGAAATAGAAATCGATCACGAACTCATGCGTCGTGTCATCGTCAATATCGTTCGCAATGGCATTGAAGCCGCAACCAATGCGCATTTTAGCCCGGAAATCGATATCTACACGTTGAATCCCGGCGAGAAGGAGCTTCGGTATTCGGTAATTTTGCGCATTATTGACAACGGTCCCGGCCTGACGGAAGAGCAGAAAAACAAGCTGTTTATGCCCTATTTCACGACGAAATCAGACGGAACAGGACTTGGACTCGCGATTGTTCGCAAAATCGTTGAAGACCACAGTGGCAAGATTCAGCTTCATGATCGCGACGATGGAGAGCGTGGAACGCAGGCGGATATCTATTTGTGAGGGGGCATTGCTATCGGCCTTTGGCCAATACGCAATGCTTTGGGGCGCGTCTATTTCGCAAAAGCGAAATACGGCGCGCCTGTTTTTTGGGGTGTCATCAGAAAGCGAAGCTTAGCGACAGGGGGATGACGGTTTGGCCGGTTGAGCCGGATCGAGAGGGCTTTTTGGCCTCCTTCCAGTAATGGGAGGTTTCCATGGCGACGATGCTTGTGATGATTGGCGTCAAGAGGACGAGAAGGGCCGAGACGACCGGATAGTCTTCCATTAAAAAATAAGCCGTGATATCGGCAATTAAAGCTCCGGAAAAGGCACCAACAAACGGTTCCCAGTATCCGGATTTGGTATCGGTCAGATAGCCGCCGAGAATAGTTCCGCAGGCGATTCCGGTTGGATAGAGAATTGCGGATGTAATAAAGGCTGTTTTGATATCATCCGGCCGGAATATCAGTTGAGTGACGAGACTTGTGCCGCCCGCGATTGTGCCAAATAAAGTGCCCATGCCGAATTCTGAAAAAATGCGCAGGGCCGGATGGGCGGCGTCATCTTTTTTATTCGAGATCGAGGCAACATCGGGTGAGGTCTGTGCCACGGCTTCTTTAGGGGCGGTTAGACCAAGTGTGAGTATCGAGAAGATGAGAACGACGAGCAGATATTTGAAACTGGCTGGCATAATGACTCTTGGCAACTGGGCAATTATTTCATGCGAAAATGGATTTCTTTGACTCGTTTGGGATATTCGATGAGGACTTCAACGACGGGGGCTTCTTTGGTGCCCCACGATGCCGTTTCTTCATCACATCTTACGTGATATTTCAAGATTTGACCGCGCATTTTGGCGTCACTGAGAATCGAGATGGCTGTTCTTTCGAGTGCACTCCAGAGACTGGCGTCGTTTTTGGGGTACATTTGAATGAGTTCATCACAGCGTTGATGAAGTTTTTGGGTGATTTCGATTTCGAAGGCATTTTGAGCGACTGAATTTTCATCGGAGAATGCGGGTTCCAGGTTAGGCAGAGGAATATCGATGAAATCACTTTTCAAAGGATTTTGGGATGAAGACGAGTCATGGGGGAAAAGGCCGATGACAGGTCGTCTTTGAATGGTTTTATTGACGAGAACTTCGACATCGTGATCGCGAAGGATATGGGCGTCAGATGCGGAGAGTTTATCGAGTTCATGGATGCCTCTGAGGTGATCGGTGCATCCGAGTGAAAGCGGAGCGATGACGCAGGAAGGCGGAAGCCATTCGGGTGTGCGGCGTCCCGGGGTGATGGTTGAAATCCAGGGCCAGGCAAAACAGGCAAAACGCGGGAGCTGTTTCTGGTGATTCACAATTTCTGCGGGTGGAGCGGATTTAGGTGGGTCAAGAAAGAGTTTGAAATCGAAATTGTCAGAATATTTGAGGCAATGAGCTGCGATTTCTTTTTGGAATTGAAAATCGGTGAGACCGGGGATGACGAGTGCGTTCCAGGGGGCGGCATTAAAGATGGCATCCAGTGCCGTGATCAAAGCATCCAATTGGCTGATTGGCGCATGAACAGCGAGTATGCGGCTCATTCCATTCATCGTGGCATGGCATGCGGCGTGAGCTGCGAGGTAACTGCTTTGTTCGATCATTCCGCACAAATCCTGAAATTTAGCAAATGAATCGGTGCGAATGACGTGCTCGGGGCATGAAGGTAAAGACTGGATGATAGCGAGTTTCATGCAAAGAAATGGAGCAAAAGGCTAAAAAAGAGCCCCGGGCAGGGGAAGTCTGAACGGGGCAGGATGTGTGTTGGTTAAGAATTATTTTTTACCTTTACGTTTCTTTTTGCCGTTGTTTTCTGAGGCCGCATCTTCAGAGGCGGCGGGCGCGTCATCGACGGCGGCGGGCGCGGCATCGACGGCAGCGGGCGCGTCATCGACGGCAGCGGGGGCATCAACGGCGACGGGGGCATCGTCTTTGGTGTTGAGGATTAGTCGTTCGATGGCACCGTGGACGCGTTTGGCTTCTGGAGCATTTGTTGTGAGATAAGCGAGAAGTGATTTGAGCTGAGCGTCATCAAGCGAAACGGGTTCGGATTTAATACTGGAAGATTTGCACCAATTGGCGAAGACATTCCTAGCGGACTGATAATCGAAACGCATTTCGAGTAAATTCATGATGTGAGTTTGGCTAGCACTCATGAGAGCCTCCATAAAAAGAAGAGCGATTATTCTTCAGAACTGGGCATTTCAGAAATGCCGAGGGATTCAGCGGTAGGACGATTTTCTTCGTTGATTGTGAGACGGTGAGCAGTTTTTCCTCTCTGAGGGAATTCGAAGCATTTGTAGCAAAGAGCCTGATGAGAGCCATCTTCTTGTTCTTCGATGACCCATCCGCCGGAGAGACCGCGAATTTCGAAAGCGTCCCATTTTAGGCGTGTTCCGCAGTAATGACAACGTCCTGCGCGGACTTTAAAGATTTCATATCGTTGTTTTTCGTCCATGATTGACTCCGGGAAAAGAAGAGCCCCCTGTCTGAAGAGGGATCAGGGGGAAAAGAGAACAAGGCGTTTGAAGGATTAGAGAGCCTGGTAGAACCAGAAGCGATACATATTGATATCGCGAGCGGCGGTGAGGGCTCTCTGAGTGATTTTGAGTGCCTCGGTTGTGACGAATTCTGCGGGGATGAAGAAAGGCCAGTTTCTCCAGCGGAAACGTTTATCGGAGCCCGGGCACTGAGAATTGCCGATGCGGACGTCGTTAGCGGAGTATTCGATTTCGAAATCGCCGCGAGCGTAGTCCATACGTCTCAGGAGCATAATTGGGCGGTTTGGAGTGACGTTATGAATTTCGAATTGAGCGTAACCGCCTTCGTGAGCGATACCCACGTCTTCGACAGTGACGCCGTCCGGGTAACGGATGCGTTGTCTGGCGCGCCAGGAGTCGCGAGCTTCGAGGATTTGGAAGAGGTGAGCCTGTTCACTGTCTTTATTGAGGATATCGATGGTATCGATGAGAGTCCATTCCTGACCGTCGATGGTAACGACTTCAGGCATATCACCGCTGTGTTCTTTAATTTTAACCCATTCCTGAGAGATTTCATTTTCGCCGTTTTCGAGGACGGCGGGAGCGAGTTCTTCGCCGACGATGGAAGCGAGTGCGGTTGAACCTTTTTCTTTAACGGCGATAACCTGGTCGAGGCTATTGAAGTTAACGAGTTCATTTTCGTCGATGAGCAGGGCTTTATCGTCGACGAGATCGCGGAAGACTTCGACGGAATGTTTGAACTGACCGAAATCTTTCATGGCCTTAAGGGTTGGTTTTGTGGCTTCGATTTCGGTGACGGTATCCCATTCGAGATCGCCGATATTAGAGAGCAGGGGCATGATATTTTGTGGGCCGACGGTACCGGATTCGAGGAGCATATCGACGGTCATCATACCGAGAGCGGCGCCGTTTGCTGCGAGTACTTTTTTATCGCGAGCGAGGCGATAGTAGATATCGCGTTGAGCGCGAATAATTTTGCGCAGGCGATTGATGAGATCCATGGGGAGATAACCGCCGACGACGCCGGCTCTGGCGACGTAACGAAGGTCGATTTCATTGGGGCCTGGTTCGAGTGGATCTTTCGCGTCAGTAATTTTTTTCGCATCATCGGTTAGATAGATACGAGCGATTTCGACTTCTCTTGTGATATCGGGTTCTGTGATGGAGATTTCGATTGCGGCTTTTTCTTGAATACGACGATGGCCTTTGAAATCGAGATTTTCCTTATAGGAGATGAAATCGGTGAATTCTTCGACGTATTTGATGACGAAGTAGATAGTGAGAGGGAGTTTAAAGTCGCCTTTATTGATGGCTTTAATCTCGGTTTCATAGAGCATGATATCGTTGCCCTGACCGTCGATAGCGTATCCGGGAGAGACTTCAACGGACATATCGGCGCGGCCGCGAGCGCGAACTTTTAGTTCCTGACGGTATCCAGGGACGATACCGGCGCCGTGAAAGCAGCGGTTATGAAGTTTGTGTTTTTCGACATGATACTGTTCAGCATCATTCCAGTCTTTTGTGGTTGTGACAAAACCTTTGAAGAAATTGATCCGTTTAAATCCCTGGTCTTCAGCCATGATAATACCTCGTTATGGATTCAAGCCTTTGAGAAAGCGTGTGATTAATAATTTTATTCTTCGCCGGGAAGGCGTTCGACTTCAGTTTCGCCGAGTTCGACAATTTCTTCCCCGGAGCCGATGACATAACCAGACTCTTCGTCGCCCACGAGAAGTTGGAATTCGGAGAGTGCGACTTTTTTACCTTTAAATCTGAGGTAATACATGGTGTGAGCTGGCTTTTCTGCGCGGATAATGTCGTGAATTTTGACGATAGTGTATTCAGATACTTCATCCGGTTCGAGTGGAATATCGACGATGAAGCAGTGAGAACGATTGACGACGGGGAAGATAATGGTATCGAAATCCATGGTGGAATGGACGCCGATTTGGAATCCATTAAATGGCCAGGCATTTTCGATGATTTCTGGTTCAACGCCGACGAAAATGGAGAGGAAAAGTTTGAGACCTTTGACGGTACCTCGAATACGGTAGTAATCGACGGCTCGTCTGAGCAGGTAACGTTTTTTCTCTTCAGGCCAGTCTTCATCGAGAACGAAGCCGATCCATCCGGCAAGCCATGGTAGGAATTTGGCGGGTGTTTCGTAGGGATCGAACATTTTGTAAATGTTGTCGATCTCCATGGATACACTGTCAAAGAGGTGTCGGAAGATCCAGAGAAAGTCGCGAAGGTGGGTATGACCTTCGTATGTTGCGGTTCGATAAATACCGGGAAGAAAGTCACAGAAAGAACGTTGAGCAACGTGAAGGTTCACGATGGTATCCGCGTCGACGATTTGTCCTTTGGGGGGATCCTGAGAAAGGACTGTCATCGGCTTTTCGTAACTCTCTTCGTACTCGATATCAGGTTTGGGAAAACCATTGAGTTCCAAGAAAATGGAGGCATTTTCGACGGTCAGGCCTTCGAGATCCGGGACGCTCAATTTTCGTTTGGTCTGTACGCGCATTTCCTACTCCAGTGACTGATTAAACTACGCGTTCGCGTGTTTTTTCAGTGATGTCAACGTTGACGAGATAGGGAAGCCCCTTGGGACCGAGTTTAATCTGTTCGACAAAGATGCCTCGATCTTCATCAAGAATCTGAATGCGATCGACGAAATCGACGCCATCGACATTTTCGACGATATGATAAAGATCTGCCTTCATAACACTTCGGCCAAATTTCCAGCCTTTTTCATCGCGTCCGCCGACGATCGGGTGGAGAAAACGATGAAGGGCTTTGTCGATATCGCGTTTGAGACGGTCACTGGCACCTGTAGATGTGCGAATGATTTCGAGGAATACACTGATTTCGGTGTATTGAGGACGTTCAACATTGACCTTGACCGTGATGAGGCGTCTTTCATCGAGGTAAGCTTTTACGCGACGAAGAAGCTCGCTTGTTGGTACGAGTTTTTTGTTATAGTCCTCTTTTTCTTCATCGAATTTCGGCACAACGATGATTGTGACGGCGCCTTCTCTTTCTGTCGATGGCAGACAGCAGGTTCGGGCAATGGAGTTCGAACTTTGGAGGGAAAGAACTTCAAAGTCTTCCTGGGTGACTGCTCGATAGCGGCTTTTGATAACATAAGGTCCGCGTTGTTTGACGGATTCAAGTGATTCAACATCACTGCCGCCTTCGCCTGGATAGAGATTGGTGACACCATCGATATAGGCAATTGCCTGACGAATGGTCGTCGCCTGATTGACGCCAATATTTCCTCGAACACCGCCGCCTATGCAGTAATGTGATGTGCGGACATTTTGATCGAGTACAGGAACCATCATGCCGTGCTTTCCATCACCGAACTGGATGTGACCATTGAGTCTGTCAAGACGATAGTGACGGCTGCGGTCATTGGAAAGGAAGAAGCTTTCGACATTTTCCCATCGAATCCAGTAACCGCCAAGTCGGGTGTCTTCCTGCATGAAAGGCTTGTCGCCATAGAGTGTTTTGAGGGCTTCTATTTCTTCATCGCGCGGTTTGTCTTTTTCACGAACCCAGATTTCTTCGCCTTCGAGGACTGGCGCATTGAGAAATTTGAAAACCTGATTCGGGGTACCGCGTCCAGTGCCGATGATCTCATAATTCAGCGTGCGTCGGTTGACTGCCTCAACGGTATTAAACATGACGTGATCAATTCTGGGCAGCTCTTCATAACCACCCATCTCAAGCCGTACTCTGATCCAGAACAAATTCTCACCGAATTTGCGTTTCGGAGCCATATCTTTCGGTCCGAGAAATTCGAGATAGCCTGATTCTGAAAAGGCTCGTGTGCCGTCTGAAACATTGAGATCGAACCATTCTTTGCCGTTCCAGTATTCCCAGACGAGCTTTTTGTTGCCGTAATATTCCTCTTCCATCTTTCGATAGTAATTTCGGAGGAATTTTTCATCGCCTCGTTTGTCTTCGAATTTATGTTCATCCTTTGTGAGGGTATGAATATAAATCTGAACGCGCTCATTCGGGAATGGCCCGTTCATACCAAAGTATATGGAGGGATTTTCGTCAGGAATGGGTTCAAAAACCTGCGTGACAGAGAGATCTTCACTCACTGCTTCCGTGATATCTTCGAAATGGAAGTCGTTGTAAGTAAGAACACACTGCGGGGTCTGACTCGCTTCTTCATATTTGAGACGAATAGACTTGATTAGGGGCGGTCTGAGCGGTCTTTCATCGAACCATGCCCATTTGTCTCCATCCAGCATGTACATGCCGGGAACACCGTAATCGCCCTGAATAATTCTGGCTCGGATGAAATAGGCTTCCTGATCGGAAATTTCCGTGCGAGCCATGTTTTCCGGCACCGTAAAGCTGATGGTACCGTTGCGCGTAAAGCAATAAGTGGAGTCGTCGAATTCGAGTCCTTTGAGGGATTCTTCAATGCCTTTGGGATTGACTAATCCGATACGCTGCCACTGTTTTCCATCATAAAATTCCCACGCAACCGAGAGATCTGCGGACGGATTGAGTCCGGAAATGGCGATCGAATCGGCCAGCTCAAAATCGATGCGAATTCTCGCATCCTTGTGGCTGAAAAGATCATCGTTTCCAATATAAAATGCACTGTCAATGCCTGGTTCCTTGTGGAACGGATAGAAACTCTTGCTCAAATCAACGGGAATTAGATCGCTGTTCGAGGTCTCTGTAATGACTTTCTCCGGCTGAATGCCTTCGCCCAGAATCTCAATTCTCATCTTGAGACGCTCGACACTCGTCATGTCGATGCTTTGGGGAACGTTCACAAGACGCGCACGAACCCATAGACCTTTAACTTCATTGATCGTCGTTTCAACCATCCCGTCAACACCGTTAAAGGCTATCCAACCAATAGGAAGCTCCTGGGTGGAGGGCTCAAATTCTCTCCAGCGATGACCATTCCAGTATTCCCATTCGCAGAGCGTCGGAAAATCTGATTCAGGTGCATTCGGGGTTTCTGCTCCAATAATAAGCAGCGCCTCTTCACTGAGAACTTCAAGTCTCGGATCCATGAAGTAGAGATATCGTTCTATTCTCTGACATCCCATAAATGCTTCAAATGACTGCCCCGGACGGCCGTAAATATATGGCGTGTTGTCGGCATATATGTCATGAAACTGTGAAAAACATCGCACAATTGATGTCGGAAGAACAACAAGATCCCGCAGGGTTTCAAAAACTACAGGCGGTTCGTCATTTTTATAACTTGTCGCAACACTGGTGCCTGCCGGAACAACCTGGAAATTGCGTGCACCAGGGACAAGACTGAATGTCAAATGAACCCTCGATGGCTGCGGCGGCTGTAGATCAATGCCCATAAGGTTCAAAAAGGCAAGATAGTTCTTGTCGCCCACTCGATTCAGTCGATAAAGCAGGACTTCAATAAGCCACGCAAAGAGTTCAAGTAGGGTTATACCAGGATCTGAAGCATTGTGATTGGTCCATTCCGGGCAATATTTCGGTATCAGTTCTACTGCCTCGCGGACGAGATCTTCCCATTTGCGATCATCCAGTTTCGGTAATGGTATCATGCTTCTCCCTCTTTACGAAGATAAAATGGATAGACGAGATTGGCTTTGGTATTCGTTTTACGAATGGTATATGCAATCGTAACGTTCATTCGGCTCACTTCGTTGTCGTCTGGCTGCGCCATCACTTCAACGTCTGAAATTCGTGGCTCGAATTCAACAAGTGAACGCTTGACTTCATACTCAATTTTGGCAGCCGTAAGAGCTGTATTCGGTTCAAACAGGATATCATGAATGGCACACCCAAACGTCGGACGCATAATGCGTTCCCCTGGTGCCGTGCCTAAAATCAGCATCATGCTCTGGCGGATGTTGGCATCGTCTGAACTCATCTCCGTTCCACCGAGCGCATCAATTTGCATGGGGAACGAAAAACCGCTGCCGATGATTTTATTCTTTGTCATGACAGTTACTCACTTCAAAAGGCGTTCTGACCTTCAATCCAACGTCCACATTCCGTGCATTTGATGCTTATTGAAGGTCCGTCGGTGTCAACTTCAATGGATTTTTTGCCACAGAAGGGGCACTCCAGCCCGTCTTCATGGCCATTCATGACTTCGTCAAGAATGTCCTGCCATACTGATAGATCGTCATAATCGTAATCTGACATCGACTCATCCTCCTAATAGACCCCAACAGTACCTTTTTACGGGTGACAATTCCCTTTCACTTTCTGTCGCAATGCAACTGTGCATTATGAAAGATATAGACAAATCCAAATTATACCTCTACCACAAACTACGTGCATTTGGCATTTTTTTTATTGGACGTTTCTATGCTCTATAACACTGAAAATCGACTGTTTGATAAAAAATCGTCGTCCAAAATGTAACAAATCGATCCTCGATGGCATCATATATGTCAGACAGAATGGCCTGTCTTCTGACTGAGGTATGTGAATGGCTCGCGCTTCTCCTGCAATCTTGATCTGGTGACTGCTTGACTGCAGAACCTCAACATAACGCATTTTTTGTCCCCTTTTTGCCCTGACGAGTGCAAACGGTTGTGAGAAAGTTGCGGCACCATCTGCTTTTTCGGATTGTCTCAGGCGATTTTTTCTTCCTTGATTAAAATCGCAAGGATGGATCTGTATTTTTAAGCAGACTCGCCGAAATTTGGGTGGCGGCGAAGGTGGGGGAGGGCAAGCCCAATGGAATTGGGCAGGTAGTGTGAGCAAAAAGCAAAAGAGTGGTTTGCTTGGATAAATGAGTGCAAGCCCAATGGAATTGGGTATGTCGTGTGGGCAAAACGCAAAAGAGACTACATCTCAGTCAGGGGTAATTCACATATCTACTGAAATGAGCAGAAATTAGCGAAAAATGGATTATATGTGCAAATTTATGGCAGAGATTGATGAGAGCCGGGGGGCCGAGAAGGTAGGCGTCCGGTGGACGGCTGGCATCACAGAGCCCTGTGAGCAATGGCGTTATTGCGTTGGGATTGTGTGATGTAGGAAAAAACAAAAAAAGCCGCGTATTCGTAAAACGAATAGCGGCAAATGCGAACCGTATTGTGCGTTTTGACGCACAATAGGTGAGCAACCCTGGCGTATTGCGAAGCAATAGTCAGGGCGACAAAGAAATTAATCTTCTTTCTTATTTTCGACGACCATATCGAGATATCGATAAGCCTGGAGTCCGGTTCCTGCAGGAATCAGGCGGCCCATGATGACATTTTCTTTGAGGCCGTAGAAACCGTCGACGCGTCCTGCAATGGAAGCTTCGGTAAGAACCTTTGTTGTTTCCTGGAATGCGGAAGCAGCAATGAAGGATTCTGTCGAAAGTGAAGCTTTGGTAATACCGAGCAGGAGGTCTTCTGCAACGGCAGGATCGCCGCCTTTGGCCATGATTTTTTCGTTCTCGCGTTCGAAGAGGTGTCTGTCGACGTGTTCATCGAGCAGGAATGAGGAATCGCCGACGTGGGTAATTTTGCATCTGCGCAGCATCTGACGAACGATAACTTCGATGTGCTTGTCGTTGATGCGAACACCTTGTGTACGGTAGATTTCCTGGATTTCATCGACCATGAATTTGGCGAGTTCTTTACGCCCTTTAACGGCGAGGATGTCGTGCGGGTTGGACGAACCTTCCATGAGCTGATCGCCTGCCTGGACGCGGTCGCCCGGGTGAACGATGATGTATTTGCCTTTAGGAATGAGGTATTCGATTGGATCGCCGACATCAGGTGTGATGATGATACGACGTTTACCTTTCGTGTCTTTTCCGTAGGAAACGGTACCTTCGATCTCGGAGATAATAGCGAGTTCTTTCGGTTTGCGAGCTTCGAAGAGTTCAGCAACACGTGGAAGACCGCCAACGATACCGCCGGATTTCGTGTCATCGTGAGGTATTTTGGCGAGTGTGGCACCCGGTTTAATAATGTCGCCTTCGTTGACGACGAGAATGGCGTCAACTGGCATCTGGTATTCAGCGAGGACTTTACCGGCCTTGTATTTCACGTTACCGTTGTCATCGGTACCATTTTCAACGGCCTGACAGACGACAACGCGAGGCTGAAGGTCAGTTTCTTTGGTTTCGATAATCGTTTTACGGGAAAGACCTGTGGTTTTATCGAAGTCTTCACGCATGGTACGATTTTCGATGATTTGTTCGAATTTGATGAAACCGGCTTCCTGTGAGATCATGACGTTTGCGAAAGCATCCCAGTCAGCGAGGAGGCGTCCTTTCTTGACTTCATCACCTTCTTTGACGTGAAGTCTGGCACCGTAGCGGAGAGGATAACGTTCGAGTTCGCGGCCTGTTTCGAGGTCATGGATACTCATTTCGGAGTTACGGTTCATGACGACGAATGTGCCATCGAGGGCATCGACGCAGTTGAGTTCATGGAAGCGAATGATACCAAGATTCTTGGCTTCATAGCTGGACTCAACGCCTTCGACGTTGGCGGTACCACCGGTATGGAAGGTACGCATCGTAAGCTGAGTACCAGGTTCACCGATGGACTGAGCGGCGATAACGCCGACGGCTTCACCGTGGTTGACGAGTCTACCGCGAGCGAGGTCACGGCCGTAGCAGAGAGCGCAAATGCCGTGTTCAGCCTGGCAGGTAAGACCGCTTCGGATGAAGACGCTTCGGAGGGCGGCATGGCGAATGGCTTCGACTGCGGACTCATCGATTTCATGGTTTGCTTCGACGAGAACATTGCCATCGTTATCGACGATATCAAAGAGGGCAACACGACCGAGGACGCGATCGCCGAGGTCTTCGATAACTTCACCGTCTTTGACGAGGGAGGTCATTTCGATACCATCGAGTGTACCGCAGTCCTGTTCGAAGATGATGGTATCCTGAGCGACATCGACGAGACGGCGGGTCAGGTAACCGGAGTTAGCGGTCTTAAGAGCGGTATCGGCGAGACCTTTACGGGCACCGTGGGTGGAGATGAAGTACTGGAGAACGGAGAGGCCTTCGCGGAAGTTGGCACGAATAGGTGTTTCAATGATTTCGCCTGAAGGTTTGGCCATAAGACCTCGCATACCGGCGATCTGACGAATCTGTTGCTGGCTACCACGAGCACCGGAGTCAGCCATCATGAAAACGGCGTTGAAGGAAGGTCCTTCGACGACTTTACCGGTCTTTTCATCGACGAATTTCTGGGTCTTGATGTTGTGCATCATGGCGTCAGAAATCTTTGTCGTGACCTGGCCCCAAATATCGACGACCTTGTTGTAACGTTCTTTGTCGGTGATGAGACCGTCGTTATACTGATCGGCGATTTCGTTGACTTTATCCTGAGCGTCGGCGAGTAGTTTAGCCTTTGCTTCAGGGATGATCATATCGTGAATGTTGATGGAAATACCGGCTTTTGTAGCCTGAGTATAACCCATGGTACGAACGCGGTCTGCGAGCAGGACGGTGCCTTTTTCACCTGCGAAGCGGTAGGCGAGATCGATGAGATTACCGAGAGCTTTTTTGGTGAAGGTGCGGTTAATCATGCTGAAGCTCATTTCCGGAGGCAGAATTTCAGCCATGAGTACGCGGCCGACGGTCGTGTCGATGAGTTCGAGTTCGCCGGTCTTTTCATTTTTATGACGGACTTTGATTTCGGCCTGAAGATGAACTTTGCCGTGGTCATAAGCCATGCGAACTTCTTCGAAGTTGGCATAAAGGCCATCGATTGGGCGGCCATTTTCGTCTTCGCGATAGCAGCCGAGGGCGAATGGACGCGGACGCGTCATATAGTAGCAGCCGAGAACCATGTCCTGGGTCGGAACGATGATTGGGTTACCGCTTGCCGGGGAAAGAATGTTGTTTGTGGAGAGAAGGAGAACGCGAGCTTCCATCTGGGCCTCGAGTGAAAGCGGAAGATGGACTGCCATCTGGTCACCGTCGAAGTCGGCGTTGAAGGCCGTACAAACGAGCGGATGCATCTGGATTGCTTTCCCTTCGATCAGGGTCGGTTCGAATGCCTGAATACCGAGTCTGTGCAGCGTAGGTGCACGGTTGAGAAGAACCGGGTGTTCCTTGATGACTTCGTCGAGAATATCCCAAACTTCGGGACGTTCCATTTCGACCATTTTCTTGGCGCTCTTGATCGTGTTGACGATACCGCCGTCCACCAGTTTGTTGAAAATGAACGGTTTGAAGAGTTCAAGAGCCATCTTCTTGGGAAGACCGCATTGATGCAGACGGAGTTCAGGACCGACAACGATAACGGAACGGCCGGAGTAGTCGACACGTTTACCGAGAAGGTTTTGACGGAAACGGCCGTGTTTACCTTTGAGCATTTCAGAGAGTGATTTGAGCGGACGTTTGTTGGCACCGTGAATGACTTTGCCTCGGCGGCCGTTATCAAACAGGGCATCAACGGCTTCCTGAGGCATACGCTTTTCGTTGCGAACGATGATTTCAGGTGCATTGAGGTCGATAAGGCGTTTGAGTCGGTTGTTTCGGTTGATGACGCGGCGATAGAGATCGTTGAGATCGGATGTCGCAAAGCGGCCGCCATCGAGGGGGACGAGCGGACGAAGATCTGGCGGAATGACCGGAAGAACTTCGAGGATCATCCACTCAGGAAGGTTTTCGGAATGACGGAAAGCTTCGATGACTTTGAGACGTTTGGCAATCTTCTTGCGTTTGGCATCGCTCGTCGCTTCTTTCATTTCGTGGCGAAGTTTCATGGCTTCTTCGTCGATATTGACGTCTGAAAGAAGACTATGGATTGCTTCCGCTCCCATCTTGGCTTCAAATGCGGTCTCACCGTATTCGGCAAGGTACTGAGAGTAGGCTTTTTCGCTGAGAATTTCGCCTTTTTCGAGTGGCGTTGAGCCGGGTTTGGTCACAATAAAGCTGACACAGTAGAGAACTTTTTCGAGCTCTTTCTGGGTGATATCGAGAACGTTACCGATGCGCGACGGAAGGCTTTTGAAGAACCAGATGTGGACAACCGGGGTCGCAAGTTCGATATGGCCGAGGCGTTCACGACGAACTTTGGACTGAATGACTTCAACACCGCACTTTTCGCAGGTGACACCGCGATGTTT
The DNA here is from genome assembly GCA_045599245.1 of Myxococcota bacterium. Lineage (GTDB taxonomy): Bacteria > Myxococcota_A > Bradymonadia > UBA4248 > UBA4248 > UBA4248. The sequence continues at coordinate 21,803 of JAZRVP010000033.1, forward strand.
CATGCGTTTATATTTGCCGCAGTTGCACTCATAGTCTTTCACCGGCCCGAAAATTTTCGCGCAGAACAAACCATCGCGTTCCGGTTTGAACGTGCGGTAGTTGATGGTTTCCGGTTTCTTGACTTCTCCGTGGCTCCAGTCACGAATTTTCTGAGGACTGGCCAGCATAATGCGCATGGCGGAAAAACTCAGAGGATCTTTCGGATGATCGAAAGAATTAAAATTGTTTATATCTGTCACAGCTTACCTCTATATTAAGGCAGAACACGTCATAAACGCATTCTGCAGGTATTTTGACATTTGGAACAGCCGGGCATTGCCCCGGCTGATGCTTATATTATTTAAGAGGCTCTTCGAGAAGTTCAATGTCGAGACAAAGCGACTGAAGCTCTTTGATCAAAACGTTGAAGGATTCGGGCAGTCCGGCTTCCAGGGCAAAATCTCCTTTGACAATGGACTCGTACATACGTGTACGGCCAACAACGTCATCTGATTTGACCGTGAGGAATTCCTGGAGTGAATAGGCGGCACCATAGGCCATCATTGCCCAGACTTCCATTTCACCGAGACGCTGGCCACCGAACTGGGTCTTACCGCCAAGAGGCTGCTGCGTGACGAGGCTGTAGGGACCAATCGATCGCGCATGAATCTTTTCATCAACCAGGTGATGGAGCTTGAGCATGTACATGACACCGACTGTCACGTCATTGGCAAACGGTTCACCCGTGCGTCCATCAAACAGGGTTGATTTCGCGCTCAGATCGAGACCCGCTTCGACCAGAAGATCGTGGATGTCGCTTTCGCGGGCACCATCGAATACCGGCGTTGCAACATGGATACCTCGGTTGCATTTCTTCGCGAATTCGATCACGTCGTCATCGCTCAGGCTGTCGAGGAAGGCCACGGTTTCAGGTTGCGGATAGGCAATCTTCAGTTCTGAGCGAAGTTTGTCGCATCCTTCTTTGCGAGCTGCTTCGAGCAGTTTGTTGATCTTCAGCCCCATGCCGCGAGCACCCCAGCCAAGGTGAATTTCGAGAATCTGACCAATGTTCATTCGGCTCGGGACGCCGAGTGGATTGAGTACAAAATCAACCGGTGTACCGTCTTCGAGGTAAGGCATATCCTCGATCGGGAGCACGTTGCTGACGACACCTTTGTTACCGTGACGTCCAGCCATCTTGTCACCAACCTGAATCTTGCGCTTGATGGCAACACTGACTTTGACGATCTTGAGTACACCGGGTGGGAGTTCATCCCCTTTGTCCACTTTCGCCAGTTTGTCTTCATAATAGGCGCGGGCATCTTCGCACTGCTCTTCAACAAGCTGATTGATCTTGCTGATGTTGTCGGCAATCGCTTTGCTCACCGGAATGTCTTTCCAAAGATGACGTTCAATACCGTCCAGAATCTCATCGGTCAGAACCTGGCCTTTGAGAACAAGGGTATTGCCGTTGTCATCGATCATCTTGCCCGTCGTTTCCTGGCCAACGAGGAATTCGCGGATGCGCTGATAACCGCCTTTGCGGATAATTTTGAGCTGGACTTCGAATGCCTTGGTCAGGCGATCTTTTTCCACCTGGTCGATTTCTCTTGTGCGTTCATCGGTGTCTTCTCTGCGGCGGCTAAAGACCTTCGCATCAATGACTGTACCCACAAGCCCGGGCGGAACGCGCTGAGAGCTGTCGCGCACGTCGCCGGCTTTTTCTCCGAAGATCGCTCGAAGAAGTTTCTCTTCCGGTGAAAGCTGTGTCTCGCCTTTCGGCGTCACTTTTCCGACGAGAATGTCGCCCGGTTTGATTTCCGCACCAACGCGAATAATACCCGATTCATCGAGATCCTTGAGGGCCTCTTCGCCAACATTCGGAATATCTCGCGTGATTTCTTCTTTTCCGAGTTTCGTATCGCGGGCGATGCATTCAAATTCTTCAATATGAATGGACGTATAGACGTCTTTCATCACCATCTTTTCACTCAGAAGAATGGCGTCTTCGTAGTTGTAGCCGCACCACGGAACGAAGGCAACTACGACGTTTTTGCCCAGAGCCAGTTCGCCGCAGTCCGTTGAAGGACCATCCGCAATGACGTCGCCGACATTGACATGATCGCCGACATTGACGGCCGGAAGCTGGTTGAAACACGTTCCCTGGTTGGAACGACGATATTTGTAAAGATGATAGATGTCGGGTTTGACGTTCAGCCCCGTTTCATCCCGATCCGGCCAAATAACAACGTTGCATGCATCGGCTCGTTCTACGGTTCCCGCATGTTTCGCGTGAATGGCTACACCGCTGTCACGGGCAACCATAAGCTCCATGCCCGTGCCAACCCAGGGCGCTTCCGCAACGAGAAGAGGAACGGCCTGACGCTGCATGTTCGCGCCCATGAGGGCTCGGTTTGCGTCGTCGTTTTCCAGGAACGGAACAAGGCCTGCAGCCACGGATACCATCTGATTCGGGCTTACATCGATGTAGTCGATGTCTTCTGTCTTGACTACCGTCAGTTCGCCGTTCTGGTGGCATTCAATCGTGTCACCCACAATGCAGTTGTTCTCGTCGATTTCGACGTTCGCAGGACTGATATTGTGATCGTCTTCATCAAGGGCGCTCAGATAATCGACCTGATCACTGATCTTGCGGTTGTTTACACGGCGATACGGCGTCTCAATAAAGCCATACTCATTGACGCGTGCAAACGTTGACAGTGACGCAATAAGACCGATGTTCGGACCTTCCGGCGTTTCGATCGGGCAGATACGGCCATAGTGCGTGGGATGAACGTCGCGGACTTCGAAACCTGCGCGTTCGCGCGTAAGACCGCCGGGACCGAGTGCTGACAGACGACGCTTGTGCGTCAGCTCGCTCAGCGGATTCGTCTGATCCATGAACTGGGACAACTGGCTCGATCCAAAATACTCGCGAACTACAGCAACAACCGGTTTCGCATTGATGAGATCGTGCGGATGAACAACATCCGTCGCCTGATTCATCGACATGCGCTCTTTGATCGCACGCTCCATTCTCGCAAGACCGTTGCGGTACTGGTTCTCAAGAAGTTCGCCAACCGCACGAACACGTCGATTGCCCAGGTGATCGATATCGTCCGCAAGGCCTTTGCCCTGGGCAAGGTCGATGAGATAACGAACCGTCTCGATGATGTCTTCTTTCGTCAGAATGCTTTCTTTCGTGTCAAGCTTGAACTTGTGATTCAGTTTGAGACGGCCGACATTCGACAGATCATAACGCGTCGGATCGAAGAAAAGACCGTTGAAAAGGGCGTCTGCACTTTCCTGCGTGGGTGGATCACCGGGACGCGTTCTCGCATAGATTTCAATACGCGCCATTTCCGGGCTCGTGCATTTATCAACCGCAAGCGTTCGGCTTAACTGACGCCCGACATTCAGACCATCGTCATCAAAATACAGAACATCGATGGAATTGATGCCGCAACCCCCGAGTCTCTCAAGAATTTCCGGCGTGATCTGCTGGTTGCATTCAAGAATAACCTCGCCCGTCTCTTCGTCATAGTAATCCTGTGCCGCTACACGATCACACAGCGATTCAATGCTCATCGGGATGCTCGTAATACCCGCTTTTTCCAGCTTGCGAAGTGTGCCTCGGTTGAATTTCTTCTTCTCTTTGCAAATCACGTCGCCTGTCGCCGGATCCACAATGTCGAAGTCGGCACGCTGATTCATCAGGTACTCTTTGCTTACCGGACGATGAATGCCCGTGCTGTCGATCGAAATCGTCTCAATCTGATAGTACATCTTGAGAAGCTCTTCCGTCGAATACCCAAGGGCTCGAAGAAGAATCGTCGCATACATCTTGCGGCGTCGGTCAATGCGGACACAAATCATGTCCTTCGAGTCAAACTCAAAATCAACCCACGAACCACGATAAGGTATGATGCGCGCCGAAAAACTCAGCTTCCCTGAACTCGAATTCGATCCACTGTCATTGTCGAAAAATGCACCAGGACTACGATGCAACTGGCTTACAACAACGCGTTCCGTTCCGTTGATAATAAACGTCCCTTCCGGCGTCATTAAAGGAATCGCCCCAAAATAGACCTGCTGATCCTCATAGTGGCGAATGCTCGTCGTACCGTTCTCGTCTTTGTCAAATACCGTCAGACGTACGTCAACCTTGATCGGGGACTCATACGTCATCCCTCGAGAATGACACTCCTCCACGTCATACTTCGATTCTTCAAGAGTATAGCTCAAAAAATCTAGTTCTGCCGTCCCGTTGTAATCTCTAATCGGGAATATGCTCTTAAATACACCCTGAAGTCCCGTTTCTGTTCGCTCTTCCGGGGGAACATCCGCCTGAAGAAACGCTTCATACGAACGCCGCTGAATGTCGATCAGATTCGGCACTTCCACAATACATTTGCTGCTCGCATAGCTGCGGCGTGCTCTGAAGTTCGACTGAATCACAGATGCCATTTCATCTCCTCGAGTACTGGTCAATAAAAATGCAAATACTCTTTATGTTACGCGCATTTGCGCTGTGCGCTCTCTTTCCCACGATCGTCTGATGATGTCGGTATCGCTCGATTGGACTGCTCTGGGAATTCTCTTTTCATGCGCACTTTCTCCATACGTAAAGCCACTTCCGTGTGACCTCACATGTTACGTCTGCACACTTTCGCACAGACAAAAGCCGAAATATCCTACGCTTGACTACATTCGGTTGTCAATCGATATTTCCTCATGTCCATTTTTTGTTTTTCGTCAAGAAAATTTTTATTTTTTAAAAAAAATATTTTTATTTTTAATTTTTTTTTGAAGAAGTGGGCATCGCTATCGGCCTTCGGCCAATACGCAATGCTTTCTGGCTCGCTATCGGCCTTCGGCCAATACACTCGCCCAGCCTTTTTTTTATGCAGGTTCACATGAAACATTATGCGGTTACTACTTAACAGGGTTAATTCACAGTTCTTCTAAAATATGCAGGGATTGGTGAAAAAAGATTATTACCCAATGATAAGTCAGTAATTGCCGAGAACTGGGTGGCGAGAAGGCAGGCGTCCGGTGGACGGTTGGCATCGCAGAGCCCAGTGAGCAAATGAAATGAACGGCCAGTCGAGGCGTTGTACACAACGCCTCGACCAACAGGCTCGGGAAACGAAGTACATTTCATATTGCAAACTGAGGTGGGGCCCATCGGGGAATAATTGTAAGGCAGCCCCAAAGAATTATACCAGCTAAAATATTGAGGATTCCAAAGGACTTAGCCCTTTGGTGGAGTCTGGGGCAAAGCCCTGGTGGGGTTCGGGGTAAAGCCCCGACTGATCATTATGCGCTTCGCACATACATCAAGGCGTGGCATGATGCCGCGCTCTGTGCTATAATGATATATTGGTCTGCTCTTTCCTTTTGAGCAACGAATTTATGGGAGATTTCATCATGAAAAAAATAACTGGCTCGATCGCTTTTGTACTCGCATCTTTACTCGTTTCTGCATCGGCTTTCGCTCAGACCCCCGCTCCTGAAACCGCTCCCGCCGCTCAGCCCGCCCCGGCAGCACCCACCGCTCAGCTCGCCCCGGCAGCACCCGCCGCTCAGGCTAAAACGCTTCCCGATGGTCAGCCTGTCTTCGACTGTCTCTCTCCTGTCGAAGGAATGTCCTGTATCCCTGGCGGCAGTTTCATTCGCGGCGCCGATGACGATGTTCATAAACATTGCAATCAGTCCAGCTATAACAAGGCCTACATGACCAAAGAAATGAAAGATGCGAAGGATTATCGCAATAATTTCCCTCAGCAGACCATCTGGCTTCAGACTTTCTACATGGATAAAACTGAAGTCACCAACGCTGATTACAACGCCTGCGTTAAAGAAAATAAATGCGAAAAAGACGGCCCGAAATACGTCGATTACGACGCTCCAAAACAGCCGATTACCGGTCTGAGCTGGTACAATGCAAAAAAATTCTGCGAGGCTCGCGGTAAACATCTTCCTACCGAGGCCGAATGGGAAAAAGCCGCTCGCGGCGAAAATGGCGATCTTTATCCTTGGGGTAACGATCCCGCCACTTGTGAAAATTCCGTTATCATGGACAAAAAAGGCCGCTCCTGCGGCGAGAAAAAACGTAAAGGTAAAAGCCCCGAAAAAGGCCGCGTTCTTGAGGTCTGTTCCAAAGGCGCTTCGCGATATGGCCTTTGCGACATGATGGGCAATGCGGAAGAATGGGTCGCCGACTGGTACACCGGCAGTTACGAGGCTTGCGGCGCTGATTGCCAGGGCATCAATCCAAAAGGTCCCTGCGGCGGTGAGGCCGACAAAGACGGTAGATGCGGCAAATATCGTCATAAATCCGTTCGCGGTGGATCCTGGTACTGGGAACCGGAACATGCAACCGGCATTCATCGCCGCTCCCACGTCCCCAGTAACGATCCCGCTCATCATTTCGGCTTCCGCTGTGCCGCTTCTCAGGAAGAAATGAACAAGCTCCTCAACAAATAATCCTCCTCTCTGCCTCCCTCTCGTTCTGCTTTTTCCTGTTGCATGACTCGGCGAAATGACAAGACAAAAATGCTTCTCGTCGCGGAAACTCGCGTCCCCGAGTGGCTTCATCGTTGGACCAACACGATTATCGTCGTGTTGATGTGGCCGTGTATATTCATCGGCTTCTTGTACCTCGCCGTCTTCTTTATCCTCAACAGTTCGTACGGTCCTAAAATCCTTCACTCTCAACTCAGTGGCTTTCTGCGTGGCGATTATTACGCTGACACCATGTCAACCGACGCCATTCTCAAAACACTTACAATGACAAATGTCCGGCTTTCCGAAGCCGGAAAGTCCGATCACGTCATCTTTGTTCCCAAAGTTGAGGCCAAAATTCCTATCGTCGAACTCGTCGATCTCATTACGGATACTACCCTCACCGTCAATCGCATCAAGGCTTATGATGCCGATGTCTATCTCGACTTTACCCACGGTGAGCTTAATATTCTTAAGGTCGTCCTGCCTTATTTTTCCAAACCGGAACCCCCTGATCCCGAACCCGGAAACTTCGTCGTCAATCTCGCCGATCTCAACGTCTCCAATACGGCGGTGCATCTCGTTTTCGATGGCTTTAGAATCGATCTCCTCAATACCGAAGTCGATCATTTCGCCCTTCGTGCAGGTCAAATCCTCGAGATGATCTCTCCAATGGCTCGCAATAACAATAATGTGCCTGCCGTGCGCGTTGGAAACGGTTCCCTGACCTTTAATCCCGCTCTCTTTTCTTTTTCCCTTTCAAGTATGGGCGATGAAGACGAGGGACTCATCATGAGTGGCGGCCCGGGATCGGCCGGAAAGGTTGGATATGCCTATCAGCAGATGGTTCGGTACATCGACGATATCCTCAGACAGTCCCCCGATTTCGCAAAACAAGTCGGCGTTAAACCCGATGTGCGTGGCGACTTTCACGTTCCTCTCAAAAATACTTTGGTCGATGGCTTTAACTGGCACGGGAACACTTTTTATATCCCCGGTATGACGAGTGAAATCGGTGATGGCGGAACCATGACCATGAAAGAGGCCATGATGAATGTCGGTCCGACACAGAACGATATCGATGACGCCGCCGACAAATATCATCATACGCCATCCGGTCTCCTGCCACAGGAAAGCATCCTCTGGGCGGCTGATCTCGATCTCCGGCTCAAAGTTGAAGAACCCATTCTGGCTTACTTCTTCGGCCCGATTCTCCACGGCAAAGACCAGCTGCGGCTTCAGGCTTCGATGGCCGGTGATCTCGCTCGCGTTTCCGGCGATATCGCCCTTGATATGCCACAGTTCGATACGTTTGATGTCGATATCGCTCGCGCCGCACTGCGCGCCCACATGGATGGTCAGCACCTTACCATTGCCGCTTTCGAGGCCGATACCGCTCTCGGCGGCGTCCTGCTCGGCGGTTATTATGACATCATGGATGGAAACTTCGATATCGATCTCTGGGCCGGACGGGAACCTCAAGACCCGGAATTTTCTTTCATCGATCCCGATTTTCGATCCCGATTACAGGAGGGAATGACTCCGCTCGACTTCATGCCCGACGGCGAATTGCAGAGATTTAACGGTCTCTTTTCCAGTCACCTCAAGGCTCAATCTCATGACGGCATGATGGCCGTCCTCTTGCCCGAGGACACTAATTATCAGTTCAGTCAGTCTTTTGCCGGAATTAAATCGGTTTCCATCGCCGCTGCCGACGATTCAAATCAGCCCGTTCTCACTTACAAAAACGGTATCGTCGCTTCCCCTTCCGGACTCAACGTTTCTTTCGGTTCGGATCACGTCAAAATTGCGCCCGGACTTCGGCTTAATACCAATAATCTCGCTGAATTGACCGCCGATGTCTCTGCTCATATCGAAGAACCCGCCGTATATGCCGACTATTTCGGCGTCTCCGATGTCGAGGCCGGCCCCATCGATTTCAACGTATCTTATTATGATTGCAGCGGAGAATCCTGCGGACAGCTTAAACTCAAGTCCTCAAACCTCGCTTATATGGGCATTCGCGTTCCAAACGTCGATGTCGATCTCAATCTCGATCATTCCAGCCTCACCGCAAAATCCTTTAAAGTTGATACCGCTTTCGGAAGCCTTGACGCTTCGATTACGAGTGCTTTTTCGCCCGAAAAACTTAACGATCCCACCCACATTCCTTTCCACGTCGAACTCCGGATTACCGACGTCGATCTCCAGAATCTCGGCATTGATTCTCTCGATCCGCTCGGCCTTCACGGCCACGGCGAGGGGACTCTGATCGTCGATGGTCCCTACGATGGGATGAAGGCAAGATTCGTTTATGTCATGAACGATCTCGAGGCCATGGATGTCGACATCTCTCGCCTCCTTCTCATTGCCAGATACGAAGACAATAAAGTTCTCATCCCCGCTCTGAACCTTTGGTTCAAAGACTCCGAAGTCGCCGACTCGAATGCCCAAAAGGATGGTCCTGATACTGTTCAAAGAACGGTTTCTTTGGAGAACAATCCGGATAACACTCGAAAGGTTGCCGGACAGCTCAATAAAGTCGGGGCTACACAGGCTGAAAAATTCGTCGAAAATATGATGGTTACTCCTGGAAGACGACGAAAAAATCCCTCAGAACAGCCTCGTGTCGCCAGACGTACCCCGGATCTCTCCCTCGGTGCACTCACTTACGATCTCGATACCAATATCGTTATCTTTAACGTCGCTCTGCAGCCGATTTCTCCGAATGAGTTCAAACCGTTCAGAGACCTCGAACTCCCCGTTGATGCCACCGTCTCTTTTGACATTTCCGCAAATGTCAATCTCAATGTCCTGATGTCCGATGCCGTCAGTAACATTTCAAATGTCATGGAATCGACCTGGGCTGAAGGCTCTTTTGAGATTAATGACCTCAAATATGGCGACATGAAACTTGGAAATACCCAAATCCTCATGTCGAGATCTTCTCAATATACCCTCGTCAAAGGGATCCTCGTCGATACGTTTCAGCTCGCCGGGTTCGTGCGAACGGCTCCGAAGTTTTCCGTCTCTCTTTCTCTCAATTTCCCGGATCTCGAGGTTCTCGATACCCTCAGTCAGTTCGGCATTGATTTAAGCGAACTCGCGACTCAGTTTAACATTCGTAAGGCTCTCGTTTCCGGGTCTCTCGGGTTCTGCATGAAAAACTTCGACGATATGAAGGCTTCACTCCTTATCGATACCATCGACGTCGATGTCCTCGGGAACTCTCTCTTCCTGACTCAGCCCGCTTACTTTATTGCTGATATCAATCAACAGTCGGTTAAACTCAATCAGCTCGAACTTAAATATCGAGATTCCGTTCTCAAAATGAGTGGAAATGTCGGGCTCGAAGGTGACATCAATTTCGATCTCAACGGCGAAGTCGATGCCGCGATTGCCGGCTCTTTTATCGATACCTTGAAACAGTCTTCCGGACTCCTGGGCGTCAGTCTTTCTGCCCGGGGCAATATGTTCAATCACGATAAAATCAGCCTGAAGAATCTTGAACTCAGTGGTTATCTCGGTGTCCGCGATCCGATTTCCGTTCTCACGACGGTCGCAAATGCTCCGATTGAACTCACAAAAGGATTTTTTGTCATCGATCGAAATACGCCAAAGTGTCCGAAACAGGAAACGTGTCTCTATACGCCGGAGGAACAGCCTTTTACGCTTAAATTCGAAGAACAGGCCGTCGCTCTTAGCCTCTTCGCTTCCACAAAAGGTGATGTTTCCCTCGTGCTCGACGGTATTCTCAACGCCGCACTCGCTCAACTTTTCGTCAAGGATGTCTATTCAACGCAAGGCGCACTCGGACTCAAAGTCAATCTCGACGCCAATATCCTCGATCAGAATAAGGCCTTTAAACTCGATCTCGATAAAATCGATATGAGTGCTGAACTGTTCGTCCGTGAACCCGTTTCCATCGGACTGCGTTCCCTCAATGAACCCGTGACGCTCGACAGTGGCGTCCTTCAAATCACTAAAGATGACGGCTGTTCCGAACCCGGGGAATGCATCATTATCCCCAAAAATAACGGCTTCAGAGGTAATCTGATGGGCGGTTCATATCTCATCTTCGGTGAGTTCGCCCGCAATGCTATCATGCCAAAGAGTGGTAATTTGTCCATCACGGCGACAAACGTCAGTTTCCGAATGAAAGACGAACTCTTCCTTACCGTCTCTCCCGATATCCAGATTACGGCAAAAGATCTCAACGATTTCGATACCGTCAAAGTTTCCGGCGATATCGAGGTCGCTGAAGCCAAGTATAAAAAGAATTTTGATGACGGTTCCTCAAACTTCATTCGTGAACAGATTCTCTCCCTCTTTATCGATTCAAAAAAACGCGTCGATACCTATTCGCCTTCTTTTATGAGGAAATATCCTTTCCTCGGAAAAATTCATCTCGATGTCGGCGTCGCCGCCGAAAATTCCATCAATGTCGATGTCCAGATTGCAACGGCTCTCGTCGAACTCGAACTCGGTTCTCAGCTCAGAATCGGCGGTACCGTCAAAGACTTCGCGCCAACCGGCATCTTCTCCATCAATCAGGGGCTTTTCTCGCTTCAGGGCAATGACTTCGAATTCCAGAACGGCGCTCAGATTGCCTTTAACGGCTCTCTGGACGGAAAAATCGATATTGCCGCAACCTCTGAAATCAATACCACATCGGACGCTTTCAGCTCGGTAACGGGAAGCACCGATCTCGATCGACGAAAACGTATCTCGACCAATGATGCCTCTTCCAGTGATCTTTATGCGATTACGCTTACCGTCGGTGGAACCGTCTTTAGACCCGTTTGGAGTTTTGAATCGAGCCCCTACCTTACCGATGCAAACGTCTATGCTCTCATCCTGACCGGAAAAACGATCGATGATTTCTCCGGAAACGACGTCGCCATGGAGTCTTTGCTTTCTCCGTTCTTTACTTCTCAGCTTGATACATTTATCAATGCCGATCAGTTTAAATTCGTTTTCTCTGAAGGTGCTGCACAGTTCGTCTACGTTAAGCAGATTAACAAGGGACTGCGCATAGCTGCTGCCGTTTCCATTCGCGGTTCCGAGGGAAATGAACAGGCTCTTTCCGCCGAATATTATTTCAACGATAATCAATTCATCGACTTAACTGGCCAGAATACTTCCGATGAAGAAGGACATGCACCAACCTTTAAACTGGGGGCACGGTTCCACTGGCACGTTCCTATCGAATAAGTTTTCAAATGAATCGCATCCATCTGTTTGCTCGTAAACACGCCGTTCTGCTCATCGTCTCGCTCGTCCTGCTCTGCCTCGTCATCCTCTTTCATGACGTCATGACGCCGTTTATCGTCGCCCTCATCGTCGTCTATCTCATCGATCCGATGGTTTCGCGGCTTAATCGCGTCAAAATTAAAAATAGAAAAGTCCCCAGAGGGCTGGCCGTCCTCTGCGCATACTTCGTTTTCCTGCTCGCACTTACCGGACTCGGTTTCGCTTTCATCCCCTCCCTGAGTGTTGAAATCAGCAAGGCGACTGACGAACTTCCAAAATATTTTACTCGCGTTAAAGACGAGGAAATTCCAAAGCTCAGTCAGAACATCAACGAGATGCTTTTCCTCTTCTCCAGACATGACGCAAAAGATGTCGATCAAGCCATCGAGAATGCCAGAAATGAAGTCGAAAAATCCTATGAAGGCGCTTTTCGCGAAGTCATGAACGGGACCATCCCCGAAATCGATACCTCCGGAAATCAGCCTTTGCTCGTTGCTGGTGAGCGCGATCAAAATGTCGTCACGGTCAAAAAAGTGCCTCATCGCGACGATAAAAAAGACGAAACGGTTCTGTTCACGCTTCGACAGACAAAACAAGGGACTTATGAGGTCCTCGCCGGTGAACACGAGATTATGTTCGAGAACGACAGCAACGGGTCTTTCGTTCTCAAGCCCAAAATTGATGACAATCATTCGAAAACGGCCAGTTTCAACCTCGAACGTGAACTCAATAAAACGGTCATTGAATTCGTCGAATCCAGTACAAAATATGCCGGAAGTGCCATCTCTCTTCTTCAGGATACCGTTCAGTTTATCGTCAATGCCTTTATTCAGGTCATTCTCGTTTTCATGGTCGCTGCCTTTATCTCGATCGATAAAGAAAAAATCATGGCTTCCATTCGCCGCCTTTTTACCGACAAAAAAGGCAATTCCGAACGGTATGACTCATACATGGAAAGACTTACCAAAGGCCTTTCGGGGGTCGTTCGCGGACAGCTCATTATCTGCTGCATCGATGGCCTCCTGACCGGAATCGGGATGGCGATTTTCGTCGGTGATTTCGCGATTTTGATCGGCATTATTGCCGGCGTTCTCTGCATTGTGCCCATTTTCGGGACGATCATTTCGACCATTCCTGCTGTCCTTCTCGGGCTCATGCACGGCGGTCTGAGCGGCCTCTTTATGCTCGTCTGGATTATCGGCGTGCATCTGCTCGACACGAACTTCTTTACACCGAAAATCGTCGGCTCTTCGTCCAATCTCCATCCCGTTATTATCATCTTCGCTCTGCTCGCCGGTGAACTCGTGGCCGGTGTCCTGGGGCTTCTTCTCGCAGTTCCCGTCGCATCAATGCTCAATACGACAGTTTCCTATATCATCGAACGCATGAAGGAACTCGATGACGACGGCACTTCCGACGTCCCCGCCGTTGAACTGCCTTTGACGAGTTCTGCGGCACTCGCTTCCGTCGCGCTTCCGGCCGTGAACGCACCCGACGACGCCGGTAATACAGTTCATGACGCAGTGCTGGCTGACGACGACAAGACTTCACGGGATGAAACTCCCTCTGAAAATAACTCGAATGAGACTCCCGACGACAAAAATTAATGGATTTCGACTCTGAAAAAATACTTAAACTTGCATTGATGGTCAGGATCGCAGATAACATTGGCGTTTTGCGTTCTTCACCTTCAATGGATGGTTCTGTTTGAGGTTCACATGCTTCGCTTTTTTTCATGCCTTCTCGTTTCTGCCTGCCTGACGTTTGGGTTTGCCGGCTTTGCTGCTGCTCAAAATCAGGATGCTGCCCCTCTCGCTCTCGCTTCTCTCGATAACTGGAAAACTGAAAAATGTGAGACCAGCGATTCTTGCATTCAGGTCTATGTCAATCCCGATACCGAAAGCCGTATTGAGGTCTATAAACGTGAGCTCGTGCGCGGAAGAATCGCTGAACAGCTTTTTACGACGTTTCATGAAAAACTCACTCAGAGCGATTTCACCGCTGTCAAAGAAGAGTTGGCTGAAAATGTGAAGCTCAAAAATAACGCTTTCCGCTCAGGATATCGTTACGAATATGAGTACCCTGCCGAAGTCCCTCTTTATGTTACCGTCTTCGATTTCTATGTGACGGATAAGGGCAAAACGATCGCTTACATCTTCGTCGAATACTGCGACAAAATGGTTAAGGAGGCGGCTATTCAGGATTTTAATACCCTGATTTCCAATTCGCTGACTTATACGGAATAGAGCTTTTGTTTATGTGGGCCTTCTATGCGGGGCATACGAAGGCCGGGGCCGGGCTATTGGCGCTGCCAATACACCCGGCCTTTTTAGTGCGCTCGGCGAGCGCACGTTCTAACGGGTGAAAGTCCCGAATCCGCCCGGTAGTGGGAAGGATATAGCTGAACACCAAGGGTGTCCATCGCGAGGTGGAATCTGAAGGAAGGTGTAAGCAAATCTCCGGTCT